>CAZMNK010000020.1:0-55575 GCA_964567625.1 uncultured Enterobacterales bacterium | reverse complement strand
GTTGAAGGGCTGACACCATGGAATCCCTGCTTCCTGTCATCCCCGCGCTCCCCTTGTTGGGCGCCATCGTGGTGGCCTGCCTTGGGCGGCGCATTTCCAGAGAGGCCTCGGGCTGGCTCGCCACGGCCGCGCTGGGCGTGGCGGCTGTGCTTTCCCTCGGTGTGCTTCGGGAGCTGTTGGCGGCGGATGAAGGCACGGTCCTTGCCACGACGCTCTACACCTGGATCGAGACCGGCGGGTTCGTTGCGGACATCGGTTTCCTGGCGGACCCCCTGTCCGCCAGCTTCATGTGCATCATCACCGGCGTTGGTTTCCTCATCCACGTGTACAGCATCGGGTACATGTCGGATGAGTCTGATCGGCACTCGGTCTGGCGGTTCTTCAGCTACCTGAACCTGTTCGTCTTCGCGATGCTGCTGCTCGTGATGGGGGACAACCTCCTGCTGATGTTCGTGGGCTGGGAAGGTGTCGGGCTCTGTTCCTACCTGCTGATCGGGTTCTGGTTCGAAAACGCGGAATTCGCGAGCGCCGGCAAGAAGGCCTTTGTCACCAACAGGGTGGGGGACTTCTGCTTCATCCTGGGCGCTTTCTGGCTGTTCTGGCAGCTGGGAAGCCACGCCACCCTGAACTTCCAGGAGTTGGAAGAGGTGGTCCGGCTCTACCCCTTCCTGCTTCCCGCGGGCGGTCTGGCCATCACCGGCATCTGCCTGCTGTTCTTCGGTGGGGTGACCGGCAAGTCTGCCCAGATGCCGCTCTTCGTCTGGTTGCCCGATGCGATGGCTGGACCCACCCCGGTGTCCGCCCTCATCCACGCGGCCACGATGGTCACCGCAGGCGTGTACCTGATCTGCCGGTTCCACTTCCTGTTCGTCCTCTCGCCGGTGGCGATGGGCGTGGTGGCGCTGACCGGGGCCTTCACAGCGCTGTTCGCGGCGACCATCGCCATGACCCAGTTCGACATCAAGAAGGTCCTCGCCTACTCCACTGTTTCCCAGCTCGGGTACATGGTCATGGCTGTAGGCCTGGGGCACTTCGTGGCCGGGTTCTTCCACGTGATGACCCATGCCTTCTTCAAGGCGCTGCTCTTCCTGGGGGCGGGCTCGGTCATTCACGCCCTGCACCATGAGCAGGACATGCGCCGGATGGGCGGGCTGCGCAAGGCCATGCCCGTGACCTTCTGGTGTATGACCGCGGCCTGGCTGGCCATCATCGGTGTGCCGGGAACCTCGGGCTTCTTCTCCAAGGACGAGATCCTGTGGCTGGCCTGGAGTACGCCTCCCGAGCACGTGGCTCTCCTGGGTGCAGGCATTCCCATCCAGTTGATCTGCTACGCCATGGCCTTCGTCGGGGCCGGCCTCACCGCCTACTACATGACCCGGCTCTACCTGATGACGTTCTTCGGGGAATACCGGGGTGGCCACGCCCACGATGACGACCACGACGGGGACGCCGATCACCATGGCGAACCCCACGAGTCTCCCTGGCTCATCACCGGGCCCCTGGTGGTGCTGGCGGTCCTCTCCCTGTTCGGGGGCCTGCTCAACCTGCCCCACTACCTGCCAGGCGCCGAGAAGCTTCACCACTTCCTGCACCCGGTCTTCCACCACTCCTTTGATGCGCTGGCGTTCACTCCGAACTTCGACCAGGAGTTCGTGGTCGCCGGGGTGACCATGCTCTGGGTCTTTGCCTGGGCAGGGGCGGCCTACAAGCACTACGGCAAGGTCACGGCGTCCGAGCCGGACCCTCATGCGGTGGAACCCGGACGGCTGTGGCAACTCTCCCACGGCAAGTGGTTCGTGGACGAGCTTTACGAGACCCTGGTGTTGAAGCCCATCCACTTCTTCAGCCGACAGGGGCTGTGGGGTGTGGTGGACGTGGTCTTCATCGACGGCACGGTCAACCGGGTGGGCCGGACGGCTCTCGCCCTGGGACGGAAATACGGAAAACGCCTCCAGGTCGGCCAGATCCAGGGGTATGCGCTCGCCATCGCCGGTGGAACCGTGGTTGTCCTTTTCTGGTTCGCGGTGGCGTGAGGACAGCATGATGGACCATCTTCTTTCGATCCTCATCTTCCTCCCGTTGCTCGGTGGAATCGCCTGTTTCCTGGCATCGGAGCGGGTGGTCAAAGGCCTGGCCCTGGCCACCTCGCTGGCCACCTTTGGTTTCAGCCTGCTCCTGTACGCCGACTACGATCCCTATGGGCCGGCCTTCCAGTTCACCGAGACCGTGGCCTGGATGCCTGACCTTGGCGTCTCCTATGCCCTGGGCATCGACGGGATCAGCCTGCTGCTCATCCTGTTGACGACCCTGACGATGCCCATCGTCGTGGTCTCCGCCACCCCCTACATCTCGAAGAACCTGGGCCCATACCTGGGCTGGATGTTGGTGCTCGAGATGGCCATGGTCGGCACCTTCGCCGCCCTGGACACCTTTCTCTTCTACGTGTTCTGGGAGTTGATGCTCATCCCGATGTACTTCCTCATCGGGATCTGGGGCGGTGAGAACCGCATCTACGCGACCATCAAGTTCTTCCTCTACACGATGGCTGGCTCGCTCTTGATGCTGGTCGCCATCATCGTCCTCTACAAGGCCTACGCCGAGCAGAACTCGGGGACCTACAGCGCCCTGGTGACGGACCTGTACGGGGTGGACCTGCTCCCGAGCGTCCAGTACTGGCTTTTTGGAGCCTTTGCGCTGGCCTTTGCGATCAAGGTTCCGATGTTCCCGGTGCACACCTGGCTACCGGATGCCCACGTGCAGGCCCCGACGGGGGGTTCGGTGGTCCTGGCCGGGGTGCTGCTGAAGATGGGCGCCTATGGCTTCGTCCGCTTTGCCATTCCGCTCTTCCCGGAAGCGGCGGTTCATTTCGCCCCCTGCATTGGCGGGCTGGCGGTCATCGGCATCGTGTACGGCGCACTGGTGGCGATGGTCCAGGACGACATCAAGAAGCTGGTCGCGTACTCCTCGGTCAGTCACCTGGGTTTCGTGATGCTGGGCCTGTTCGCCATGAACGCCCAGGGGGTGAGCGGGGCTGTCTTCCAGATGCTCGCCCATGGCGTGTCGACCGGTGGACTCTTCCTGATGGTGGGCATTCTCTACGAGCGGCGCCACACCCGGGCCATTGGGGACTTCGGCGGCATTGCCAAGGTCCTGCCGGCCACGAGCCTCGTCTTCATGGTCATCGTCCTGAGCTCGGTGGGGCTGCCGGGGCTGAACGGTTTCGTGGGCGAGTTCCTGATTCTCCTGGGTGCCTTCCAGTACTCGCCGTGGATGACCGCTGCGGCGGCCACTGGCGTGATCTTTGGGGCCGTCTACCTGTTGTGGATGGTCCAGAGGGTGTTGTTCGGGCCCCTGACCAATCCGGACAACAAGGCCCTGGCAGGCCAGGACCTCACCCCTCGTGAGTGGGCCTACCTGACTCCCATCCTGGTGCTCTGTGTGGCGATGGGGGTCGCACCTGGTCCGTTCTTGAAGGTCATGGAGCCGTCGGTGGACCGGCTGGTGGAGGTCATGGTCTCCCATGCTGACCCGCCCACCACCTGGGATGCCCAGCCCCTACCGGCTGAATCCGTCGCCCCCGTTCTGGAAGGAGGGCACCACTGATGACCCCGTTGCTCAGCGTTGCCCTTGTCTCGGCACCGGTCCAGCTTGGTGCCGATCTGCTGGCGCTCTCTCCGGTCCTGGTGCTCTTTGTGGCCGCCATGGTGGTGCTCCTGGTCGAGGCCACCCAGCGGCCCCAGGACAAGCGTCTACACCTGCTCCTGTCGATGGCTGCCATCGCCGGCGCCCTGGCCCTGACCGTCCTGGTCCAGGCCGAGATCGGCGGCACAGGCTTTGCCGAAATGGTCGCCTTTGACGCCTACAGCAGCTTCTTCAACGTGGTGGTGCTCATCGCCGCGCTGCTCGCCGTGGTGGTCTCCCCTGACTACCTGGCCCGCATCGGGCTGCCCATCGGCGAGTACTACGCCCTGACCCTGTTCGCGACGATGGGCATGCTGCTCATGAACATGGCCAATGACCTGGTCATGTTGTTCATCGCCCTCGAGATCATGTCCATCAGCTTCTACATCCTGTGCGGGATGAAGCGGACGGACCCTCGCTCGGTCGAGAGCGGCTTCAAGTACTTCATCCTGGGGGCCTTCTCATCGGCCATCCTGCTCTACGGCATCGCCTTTGTGTACGGCGCCACGGGCACGGTGAACCTGCCGGAGATCAGGGACGCCATCGCTCACGGAGCAGGTGGCGCCATGTTGTCCACCGGCATGGGCCTGTTGATCGTGGGCTTTGGTTTCAAGGTCGCGGCAGTGCCCTTCCACATGTGGGCGCCGGATGTCTACCAGGGCGCACCGACGGCAGTGACTGGCCTGATGGCCACAGGGGTCAAGGCCGCTTCCTTTGCGGCCTTCGGCCGGGTGCTGGTGGTCGGATTTCTGGACCTGAAGGACGAGTGGGTGGGCATCCTGTGGGTGATGGCTGCCCTGACCATCCTGCTGGGCAACCTGGCAGCGCTGGTCCAGGACGATCTCAAGCGAATGCTGGCCTACAGTTCCATCGGCCATGCCGGGTTCGTGCTCATGGCGCTGGTGGCGATCGGAGACACTTCCCATGCCTCGGGGCTCCTGTTCTACCTGCTGGCCTACGTCTTTATGAGCATGGGGGCCTTTGCTGTTCTCACGCTGTTTTCCTTTGAAGGCCAGGACCTGACGGACATCCGGGGATTGACAGGCCTTGCCCGGGAGCGCCCCTGGCTCGCAGCGGGCCTGTCCCTCTGTCTGCTTTCCCTGGCGGGCATTCCACCGACCATGGGCTTTGTCGCCAAGTTCTACGTCTTCTCGGCCGCTGTGGGTGCCGGCTACACAGGCCTCGCCGTCGTGGGAGCCCTGGGTGGGGCCCTGGGGGTCTACTACTACCTGCGGCCGATCGTGGTGATGACCATGCACGCGGAGGGCAGACCCCTCCCGATCGAGCGAAGCCCGACCGTCAACGGGGTGCTCGGGCTGGCATGTGCCGCAGTCCTGTTGTTCGGGATGCTGCCCGGCCTGGTCGTTCCCCTGGCAAAGCTCGGCCTGGCCGCCCTGGGGGGCTGACAGAGATAGGGATTTGGCATGTCCAACCGCCTTGCCGCCGAGACCAGCCCCTACCTCCTGCAACACGCCCACAACCCGGTGGACTGGTATCCCTGGGGGCCTGAGGCACTGGAGCGGGCTGCGGAGTGGGACCGCCCGATCCTGCTCAGTGTGGGCTACAGCGCCTGTCATTGGTGCCACGTGATGGAGCGGGAAAGCTTCGAGGATCCCGCGACGGCCGAGGTCATGAACAAGCTGTTCGTGAACATCAAGGTGGACCGGGAGGAGCGGCCGGACCTGGACGAGATCTACATGAAGGCGGTCCAGGCCTTCAGCAGAGGGCACGGCGGCTGGCCGATGACCGTCTTCATGACCCCGGGGGGACTCCCGTTCTTTGGAGGAACCTACTTTCCTCCCGAACCCAGACAAGGCATGCCGTCCTTTGCCCAGGTGATGGCCCATGTGGACCGGATCTGGCGCGAGCACCGGACCGAGGTCGAGGGGGTCGGCAAGGACGTGGTCTCACACATCGAGGCCCTGTCCCGTCTCCCGGCCCCCGCGCCGGGACCGGGCCAGGACTGGCTCGAGACCGCGGCCCGCTCCTTTGCCCAGGAGTTCGATCCGGCCTGGGGAGGATTCGGGCCCCAGCCCAAGTTTCCGCCCCACGGAGCGCTGGCTGCACTGCTGGCCCACCATCGCCTGAGCGGGGACGAGCGTTCGCTGGTCATGGCCACGGAGACTCTGGACAAGATGTCGCTGGGCGGCATGCATGACCTGGCCGGGGGGGGGCTTCGCCCGGTACTCGGTGGACAGGGAGTGGCGGATTCCCCACTTCGAGAAGATGCTCTATGACAACGCCCAGCTTGCCCCGGTCTATGTGGATGCCTGGCGGGTGACCGGGCAGGAGGGCTACGCGCGGGTGGCCCGCCGCTGCCTGGACTTCGTGCTCCGTGAGCTGACTCACCCGGATGGAGGGTTCTACAGCGCCCTGGATGCGGACAGCGAAGGGGAAGAAGGGCTGTTCTACGTCTGGACACCCGAGGGTTTGAGGTCCGCGCTTGGAACAGAGGATGGCGATCGGGCGGCAGCCCTGCTGGAGGTGACGGACACCGGAAACTTCGAGCAGGGTCGATCGGCCTTGCGGTTGCCGGTGCCCTGGGATGCCCTCTCCGTCGTGGACCGTCTCTTTCTGGACCGCATCCTGCCGGTGCTGGCCGAGACCAGGGAACACCGGGTTCGCCCGGGACTGGACGACAAGATCATCACCGCCTGGAATGGCATGACGATCTCCGCCTTTGCCCGGGCAGCGGGTTCGTTGAAGGAGCCCCGCTATCGGGATGCGGGCGAGCGGGCGGCAGCGTTCCTCCTGGACCGGGTCACTGTGGATGGAAGGCTGCAGCGCACCTGGAAGGACGGCAAGGCCCATGTGCCGGGGGTGTTGGACGACCATGCCTGGCTGGTCCAGGGCCTGCTCGATCTCTTCGAGTCCGGGGGCGACACGGGTTGGCTGGAGCGGGCCCTGGCGCTGGCGGATCGGACCATGGAGCTGTTCTGGGACGAGGAGTCCGGTGGCTTCTTCCACACTGGAAACGATGCGGAACAACTCGTGGTCCGGACTCAGAGCCTGATCAGCGGTGCGGTCCCTTCCGGGAATGGCATCGCGGCCCTGGCCTGGCACCGCCTGGGGCTGCTCACCGACCGGGAGGATCTGCTGGGGGTCTCGGAACGCCTGCTCTGCGCAGCGCGACCGATCCTGGACCGGGCGCCACGGGCGCTGGGGCCCGAGCTTCTCGCGGGGGAATGGCGGAGCCGGGGTGGACAGGAGGTGGCGGTTGTCGGACCGGATGGCGCCGAAGCGGAGGCGCTCTGGGCGGTGGTCCAGAGGGGCTACCATCCCCTGAGGGTCCTGGCGCGGGTTCGGGCCGAGGCTTCGGATCTCCTGCCCTGGATGTCCGGGCGCGATGCCCGGCAAGGGCGGGCCACTGGATGGGTGTGCCGGAACAGCACCTGCCTCCCCCCAGTCCACACCCCGGAGGCCCTGGGGGCTGCACTCACGGAGTGATGCCGTGGGTCTCATTGTGGGGTTCTGAACGGGCCGCCCCAAGTGAGAACATGCTACCGTCAAGCCAGGATGCCGACGCAGGATCGCGGCCAGACGGAGTCGTCCCCCGGCCTCTACCGGGCCCTCGGAGAGGGATCGGTGGTCGCTGGACGGTACGAGATCGAGCGCCTTGTGGCGCGAGGAGGAATGGCGACTGTCTTCCTGGCGCACCAACTCGGCCTGAGCCGAAAGGTCGCTCTGAAGATCGTGCATGCCGCCAGCGATGACGCCGAGGATCGTGGGGCCTTCCAGGAGCGATTCCGACTGGAAGCCAAGACCCTGGCCAGCCTCAGCCACCCTCACATCGTCACGGTCTATGACTATGGGGAGACCGAGGACGGGGACTGCTTCATCGCCATGGAGTACGTGGAGGGCCCCCGCTTCGCCCAGCTGCTCAAGAAGGGGCCGCTGGAGTCGCCAAGGGCCGTGGAACTGGTCCTCCAGGTCTGCAGGGCGCTGCGCTACTCACATGCCAATGGCGTCATTCACCGGGACATCAAGCTCTCCAACGTCCTCATCGGTCAGGACGAGCACGATGAAGAGCACGTCAAGGTCGTGGACTTTGGCCTGGTGAAGATCACCGGCGCGGAGCAGAAGCTGACGAGCCACGGAATCGTGTTGGGGTCTCCGCACTTCATGGCACCGGAGCAGGTTCGCGGTGACGAACTCGATCACCGGGCGGACATCTACTCCCTGGGCATCCTGCTCTATTGTTCCCTGACCGGTCGCTATCCACTCCATGGTGCCAGCCGTACCGCCACCATGACGGCGCACCTTGCCCGGGACGCGCCGCCCTTCTCCGAGTTGGTCCCCGAGCGGAGCTACCCGCCCGGACTCGAAGACGTGGTGTTGAAGACCCTCCGCAAGGATCCCGACGATCGCCATCCGGACATGGAGGCGCTCATCAGCGAGTTGATGCCCTTCGCCATGGGACCGACCGACCTGCCGTCGATGGGGGTCTCGGCGTCGTTCGACACGATGGAGCAGCAGCAGAGCCTGCCGCAGGATTCGGCACCCAGACTCGGCCAACTGGCCCTCGTTGCCGTGGTCAGTTTCGCGGTGGGGCTGGCCATCGTGTACGGGATCTGGAGTGCGCTCGCGCTGCCCGAGAGCGGGTCGGTGAACGCCACGACAGAGAGCCCTCGGGTTCTTCCTGTTCCGCCTTCCCCGGTTGTCGAGGAGGCTGCCGAGGAAGTGCCGCCCAGTACGACCGAGGAGACCCAGGAGGAAACACCTCCCACGAACAAGACCAGGTCCACGAGTCGCCAAGGGCCCCGTTCCTCGGGCCAGGAGAGCAGCCGTTCCAGGCAGACCCGGAGCACATCGACATCCTCCAAGCCCGTGACGGTCACCAGTACCGAGAGCGATCCTGAGCCGGCAGCACAGCCGGTAGAGGACACCAGGGAGGAGTCGCAGGTGGGGACCGAGGCGTCGTCGGAGGCGCTCGAGGAGACGACCCCCGCGGAGGAGTCCAGGGTTGCCACCGAGGCAGAGGAGGAGAGCTCCTCACCCCCTTCCGACATCGCCGATCCATGGGCGTCGGGAGCCAACCCTGCAGAGCCCTCGCTGGAGCCCGAGCCCGAGGAGCCCTGGAAGCAGGCCGGAAACGACCTGAAGAACCCCTGGGATGACTGACACTTGCTGAGCCTCCTCACTCTCTGCGCACTGTCCGGACCTGTGGCTCTGGCACAGGAGCCCATTGCGGAAAAGACGACAGCCGAAGATGAGAGGGCTCGCGAACTCTGGGAGAACGGGGCCATCCTCTACAGCGAAGGGCGCTACGAGGACGCCATCGCGGCCTGGCAGGAAGCCTACCGGTTGAGCCAGCGGCAGCTCATCCTGACGAACATCGCCAATGCCCAGGAACGACTTGGACAGTGGGACAAGGCCCTGGCCACCTTGAACCGCTACCGGGCCTTTGCACCTGCCGAGGAGCGGGGTGCTCTGGATCGTCGGATCGCCAACCTGGAGCGGCGTCTGTCGGAGCAGGCCACGCCCGAACCGGTGACGGTGCCCTACAGTGCGTTGGTTGAGCCCCCTGCGCCTGTGCCGGTTGCTGTCCCCCCGCCTTCAGGTCCGAGTCTATGGCTGCCGGTGGCCCTGTTGGTAGGGGGCGTTGTCGGAACTGGTGTGGGTGTGGGTTTTGGGGTGATGGCGCTCAACGCCCGGGAAGAAGCCAGAGGGATTTGTGCAGCGTACGGAGAAGAAGACGAACTTCTGTGCCCCAATGAAGCAGCCGGCGCCTTGCTCCAGGATCACCGGTTCAGCCTTGCCGCAGACCTGAGCTACGCCACCGGTGGCGTGCTTCTTGCCACGGGGGTGGCGGTGCTGTTGCGCACACGCAAGGTGGAAAATCGTGGATTCCAGGCCGGTCTGGCGCCAGCGCCCGGGGGTGGCGTGCTGGTCCTGATGGGTGGTTTCTAGGACACTGCACGGGTGTTGCGAGGTGTCGCCATCGGCCGTTTGAGTGTTTCCATCCTGGTTCTTTCTGTCTTGTGGGCAGGTCCCGGATGTCTGCTGACCCAGGTCGACTACAAGAAGTGCGAGTCGAACCAGGAATGCAGGGACACTTTTGGCTGGGGTCAGGTCTGCAGTGACGAAGGCGACGACGCGGGCTTGTGCCTCCCTCTGGAACCCGAGGTGCGCTGCTCTCGAACCACCCCGCTGGACCTCCTGGAGGACCCCGAGGGCTACAGTGACCTGGTCGTCATTGGCAGCGTCTATGACGAGGAGGCCTTCCCCATGGAGGTGCAGGCCATCGAGTTGGCCATCCGCCAGGTCAACGACAATGGGGGCCTCAAGGGCCGAGGATTCGGCTTCGTTCACTGCACGAACGTCGAGGACCTGACGATGGACAAACTGGACCAGGAGACGGCAAACGTGGAGATGGCCGTCTACCTGGCGGACCAGGTGGGGGTGGCCACCATCGTGGGTCCTGCCACCTCCTCACGGACCCAGGATGCCTTCCTGGCGGTGGAGCCCTTTGGGACCCTGGTCATCTCGCCTTCGGCAACCAGCCCAGCCCTCACAGATCTCGATGGCCTGAACCCGACCGATGCCGACCCCGGGCTGTTGTGGAGGACCGCTCCACCGGACGATCTCCAGGGGGTGGTCATCTCGTTGGACATCCGGAAGAGAGGGAAGTCCAGGGTGGCTGTGGTCCACGAGACCGGCGCCTATGGGGAGGGACTGGCCGAGGTTTTTGCCGAGGAATTCGACAAGCGGGGTGGAGTGGCCACGCTGTACCCCTTTGATGACGCTTCCGCTCGGGATGAGCAGGTCATCAACGCGGGCATCAGCCAGGTGGAGGAGGTGCTCTTCATCTCGTCGGAAAAGAGCGACACTGTGGCCTTCTTGAATGCCGCTGGCTCGATCGAGAACTACTATTACAAGGGCCTCTTCCTACCGGATGGCGGTTTCGACCTGGCCATCTTTGAGGATGCGACCCAGGGCGAGTCCAAGTTCGGGGATGTTCGTGGGACGGCCCCAGCCTCTCCCGACAACCTCATCTATGACGCCTTCGTGGCCGCTTTCGCCTCGGAATTCAACGAAGACGCCACCAGCTCCGGGTTCACAGCCTATGCATTTGATGCGTCCTGGTTGGCCATCTACGGCTCGGCGTGGTCCTTCTTCGAATCTGGCACGATCGCGGGGCTTGGGGTGGCCCGGGGACTGCGCAAACTGGTCGATCCGGACTGGGTGTCCGAGAACGGGAGCCCCCTGGCCATCCGACCGACGAGCTGGTCGAGTGTCGTCGCCTATTTTGAGGACCAGGAGCCCGTGGACATCGATGGCAGCTCCGGCTCCTTGGACTTCGACCTGTCCGTCGAGGAGACCGTCAACCCCATCAACATCTGGGAAGTGGCCCCCGGCGTCTCATCACTCCACATCGTCTGCACCATCCAACCCGGCAAGGAGGACGAGGCTGATTGCCCAAGCTGGAACCCCGATGATGACGATGATGACGAGGACTAGGTCCGGGCAACCCCAGACACCCATGCCTTCCAGTCTTCCGGGCTGTTCAGATTGAGGAGGACGTCGGGCGTGCTTGCCTGGACCCGAGTGGCCTGACCCAGGAGGGTTCGCAAGCCTCCTTTCACGGGTCCTGAGGCCACCCGTCGGCAGATGGCGTCATCCAGAAAAACCGGGTGGCCCGGCTGGTCGTTCCAGGACAGGATCGCGGGGGCCGGGGCGGCGACCAGGGCTGCCAGGTCTGTGGACCGTACCGGGGGGACGTCCACGGGGGTCACGATGGCGCACCTGGCACCGCTCTCGGTCAGGGCCAGTGCCAGGGAGTCCACGGCTCCGGTGGTTTGCCAGTGTGGGTTGTGCAGGTTCCACGTCCCGGGAGACAGGGTCGCCTGGATGTTCGGGGTGTGGGCCCCGGTGACGACCAGCACCCGGTCGCAGGCGGTAGCGAGTCCGTCGAGGTGGGCCTGGAGCAGGGAGCGACCATCGGGTAACGAGAGCAATCCCTTGGGGTGGCCCATGCGGCTGGAGGCGCCGGCGGCGAGGATGACGCCAAGCAGGGAAGGTGCGTGCACAGACGGATCTTGCCAGGGCTCGGGTTACCCCCGCTGAATGCTGACCCTCTGGTTCGCCCTCCAGGCCTGTGCACCCCTGCAGATTCAGGGGGGGCTGCCCTTGGAGACCGAGGAGCGCATCTATGATCTCCGGCTCCGGGGAAATTTCTCGACCCGGGGAGAGGACGGCCTCCAGGTCACAGTGCCGGATCAACAGCTTGTCCTCAGAGGGCGTGTCGTGCTGGCTGATGCCACGCTGTACAGGGATGGCTCGGTGGGAACCGTGGTTCTGCTGGAGGAACTCACCGACGAGGGAACGGGACTGGTCCATGGCCTCTCAGGCCGGGCGATGGAACTCCGGCACTTCCCGAGTGGCGAGGTCCTGGAAGTCCATGGGCTGGACCACCTGGCGGGGCCCGGGCGGAATGGAGACGCCCTGGACATCCTCATCCCCTTGTTCTCACCGAAGATCCCACAGGTCTCGCCTGGCAAGGAAGAGCGAACGTTGTCCCGGTACCCGGTTCGTCTCGATGAGGACCGAGGCCACCAGGTCGAAGTGGTCGCCAACTGGGTCTCAGAGGGCAGTCGCAAACGGTCTTTGGCCACGGACCTCCGCTACGAGGGGCAACTCCGCTGTTCGGGGACGGACCGGGAACTTCAGGTCTCCTGTGCCGGGGGCGTGGCCGGAGAGATCCGCAGGGATCGGTGGGGTGGGATTCTGGTCCACGATCTGAACTGGACGCGCACCGTGGTGCTCCAGGGGCCGGGGGGAACCCTGGTCCAGGAGCAAGTCCTGGAGGCCCAGGCCACGCGGTGGGGAGAGGGGACACAATGATCCTCCTCTGGCTCTCCATGGCGCAGGCTGGACCACCAGTCAGTGACCAGTCGCCGCAGTTGTACCTGGAGGAGGCCACAGTGCGGGAACACCTTCACCGACAGCTGCCCGTCCTGGCTCCTTGCTTTGAGGACCTTCCAGCGGCCCCCCAGGAGTTCGAGCTGTCCTTTCGCCTGGGAAGGGATGGGCGAGCTGAAGCCCCTTCATTGACCCCTGCCTCTCCGGAGCGGGAGGCGTGCATCGCGGAGGCCTTTGACCTGTTGGGCTTTCCGCGCCACCACGAGGACCCATTGGAGGTGGTCACACTGCTGGTTCCAAGGGAAGGACGCCTGGTGCCCCACCCCTTGGTGTCATTGCCCCACCGGCCGAAGTCCCTGGTCTTCCTCTACCTGTCGGATCCGGTGCTGGCGGAGCAGGTGAGGGCTCAACTGGGGACCGAAGAGGCGGCCGACTAGGCTCCATCTGGTAGATTCTTCCCTGCAGGAGAGCCTTCGGATGGACGTGATCAAGTGGCTGGAGACCCTGCTGGGGGACTGCCGGCTGGTCGGGTCGGTCGAGGACCTTGTGGCCCTGCTCCCATCGATCGCTGTGGATGGGCCCCACTGGATGGACGTTGCGCCGGACGGGGGACTGGCCTGGCGTGGTTGTCCGGTGGGTTTCGCCCCGGTCCTGCGCCAGCCGCTGGGCATGATGGTGGCTCAGGCAATGGGAGAGGTGGTCGCTGGAGAAGTGCCGGCAGACCCGGCTGAGTTGTCACCGGATGACCTGGCCCAGGATCCGGCCACGGCAATACTGGCCCGGCTGCTGGTCGAGGCGGCCGCGGCTGGCTCTCGCTCGACTTCCCTGGTCATGCTGGAAGCCGTGCGCCAGTCCTCTCAGGTTGTCTGGGGGGATCTGGACGAACTCAAGGCCTACAGTCCGGCTGCTGCATCGCGGGCACGAAAGTCCCTGAAGGACCTGTCCAAGCGCCTGCCCGCGCGAATTGAGTACCTGCAGGGAATGGCCTGGGCACTGTCCGCTCGTCTTGGCGGGGCGTGGTCGCTGGCATCTGCCCTCGATGCACGGGTTCGGCCCACACGCCTGTACCAGGCTCTTGTGGCGAACCGGCTTGCTCTTGTGGCGCCCTCAGGAGTGTTCAAACCAGGCACGGACCTCGATCTCGTTGCGGGTGTCCTGGGGATTGAGGTGCAGGAGGGCATCCTGACGGTGGCCCACCAGGCCATCAGTGCCGTTCTTCGTGTGGCCATGGAGGGGAAGGGTGGCGCTGCAGGCGCTGGTCTCCGTGCCCTGGCCGGGGACCGTTCGGACATTGAGGGCCTTGCCCTGGATCCGCGGATTGCGCCCCTGGCGCTCCAGGTCCTGCCCGAACTGTTGGATGCCAGGGCCTTGAAGGCCGCCGGCGTGACCAAGGGGGCCCAGGACCGATTGCTGAAGCGCGAGGGAACGGCGGCCACAGGGGCGCTCTATGCCAAGGTCGCCGTCGCCCTGGGCACCTGGGACGTTCTCGCTGCGTTGGCAGGCCGCTGCCTTCCGGTAGAGGGAGAAGGGGAGACCTGGACCAGTCGACTGGGGCCTGTGGCAGGTCCGATGCCCTGGCCCCTGTTGACGCCTCGAGGGGACGGTGGCCAGGTGGACCTGGTGCTGGTGGGGGTTGAACAGGCCGGATTTCTCGAGGCCATTCGACGCATGGTCGAGGACGAGGAGGAGCCACTGATTCTGGGGGCAGTTCGCGGAATCTGGTCAGGACTTCAGACCCAGGCGGAGGAACTGGGCGGGATGGCGGCTGAGTTGGGCCCCAATGTGCTGGGGTTCTTTGGCTCGGAGAGCCAGGCAGAGGCGTGGGCAGGAGCCGTCCGTTCCGCCTTCGGGATCCCCCTGCGATTGGAACTTGGCCCCCTTGGCAGGGCGCTCACCCTGGCCGCGAGTCCGGAGGTGGTCACTCGGGTGGCGTCGGGTCCCTCGTTGGCGGGCTGGGACGGCGAGTCCCTCTGGGCTGCAGGCGGAGCGGTGGCAGAGGCGCTGCCTCACGGTGGAAGTGGCGGGTTCGAGGGGATGGCCGAACATCTCCCAGGGCCAGCGGGCATGGAGGGTGTGGACCCCTTTGGGGACGAAGAGGCCTCTCCACAGGAAACGGTTCCCGAAGCATCGGACCCCTTCGATTCCGAACCTTCGATTCAGGCCGGGGACGGGTCCGATCCCTTTGGAGAGACAACCTCTCTGTCGGAGTCCGAGGAGGATGCCTTCGCGCTGCCGCCGGCGCCGGATGAAACGCCCGAGGAACCGGTCGAGCATGGTTCTCCAGCGGAAGGGGAGAACACCTACGGGTTCGATGTCGAGGAAGAGGAGTCCCAGGTCACCGCGGTCTCGACGGAGCCGGAGGAGGAGGTCACACCCCTGGCTGCGTACGCTTCGCCGGAGCCCGAGGAGCAAGAACAGGAAGGCACGGGGGAAGAGCCCGAGGCCATGGACTGGGACGCTGATTTCGAATCGGAGGCCGAGGAGAAAGAACAGGAAGGCACGGGGGAAGAGCCCGAGGCCATGGACTGGGACGCTGATTTCGAACCGGAGGCCGTGGATGACTTCGGTGAGATCCGGGCCGAGAAGACCTTTGAACTCGAGGCGATCAAACTGGAGAAACCGCGGGAAGCGGTCAAAGAGGATGCCGGTCTGCCACCGACCATGGCGGAGCAGGCAGATTCCGGGGTCTTGTTGGGCGGGGCCGCAGCGGAGGACGGTCAGATCCAGGCCGAGGGGACCTTTGAATTCGAGGCGATCAACCCGGAGAGCCCAGAGGAAGTGAAGGAAGAGGAAGCAGCCCCGTCTCCGCCCATGGCAGAGGAGGAAGCTCCGGAGTCCTCAGAGGCCGAGGCCGCAGATGAATCGCCGTCGACCGATGAGCCGGAGGCCGAGCAAGCCGCATCGTCCAAGTCAGCGGCCGCCATGGGGCTCGGGCCAGCGGATCTTCGGTACCTCTTCGAGGGCTACGTCGAATACCTGGATGGCACGGCCATGGTGTTCGGTCGACGGTACGGGGCTCGCATTCTCGACATGCACTCCTATGAATTCGAGGGGGACAAGGACGAGGTCTACCACCGGTTCCTTCTCGACAAGATCGAAGAGGGTTTTGTGCCTCGCACGGACCTGTGCTGCAACCTGAAGCCCGGGATCGAACCCGAGGACATCGACCTGGAACGCATTGGGGTGGTCGCAGGCAGAGGCTGATGGGGAAGGCTGTGGCCGGGCTGAACGTGGCCATGGTCAGGACGGCGGGCTAAACGGGGTCTGCTTGCGCACCCCTGGACCGGGTTCGGTGGACTCTCTTCCGATTCGCCGGTGTTCAGGGCAGGCCACGGTCTGAGTGTTGTGAGAGTGGGGCTGGGGTACGTCAACCCACTCTGACGGAGGCGGCATCCCATGAAGCTCTACCGCAATCGCATTCCCGAGGTCGCTACGGCCGTCGTCACCCGCCTTATGGAGGACGGCGACATCGAAGTCGAGCTCGAGAACAAGTCCGAGGCCGAGCAGGACCTCATCTCCATCATGGAGGAGTACCTGCGTCGGGACATGGAGCTTCGCAACTTGACCCGCGACTTCATGGCCCGGTCGGGTATTGGTGCGGACCAGTACCCCAAGATCCGAGCACAGCGGGCCGAGGAGTGGAACCACCCCACGGGCGACGACGTGGAGCGCTACCTGGCGCGGCAGTTCGTGGAGAACTGCATGATCAGTCGCTTTGTGGAAGAGGTCTACGCCGACGACCACGCCCTGTGGAAGAAGATCCTTACCCTCATCAAGTCTCACGATGTGGACGAGCGAGAGCTTCGCGACGAGGCCCGTGGACAGATCAAGAATTTCGCTGAGGGTACAGTCGAGTACGAGATGGCATTTTCTCGGGCCCTGCGCGACGTTCGGAAGCGGCGGGGCCTGATCTGAATCAGGTCTTGATGGGAGTCCTGGTTCTGGCATGCAGCCAGGAGACGACTCCGACGTCTGAGCCGGAGACTCCGGTAACGACCCAGGAAGTCGCTCCGATTGCAGCCGAACTCGCGGTTCTACCGGAGGGGGCTGAGCCGATCCAGATCGAGATCGTCTGGGATGGGATCGGTGCCCTCTACAAGAGCTTCTTCACCAAGCAGCAGCCCTTGACGGACCTCTCCAAGCGCCTGTCTCCACACCTGGTGCCACCGGCCCAGTTGTACATTTCCTGGAACCAGGATGAGATGTTGGGGGGCATTCGCCTCGTGGTGCCCCCAGAGGGATTTCGGACGCCACCCACGGTTTCGGAGGGTGTGCTCGCCGTGGGACAGCTTGCCCCCATTACCGTGGCTCTTGCGACCTACCGGGATGAACTGTCTGGACTCTTCGACATTCGAATCCAGTCCTTCGTGGTGGGCATTGATCGCACTCAAGGGCCTGCCCAGTGCAGGATCGGGATCACCGGTACTCCACCACCCGATGGCGCCCGCATCGATCCGTGCCTGCAGTTGAATGGGCGAAAAGTCTGCGGCGCCGAGGGGCCCGGAGGCATTCGCTTCACCGGCAAGGATCTGGCGGTGGTCCGTCGGTGTTTCGACTAGGAGAACATCGGCCTTTCGCCCTGCTGGCCCATTTCGGTCCAGACCCCTCAGGCGAGATCGGACTCCACCAACTCGCCCTTCAGGCGCGAGAGCAGTCGGCGCTTCAACCTGGAGTGGAGTTGGGAGATTCGGCTCTCCGTGACAGAGAGCACCTCGCCGATTTCCTTGAAGGTCAGATCCTGGAAGTAGTAGAGCTCCACGATGTGGCACTCCCGCTCAGGAAGGTCATGCAGGGCGCCCTTGACCAGGTCCCGTACCTTCTGGCGTGCAGACACCTCCATGGGCGTCGGAGCCTCGGAGACCAGGCCCTGGTGGACAGCGTCGTCATCGTCCGAACCCTCTTCCATGGAGACCAGGGTGCGCACGGTACTGCTCTCGATCATCTCCACAAGGCGCTTCTCGTCCACCTCCAGGTGGATGGCGAGTTCTTTTGTCGTGGGTTCTCGCCCCAGCTCCTTGGTCAGGTACTGCTTGCCGTCCCGAATGCGGGTGGAACGGTTGCGCACGCTGCGAGGGACCCAGTCATTCTTGCGAAGTTCGTCGAGGATGGCGCCCTGAACCCGGATGCGTGCATAGGCCGAAAAGGAGATGCTGCGACTCTCCTCGAATCGATCGACAGCGTCGATCAGGCCAAGGGTTCCGATGGTGATCAGGTCATCGGCCTCCACGCAACTGGGGTAGCGAGAGACCATGCGGTAGGCCACCCGGCGAACCATCGGGTAGTGCTCGAGGATGAGACGATCACGTTCCTTGGTGGTCAGGCGTACACCGTGGGGCATGTATTCCTCCTACAACGCCTGCTTCTACGCAAGGTGCATGCCTGAGGGAAAATACGACGATTTCTCCTGCGAATGGGTGAAACCATCGACGGAGGCGTATCCGGACCTATTCGCTGACCTCGGAAGGGGTCTCTGTTGAACCCGCTTCTGGGGCGCCAGGGGGTTCGTAGATCGCCATGCCCATGGGGAGGTCTCCGCCAGCGGCGTAGCGCAGGCGTTCGGAGAGATCTGTCAGGGCGATGTTCTTGTTCAGTTCCTTTTCTTCAATTCCCCACAACACGAACGAGGCATGGCGCATGGGATCGGGGCTGGCGGTGTACCACTGGAAGCGATCGCCGTAGAACGCCGTGAAGCGCCAGCGCTGGTCCAACTCCCGATCGATGATGTCGATCACCGGAGGCTTGACCTCCTTCGGCACCCAGTCGGGCTGGCGGGCCAGCCACTCCTTCTGCCGACGCAACTCCCGCTCTCGGGCTTCGTCGCTGATCTCCCCCCAGGTCCGCTGGTCAAACGGGCTGATGGGGGCCCCCAGGGTCTCCACGGCCAGGTAGCGGCCGTCCGGGTGCAGGGTGGCGCGCGTGGCATCCTCGATGACCTCGAGAACCACGCCGGTCTCGCTGTTGTACCAGGTCACCTTGCCGCCGGAACCGATCAGGGCGGCGTCGTGCTTCGGGGCGTAGGTGAAGCTTTCCAGCGTTCCGGACCACCAGGTCAGGGCTGGCGTGACGGTCTGGTTGGTGAAGTCCACTCGGCTGAAGGTGGCTTGTTCCTCGTCGTCCAGCACGACCAGGAGCAACTGGTCCCTTCGCCCGGTGGCCTGGAGCATGGCGATCTTGTTTGCCCCTACCTCCAGGGTTTCCAGGCTGGCCTGGGCCAGGTTGTACAGGACCACCCGGGCGGAGGTGCTGTCTTCAGTGGGTGCGAGAGGCAGGGCCAGCAGATCCGAGGCGAGCCAGACCGCGTTGCTCACTGGCTGTTCCGTGGGCAGTGCGCCGATGGTCTTGTCCTCGGCGTTCATGACATGACCGGCCAGCGGGAGCTGGAAGTAGAGACGAAAGCCGTCTGGCGACCAGGCAAAGTGCACGAAGTTGTTGGAGCCGCAATTCGCAAAGGCGGTCTGGATGCCGTGCTTGGCGGCCAGGAAGCGAATCTCGGCCTCGCTGCACTCCGAATAGGCTTCCTTGACCGCATCGGAGAAGCTGGACTCGGGAACCAAGGCGTCCCGGTCACAAGCGGCAAGGAGGAGAGTGCTGGCCAGCAGCGTCAGTGTTCGCTTCACGGGGTTCACCAGGGCCTGCGGGATCGACGAATCAGCAGGGAAAGTAGGACTGCGACCAGCGCCCAACCTGTAGGCGTACGGGAAAGCGCTGTGCAGCGCCCGCCGGGACCTTGTCGGAACTCGCCGGTGTCTTCGGACCACCCGCTATCGGGCGGAGCCGCGGTATCCAGTTCGGGATTCCCCAGCACGTCGATGACTGCCACCTCGCGACCTTGGGACACCAGCAACAGGTCGACGGTTCCATCGGCGGGGAGTGGCTCTCGGTCCAGGACAAGACGACCATCGTCGCGACTGAGAATCTCCAGGGGGATCATGGATCGATCCAGGCCCCAGATCCCCCAGGCCTTCATGCCCTCCGCGAAACCCTGTCCCTCCAAGACCACGCAGTCAGGTTCCAGGCTCACCTCGATCACAGTGACCCGGTCGTCATGGGCCCCCGCGAAGACGGCCCGGGGCGCGACCCAGTCCTCTCCGTGAAGGGTGTAGGGACCTGGCACCAGGACGGACGGATTCACCGGGTAGCCCGTCCCGTCAAAGGCCAGGTTCAGGTCGTCGACCCCGGGGCGGGTCAGGGTGATGGTGTCTGGAGGGTCGATGTCGGGGAGCACCAGGGTCGTGTCTGTGGCGCCCTGGGACAGCCGAACCGGGTCCGGTCGGAGTGAGACCAGCGTGGTCGGGGTGAGGGTCCAGAACTGCTGGGCAGGGTTGTCGTCCAGCGTGATCGAAAAGGACTCGGTGGCATGGCCGGGCGCACTTACGGTGACCGTCCAGTCCCCGGTCTCCAGGGAGCGGGAGAAACGCCCGGTGGGGTCCGTCACAAAGGGATCTGTGGCCCCTTCGGCCACCATCAGGCCCTCCAGACCTCGGTTGTCTTCGGCACTGAACAGCTGGCCCTGGAGCAGTACGGGCTGCGCAAACCAGGCGGCCAGAGCCGGCAGGTGTGCCTCGAGCAGGGGTTCCAGGTCCCCGGACTCAGGCGCCCGGTCCGTGGAGACTTCCAGGGTGAAGTCCAGGGTCCCTTGTTCCCCGTAGGACCAGTCGTTCTGGTCTCCTCGGGTCGTGTACCACTCGGCGCCGTTGGTCAGGTAGAAGTCCTCCTGGGTACAGGCCTCCAGGTAGCGCTGCCCCAGGGCGAAGAGTCGGTCCTCCTCAACGGTGTCGTCTGTCGTGTGGTTCCAGACGTAGCCGAGGTTTGTGGCACCGGCGTGCATCGCCAGACCCAGAGGTGCCCCCAGTCCAAGGGAGAGGGTGCGAAGGGCGCGGGTCTCCGGTTCCGAGAAGGGCTCTGTGCCCGGGGCGTACTCGCTGGGGCTCCACAGATAGGAGAAATTGCGGTTCAGGTCGACGTTGTTCCGGTTGAAGCGACTTCCGGCCTCGTAGCCATCGGGATTGGCCAGGGGAACCAGCCAGATGGCCTGGTCTGCCAGCAGGTCGCCAAAAGGGGGGGCTCCTGCCAGCAGGGCTTCGCCGAGTGCCAACCCGACAGCCACTGCCGAGGCCTCGTCGCCATGAATCCCGGAGACCACGCGGTGAAGCACTGGGGCACCCGGATCTCCCAGCCGAACTCCCCAGAGGGGCATCCCCTCGTTGGAGCGGCCCAACAGGACCCGTTCCACCCGTTCTGGCCAGGTGTCCTGCCAGTCCGCGAGCGTGGTTTCGACCTCCTCTGCGGAGGGGTAGATCGCTGGAAGGGGTAGGGGAGGGCCCAGCCGGTCCACGATGAGCCCGGCGGCTTCGACCCGGTCGAGTTCCTCTGGCGTCCCCACCACGCGGATCCGATTGTCTTCCGTGCCCTCGGCGAAGCCCACCGGCAAGGTACTGAGCAACTCGCGCTCAGCCGCTGAACCCGCCGCGACCCAGGCATGCTGGGTCTCGTTCGGGGCGACGCAGGCGGGGAGTGTCACTGCCAGCAAGCCGGTCCACATCCCTGAATGGTAGCCAGTCCGGGTGCTATTCGACCTCTGCAACCACCGGGGATGCTGCAGTTTCAAGCACGGGCAGCCAGGAATTGCGGGTGGATTCGAAGCGCCCTCGCTCGCTTGCGGGGAGGGTGAGGGCTGTCGGAAGCTTGAATCTCATGGCATCCACGGGCTTGCCATTGACGCGCAGTTCGTAGTGCAGGTGGGCGCCGGTGGCCAGGCCGGTGGACCCGACGGTGCCGATGATGTCTCCTTGCCGGACTTTCTGACCGTTGCGGACCTTGACTCGATGCAGGTGGCTGTACGAGGTGTTGTAGGGCCCTGGGTGGTCCAGCTTGACCTGGTTGCCATAGCCGCCGTTGCGACCCGCCAGGGTCACCCGACCGTCTGCCACCGCTCGAACCAGTGTGCCGGTCTTGGCCCCGAAGTCTGTCCCGTTGTGGGGGCGAGCCTTCTTCAGGATCGGGTGGTAGCGGCGGGGGTTGAACCCCGAGGTCACCCGGGAGAAGGCCAGTGGACTGCGAAGAAACGCCCGCTTCATGGCAGTGCCGTCTACGTGGTACCAGCCTTCCTCTCCATCGCTGTGGGCGTGGTTCAGGGCGCTGGTGGTGTTTCCGTGGTTCTCCAGTTGGACAGCCCGAAATGCGCTGAACCGGATGAACTTGCCCTCTTCGAAGAGTGCATCGCCCACGACGATCAGGCGTGCCCCGGCGCGTAGCTCGGAATTGAAGTCGACCTCGTAATCAAAAATGCGGGCGAGCTGAACAATGTCCGCGGCGCGAAGGCCTGCGTTGACGGCGGTGGCCCAGAGGGATCCCTCCAGTTCCATCACGCGGATCTCCAGCCCGACGTCGTAGGCGACCTGGTCCAGTTCCACACGAGGCGTGCCATCGTCCAGGTAGATGACCAGCGTGCGGTCTTCGTCCAGGGCATAGGAGATCGAGGTGGCGCTTTCGTCCTCGAACAGGAATGCCAGGATCTGTCCTGCCCGGATGTGGGTCAGGTCCTTGTGGGGTGACGCGGCCTCGACAATGCTGGTGACATTCTGAATCCCGTAGCGGGACAGGATGCCGCCAAAGGTCTCACCGCTGGCAATCGTGTGGTTCACGACCTTGCGAACCACGGGGTCGATGGCCTCGGCGATGGCCGTCTCCTCCGTCTCTTGTGCTTCCACCAGCGCGGGGACGGGGGCGGGCTCCGAGCTGGTGGCGGAGGCGTGGTAGAGCTTGAAGCCGGTAAAGGCGAGAACGCTCAAGGCGGTGAGGGAGAAGGCGGAGCGTGCAACGGACATATGCGCGTCAAGGCCTCTAGATATATTTTGGTTGAGGATCAGCTCGGATCCTATCAAAAATACACAAGATCTTCCATATATTGATGGACTTATGAGCTCCTCTTTAAAGAGGTGGATCAGTCGGGTGGGAAAGAGGGGGTGGAGGCCCTGTTCACCGGGCTCCAGGACCAGGCCTCATTCGTCCACAGGTGTCATCCAGACCTGGTTTCGTGAGAGTCCAAGCGCCGCCAGGGCGCCCTCGTAGCGCGCTTCCAGGTCGTCGCCCAGGACCAGTTCCAGGTCGACGTCGGTGTAGAGCCAGGAGCCTGTGCTGATCTCCATCTCCAGCTGGCCAGGGCCCCAGCCGGCATAGCCCAGGCAGAGGTGGTAGTCCGACTGGGTGGTCATCAGGCGTTCGAGCTGTTCACGGCTGGGAGACACCGCCACCCCCCCGGGCAGGTTCCACCCGCTGTCGGCAGCCACCTCCCCCTTGAAGATCACAAATCCGGTGCCTCGTTCGACAGGGCCACCCCACAGGACCTGGTGGTTGATGACCTGGTCCGGGTCGACCTCGAGACTGTCCATGACGTCCTGGATGGTGAATTCGGTCGCGCGGTTCACGACCACACCCAGAGCACCGTCACGGTCGTGCTGGCAGAGGAGCACCACCGCCCCCTCAAAATTCGGGTCCTTCATCTGCGGCGAGGCGATGAGAATTCCGGGGCCCATGGTTGCCCTCGCTCTTCCTGCCTATGCCGGAGCGGTGAGCATTTCGGAGAGCGTCAGGTCTCCGCGGATGCCGTTGCGAACCATGTCTTCGGTGATGACAACTTCCTTGATGTCGTCCCTGGAGGGGATTTCGTACATGAGTTCGAGCATCATCAGTTCCAACACCGTCCGGAGACCCCGGGCCCCCGCGCGTCTCTCGACGGCCTTTTCCGCGATGGCAGTGAGGGCGTCATCGTCGAAGGACAGCTTGACCTTCTCGTACCGGAAGAGCTTCTGGTACTGCTTGGTGAGGGAGTTCTTTGGCTCCTGGAGGATGTGCACCAGGTCATCTACGCTCAGTGGGTCGAGCACGGCGGTCACGGGGATCCGGCCGATGAACTCGGGAATGAGTCCAAAGGTCGTCAGGTCCTCGGTCTTGACCTGCTTGAGGTACTCCCGGTGGTCCTTGGGAGCCAGGTGGTGCTCGGCGAGGAAGCCGACATTTCGCGATCCAACACGGTCCCCGATGATCTTGGAGAGCCCTTCGAAGGAGCCGCCGCAGATGAACAGGATGTTGGTGGTGTCGACCTGGATGTACTCCTGGTTGGGCAGGCGCTTGTTGCCACGGACCTGGATGTTCGCGACCGTGCCCTCGAGGATCTTGAGGAGGGCCTGTTGCACGCCTTCGCCGGACACGTCCCGCCCCACGCTGCTGGTGGAGTTCTTGCGGGCCAGCTTGTCCACCTCGTCGATGTAGATGATGCCCCGCTGAGTGCGTTCCAGGTTGTTGTTGGAGGCCTGGTAGAGGTTCAGGATGATGTTTTCGACATCCTCGCCGACGTACCCGGCCTCGGTCAGGGAAGTGGCATCCGCGATGACGAAGGGGACATCGAGGAACCGGGCGAGGGTCTGGGCGATGAGCGTCTTGCCGGTGCCGGTGGGGCCGATCAGCAGGACATTGGACTTCTGGATCTCGACATCACTGGTGCCGTCGTTGCGCTTGTTCGCTTCCAGACGCTTGTAGTGGTTGTAGACCGCCACCGAGATCTGGCGCTTGGCCTGGGTCTGTCCCACCACGTACTGGCTGAGAAATGACTTGATCCGAGCCGGGGGCGGAATCTTCTGATGCCCCCATGCGATCGGCTTGTGCTGGCCGTTCTCACGGATAATGTCCAGACACAGCTTGATGCAGTCCGAACAAATATAGACATTTGGGCCCGCAATTATCTTGTCCACCTCGCGCTGTGGCTTGTGGCAGAAAGAGCAACTGAGCCCACCCGGGTTGCTGTACTTGCCCATACCCTCCTCGAATCGGCCGGCAAGCCCATGCTGATGCACGATAGCCTCCGCCGGATCACCACGTCAATGGAGTCGGACCGGAGGCCGTCAGCCTCAAGCAAAGAGACAGAGAATCCTTCAAGTTCCTAACAGGTCCATGTGCGTATCCTGACGGACCGGTGTGAGACCCTTTAGAATCCTTCGTTCTTCCCTGGAGGCGACGATTCAGGACCACTACGAGGTGCTCGGAATTTCCGAGACGGCAACCACGGAAGAGGTGAAGAAGGCCTTTCGTGCGCTTGCTCGCGAGGTGCATCCGGACGTCGCTGGAGAGGATCCCGCGGTGGCGGAGCGGTTCAAAAGGATCCGAGAGGCCTACGAGGTGCTCGTGGATCCCAAGACTCGCCAGCGGTACGACCGTCGAAGAAAGGGCATCGGTCGCCCGCCCCCGGGACGTTTCGGTTTTCAATCCAGTGGTTTCACCGCGCGACAGGCCAACACGACCCACACTCAGTCCCACTCGGAGATGGACCTCGAAGATATTTTTGGGGATCACGGCGGAATTCTGGACTTCGGCTTTGGCCACACGGGCTCGGGGCATCCGAGCGGGGCGCCGTCCCCCGGGCCGACCCCCAAGAAAGATTCTCAGGGGCCCGCACCTGGAAGCGATGTCATCCTCAACGTCGACCTGGGGCGGATGCTGGCCGATGGGGGGGGCACCATTCGGCTCGACTATTCACGGCTGGTTCGGATGGATGATGGCCGCACCCTGAAGCGGGTGGAAGAGGTACATCACCTGTGCATTTCCCCGGGCACAGCCCATGGAGACACCTTGCGGGTGCCTCGCATGGGGGATGCCGGGGCGGGCGGTGGACCCTATGGGGACCTGGTCTGTGATGTGCACGTCGCCGCGGCCGAGGACCGGAGGGGTGCTCCCACCCGTGAGCAGACCCCGACCGCCTCTGGTGAAGCGCTGGTGGTGCCCATTTCCATCGCGGAGAGTGTGCTGGGTGGCAAGGTCTCGGTGGAGACCCCCCAGGGAACGGTGCGGGTCAATGTTCCTCCCAGCACGGCCGGTGGGTCCAGGCTGCGACTTCGAGGCAAGGGGGCGACCGGTCCGGACGGGCGGGCGGAGGACCTCCTGGTTCTGCTGCGGGTGGTGCCTCCACCCCTGGTCGATGACGAGAGCCGGGAACTCATGGCCCGGTTTGCAGAATTGAACCCCTACGATCCTCGCGGCGATGAAGACTGAAGGAGCCTGTCCCTTCCTGAGCCGATAGCCCTTTTGGAGCCGCGGATTCGCCTCCATGGATCTTCCTGCCCAGTTTGGCGACTACGAACTCCTGGAGCGCATCGCTACCGGGGGCATGGCGGAGGTCTTTCTGGCCCGGGCCTTTGGCGTCGAGGGATTCCAGAAACGTCTTGTCATCAAGCGGATCCTCCCCGCGCTTGCCTGGTCCGATCGCTTTGTCTCCATGTTCGTCAAGGAGGCCAAGATCTCCTCGCTGCTGTCGCACCCGAACGTCGTCCAGGTCTTTGCACTGGGGCGTGTGGGCGACGAGACCTACATGGCCATGGAGTTCATCAATGGACGGGATCTGACCCGGACCGTGAAGCGCCTGCGAGCGCGGGGCGAAGGCCTTCCCCTGGGATTGGCTGTGCACATCGGGGCCTGCCTGGCCCGGGGGCTGAGCTATGCCCACGGACGACGTGATCCGGACGGGAGGACCCTGGGAATCATCCACCGCGATGTGTCCCCGCACAACGTGATGGTGTCCTTTGAGGGCCAGGTCAAGCTCCTGGACTTTGGTATCGCCCGTCTGGCCGGCGAGGTGGATGCGGACCCCGGAGGCGGTGGAAGACCAGGCGGCGGAAAGTTCGCCTACATGAGCCCGGAACAGGCCAAGGGTGAGGCACTGGACCACCGCTCGGACATCTTCAGCTGTGGCATCGTCCTGTATGAGCTGCTGGTCAACCACCGGCTCTTCGCCCACAGCGATCCGGACGAGAAATTGCGGTTGGTCCGCGAGGCCATCGTTCCCGATCCGCGAGAGGAGAACCCGGAGATTCCCGATCGGCTCTGGGGCATTCTCCAGCGGGCGCTGGCCCGCGACCCCGGTGATCGCTTTGGTACGGCCAGTGAACTGGAGGAGGAGCTCCGGGCGCTGCTTTATGCCCAGGGACTCCGGGGTGACGACGCCACTCTGGGTTCCTTTGTTCGGGAGGTCTGGCAGGAGGAACTCGGTCCCGACCGGGCGGCCTTGAAGATGGGGGACCTGGTGCTGGATCTGGGACGGGCAGACACCCGGAGCGGGCTGGAGGACTCACGCACCGAGGAAAGCCTGCACACCCACACCCCGGCGGAGGGACTGGGCACGACCGCGTCCGGCGAGGGGGGGCGGTCCAGCGGGCCGGTCTCCGAGCGCAAACCGGTGGCCGTCCTCTCGGGGGAGTTGATCGGACTCACCGAGATCTCGGCGGTGCTGGACCCGGATGCGATGGTTCGTCGATACGGTCGGCTGAGACGCCTGGTGGAGCGGGCCGGTGGTCGCTACGGCGGTTGGCTGGAGCGGTTTGACGATGACACTTTCACCCTGGTCTTCGGGATCCCAAGAACCCACGAGGAAGATGTGGAGCGGGCCTGCCATGCGGCCCGGTTCCTGCTTCGGTCCCTGAGTCGCATGCGTCGGCAGGGACTGGCTGCGGACGCTGGCCTGGGCCTGCATGTGGGTGAAGTGGTTCTCTCGGGCTCAGAGGGGGACTGGTCCTGTCTCCCGCGGGGAGATGCCTTGAAGCTGGCTCGCCGGCTCGCCCTGGCGGCCGAGCCCGGCCAGGTCCTGGTTTCCGGAGAGGTGGCCTCCCGTGCCTCCAGGGACTGGCGCTTTGCCGCGGGTCCTCGTCTGAGGCAACAAGGGCACCGTGAACAGACCCCCTGTTTCTCTCTCGAGGAGCGAAGGCGCCGGGCCCGTCCGCTTCTCGCTGCCCGTTGGATCCCGCGGGGCGATGAACTGGAACGACTGGGAGACGGTCTACGGGACCTGGCTGCGGGGCGTGGCGGGGTGTTCGGGGTTCGGGGAGAGACCGGGAGTGGCAAGAGCCTGTTGGTCCGGGAGTTGGGGCTCCTGTCGGCGCGGTCTGGTCTCCCGATGTTCCGCGGTCGAACCCAGCCCTATGGATCTGATCGGCCGTTGACACCATTCCGGGAGCTGGTCGCGGGAATCCTCGGTATCGAATCCGACGCGGATCCGGAGGGGGTTCGTGGCTCCCTGGCTCGACTGGGTGAACTCAACCTGGGGACCTCGGACACGGCGACTCTGGCCCATCTTTTTGCCCTGGACCTTCATCCCTCCGATGCTCCACCCCCGGCCACTTTCTTTGACGTGGGGCTTCGTTTGCTGCGGGGGCTGGCCCGGGAGGGCCCGGTTCTCCTGGCGCTGGAGGACATCCACTACAACGACCCCACGGAGAGGTCGCTGCTCCACCACCTGCTCCGGCTCACCGAGGATGTTCCGATTCTCTGGTTGCTGACCTGGAGCGGGGACCCCGGGCTCAAGCTCGAGCGGGCGCAGACAGTCATTCGTCTGGGGACCATTGACGAGAGTGCCCAGGGGCGACTTGTCACGGAACTGGTGGGCGCGAGCCAGTGCGCAGAGGCTCTTTCCTCCCTGGTGGTGCGGTCCTCCGGGGGCAACCCCCTCTACGTAGAAGAGCTGGTCAAGGCCCTGCTCCAGGGCGATCGGATCCACATCGAGGACGGGGTCGCGGACCTGGTGGAAGGGATGGACGAAGCGGTTCTGCCCCCCACCCTGGAGGGGCTCATCAGTGCGCGAATCGACGCCCTGGACTCGGCTTCCAAGGGAGCGCTCCAGCTGGCGGGCACCATCGGGATGTCCGTGAGCGAGGCCTTGCTGGGTCAGGCGATGGGACTGGATGACCCTGGGCCGATTCTGGACGACCTGGTGGACCACGGGTTGTTGCACCCGGAAGGGGGCGAGAAACACTTCACTTTTGCGAGCTTCATGGTCTGGGAGGTGGTGCGGAGCTCGATCCTGGGTGTCCAGTTGCGGGATCACCACCGGATGGTCGCAGCGGGCATGGAGCGCCTGTGGAAGGACCGGCTGGAACCTCACCTGGAGGCGCTGGCGGGCCATTGTGCCGCTGCTGGACGGCTGGTGGATGCCGCTCGGTACGGACAGAGGGCCGGCGATCTGCATCGCAGGGCGTCATTCCTGGACCGTGCCCTGTCGAGCTATCGCAAGGCCATTCGCTGGCTGGAGGCGGCAGCGCCGGATCCGGCTCTCATGAACAGCAGCGTGAGCACTGCCCGAAGTGTGCATTTCGATGAGGACGCTGATCTGCGCCTCCAGGGTGAGGCGGTCCTGCACCTCAGGGCGGGCGAAGTAGCCGCGCTGCTGGGGCGTTTCCGGCTGGCTGAACGGCACCTGCAGGTGGCTCTGGAATTGGCCAGCGAGGGTCGTCTTGGTGACCTGGAGACGAGTTGTCACCTTGGATTGGGCCAGCTCTATGTCGAACAGGGCAGGCTGGACCTGGCAACTGCGCACATGGATCAAGGTCTGAGCCAGGCCCGCCTTCGTCGGGACTTGCGGCGCCAGGTGGACGCCCTGACCAGTCGGGCCTCCCTGGCGATGCAACAGGGGGACGCAGCGAAGGCCCAGACCTGCTGTGACGAGGCGCTGGGGCTTTCCTCCGGATTGGAGGACGCTGGGGCGGCAGCGGATGCCCTGTTGATGGTGGCCACACTGCTCATCCGGGTCGGGGAGGACGTGCGGGCCAGCCAGTACCTGGAGCGGGCCCGGGTACTTGCCGACACCAGTGGGGACCGGCTCCTGGTGGGGAAGGTCATCAACAACCTGGGGCTCGTGCACCTCCAGACGGGCCGGCTGGAACAGGCCCTTTCCTGCTTTCGAGAGGCGCTGACCCTTCGGGAGGACACCGGCTACCAACAAGGCCAGATCGTGAACCTGCACAACATCGGGGACGTGCTTCTCCGCCTGGGGCGCCTCGGCCCGGCCTGGACCGCTTTTGAACAGTCCCGGGACGCAGCACGAGCCATCGGCCTGGACAGGGCGGTGGCCTTCAACGAGGTCTTTCTGGGCTATCTGCGGGCGGAGCGGGGCGAGTTGGACAGGGGCCTGGCCCTCATTCGGGACGCCCGGGCTCGGGCCGACGGGCTGGGTGACGAGGAGACCCTGGTCATCGGCCTGTGGCTGGAAGGGCGTGGGCTCCTGAACGCCGGTCAGCCAGACCAGGCGAGGAAATTGCTGGATGAAGCGCTGGTCCGGTCCCAGCCTGAGTCCAGGCGCTGGCTGGCCAGGGATGTCAAGGCCACTCTTGCCGCGTTTCCGGGGGACAGTCTGCCCTGATAGAGGGCGTCATGGATCCGTATCTCTATCAGTATGGTCTCGGGACCCTGGTCTTCCTGGTTGGTCTGATCTACGCCGGCCGTCAGGGCTATGTGGGAACCTCGGGCAGACCCCTCCGCAACCTGCTGGTGTTGGTGTCGGGGCTGGTCTTCTTCGCGGCTCTCCAGGGCTGGCTTCAGTATGCCGAGATGGAGACTGCTCCGGCGGTGCCCTACGAAGGAGAGGGCCTGGAGTCCGGCATTCTGGGAACCGGTCTCGACTACGGCGTGATGATCTCGTATTTCGTGGCCATCCTGGCCATCGGGACCTGGTTTGGCCGCAAACAAAAGAGCACCAAGGACTTCTTTTTTGCCGGGCAGCGCTTCTCGTGGTGGCTGATCGCCTTCTCGCTGGTGGCCACGACGATCGGCTCCTACAGCTTCGTCAAGTACAGCAAGATCGCCTACAACTACGGGCTGGCCAGCAGTCAGACCTACCTGAATGACTGGTTCTGGCTGCCGCTGTTCATTTTCGGCTGGCTGCCGCTGCTCTACTTCAACCGCCTGACCTCGGTTCCCGAGTATTTCGAGCGCCGTTTCGGCCGGTCCACCCGCAATGTGGTGACCGGTCTGCTGCTCGTCTACCTGATCGGGTATGTCGGGGTGAACCTGTTCACGATGGGCAAGGCCCTTCACATTCTGCTCGGCTGGGATGTCTTCTGGGGCGCGGTCTGTGTGGCCTGCATCTCGGCGGTCTACGTGACCTTTGGCGGCCAGACCAGCGTGATCATGACCGACCTCTTCCAGGGGGTGATGCTGCTGGCCACAGGTGCCTTGATCATCTTTCTCGGGGCCCAGATGCTCGGGGGCATGGAACCTCTCTGGGAGCACATGCCCCGGGTTCACCGGAAGGCGTTCACCAACTTCAACGTGGACCCCGCCTACCACTCCGTGGGCATCTTCTGGCAGGACGCGATGGCGAATTCCGCCACGTTCTACTTCCTGAACCAGGGCATGTTGATGCGCTTCATGGCTGCCCGGAGTGTCGAGGAGGGGCGCAAGGCGGTCATCTCGGTCCTGGTCGTCCTGATGCCCATCGCTGCCATCGTGGTGGCCAGTGGCGGGTGGGTAGGAAAGGCCCTGGAGCACGCGGGCATCCTGCCGCCGGGCATGGATGGCGGTGAGGTCTTTTTCATCACCTCGGAGTTGTTGGCCCGACCGGGGGTCTTCGGACTCATCATGGCGGCCCTGACGGCGGCCTTGATGTCCACCGTGGACACCCTCATCACCGCAGTGGCGGCCATCGTGGTCAACGATGTCTACCAGCCGCTAAAGCCCGAGAGTACGGACCGGGATCTGCTGCGGGTCGCCCGGTACACCTCGATAGGGGTGACCTTGTTGGGGATCAGCCTGGTCCCCGTCTTCAATCGCTTCGATTCCATCTACGCGGCCCATGGTGCCTTCACGGCTGCCGTGACCCCACCCCTGGTGGTGGCGCTCCTGCTGTCGGTGTTCTGGCGGCGCTTCACGGAGAAGGCCGCAGTGGCGACTCTGGTGGGGGGTGCAGCGGCCATCGTGGCCAGCATCTGTTGGCCGGAGCTGGTGTCGCCTTTCGCCCATGGCGTACCGGCCCAGGAGGTGGGAGACGGCCTCTTCGACGGGGCACGTCAGTACAAGTACATGCGGGCGCTCTATGGACTGACGGTCAGCAGTGTGATCGGGGTCGCTGTGGCTCTGGTCACCACGCCACCCGCTGAAGAGCGTCAGAAGGGGCTGGTCTGGGGGACCGTGTCCGACGCCTTGCGCTACTACAAGGGCTCTGATGGGACGGAGTCCGCCAGTTCCTTTGTGTCGGCGGTTCTCGAGAAGGGAGGCGATGTGGCTCTCCTGGGTTCAGGACAGCTTCCAGCGGTCGCGATGTCCAGCGCACTTGCGGCAGCGATCCAGGCTGGAGAGGGCGACATCGTCTATGTCACCGATCCCCGGTGGTGGCTCGGGGGGCTGCGGGCGAGCCACGGCAAGGTCCAGGGAATTGTGGAGGCTGTGGAGCCCTGGATTCGGGTCTCCGACGAGGTCTACCAGGTCGTCCTTCCCTCCGGTCCGCGGGCGATCAAGGTCCAGCGGCTCTACTGACCTTCGTGTCCTGGTCGACGACCCGGGCCCGGTGAATCGAAGGGAAACAGGGTCTGCCCCTGCGTCGGTTCAGGAACCGTCGGTGGGGAGGTCTCGATGGGTAAAGGTGCGCCTGTCCGGTCCATAGTCTCCGGCGCTCTGCCCCTGTCCCCGGAGGAGCCAGCGGGTCGTCAACAGGCCTTCGACCCCCACCGGGCCTCGGGCGTGAATTCGGCTGGTGCTGATCCCGACTTCCGCCCCCAGACCATAGCGAAACCCATCGGCAAAACGGGTCGAAGCGTTGTGGAAGACCGAGGCCGAGTCCACCTTCGACAGCCAGTCTGCGGCGGCCTCCGGGTTCTCGGTGACGATGGCGTCGGTGTGCCCGCTGCCAAATCGATGGACATGGTTCACGGCGTCGTCCAGGCTCTCGACGGTACGCACGGAGAGCACCAGGTCACCGTACTCGGTGCGCCAGTCCTCCATGTCGGCGGGGAGGGCCTGGGGAAGTACCGCCTGGGATTCGGTGTCAGCCCGCAAGACCACTCCCGCCTGGGCCAGGGCTTTCCCGACGTCTGCCAGGTGTGGCAGGAAGGCACGGTGGACCAGCAGGGTCTCGGTGGCGTTGCAGGCGGAGGGGTAGTCGCACTTGCCGTCGACCGCGAGTCGGGCCGCCATGGCGGGGTCCGCCTCCGCGTCCAGGTAGAGGTGGCAGATCCCCTCGGCATGCCCGAGCACGGGAATGCGGGTGGATCGCTGGATGGTCCGCACCAGGCTTCCGGAGCCCCTGGGAATGACCAGGTCGATGCAGTCGTCCAACTCCAGCAACTCGGCCACCGCCTCGCGGCCCTCCACACCGGCAACCGCATCCTGGGGCAACCCGGCTGCCGCCAGCGCGTCTCGCAGGCAGGTGACCAGGGCGCGATTGCTGTGTGTGGCCTCGGAACCGCCCTTGAGCATCACCGCATTCCCGCTTCGCAGGGCCAGGCTTCCGATCTGGATCACGGCGTCTGGGCGACTCTCGAAGATGATCAGCAACACGCCCAGGGGACTGGCGACCCGACTCAGCACCAGGCCCTGATCGAGCTCGGTGCGCAGTTGAACCGCCCCCACCGGGTCAGGCTGGGTCGACAGGGTGAGACACCCTTCCCGCAGGGTCTCCAATTTCGAGGGGGAGAGTTCGAGTCGACTGACCAGTGGTGCAGCCACTCCGAGTCGTCCCGCCGCTTCCAGGTCGAGGGAATTGGCCTGGAGCAGCTCCTCCTGGCGTGCCTGCAGCAGGTGGGCCAGGTGTACCAGGGCCGCCGAGCGTCGGTCACCCTCGGCTGCGCCAAGGACCCTCTGGGCTTCTCGCGCAGCCAGTGCCAGTGTCTTCACGAGGCCTCCCAGGCGAGGACCAGGTCTCGCCGGTGGACCAGGGCGTGGCGACCCCGTGCGCCATCGGGCCGGACGCCCACGCACCATCGCCGGGCTGTGGGGGCGTCGCAGTAGACGATGCCGCGACCGACCAGCACCCCGTCCGGACCGAAGAGCTCCACCACCTCGCCTTCCTGGAACTGTCCATCGACCTTGTTGACCCCCGCCGCGAGCAGGGAGGCGCCCTTGTTCCGCAGTGCTCGCACGGCGCCTGCGTCCAGGTGGAGTCGGCCCTTGGTGGCGGTCGCATAGGCGATCCAGCGCTTCCTGGCGGCCAGGCCGGGACGGGCGACCACGTGGGTCCCGACCGCCTCTCCAGTCAGGACCCGGTCCAACATCCCGGGCACCAGCCCCGATGCGATGACCGTGTGACAGCTGTTCCGAGCGGCGATGGTGGCGGCGGTGAGCTTGCTCGCCATGCCACCGCGGCCCGGTCCGTTTCCTCCGCTCCCTGCTTCGGGGCCCTCTTCGTCCGGGTCCAGGCGGGAAATGGGTTGGGCGGTGGGGTCCAGCAGAGGGTCCCGCTCGTACACGGCGTCCACGTCGGTCAACAACACCAGCAGGTCCGCGTCCAGCTTGGTGGCCACCAGGGCAGAGAGTCGGTCATTGTCGCCAAAGACCTTGCCGGAGAGGGCCAGCTCCTCGGTGCTCACCGCGTCGTTCTCGTTGATGATCGGCACGATCTTGCGCTGCAAGAGTGCGGTCAGGGTTCGGCGCAGGTTGAGGTACCGGGTGCGGTCGTCGAAGTCTGCCTCGGTCAACAGGACCTGGGCGCATCCCAGGTCCTTCTGGTCGAATCCCTGTTGATAGAGCTGCATCAACTTGGGTTGGCCCACGGCGGCACAGGCCTGTCGGTCGACGAGATCTGTGGGGACCTCTGGCAGCCCCAGGACCTCTCTTCCGACGCCTACCGCACCCGAGGTGACGACCAGGACTTCGCAGCCGGTCTGGACCTTGCGGGCGACCGCCTCGACCACTTCGAAGAGGCGTGCCAGGGACGGCCGCCCGTGGGGGTCGGTCAGTACGCGGGTGCCGACCTTGACCACGATGCGTTCGGCGGCGCTGATCTCGGGACGAGCAGACGCAGGCACGTCAGCGCTCCTGGCGCGCCACGGATGCGATGCCCTCCACCGAGGCCTCCACCACGCCCTTCTCTGTGATGATGCCCGCCACCAGTTCGGCCGGCGTCACGTCAAAGGCGAAGTTCCGGGCCTGAGAGGACAGGGGCGCGGTTCGGACCTTGATGAACTCGCCGCTGTCGGCCCAGCCCCATGTGTAGAGCACCTCGTCCCCGCTCCGTTCCTCGATCGGGATCAGGTTCCCAGAGGGACAGTCCGGGTCGATGGTGGTGGTGGGGGCCGCGACGTAGAAGGGAATGCCGTTGGCCTTGGCGACCACCGCTGACGAGTAGGTTCCGATCTTGTTGGCCACGTCGCCATTGGCGGCGATGCGGTCACTTCCGACGATGACCAGGTCGACCTGTCCGGTGTGCATGATGTGGCCGGAGGCGTTGTCGGCGAGGATGGCGTGTGCCACCCCCTCCTGGGCCAGTTCCCAGGCGGTCAGTCGAGCCCCCTGGCTTCGGGGACGGGTCTCATCGACCCAGACAAAGGGACGACGGCCTTGCCGGTGGGCGGTGTAGATGGGAGACAGGGCGCTGCCCCAGTCGACAAAAGCGAGCCATCCGGCGTTGCAGTGGGTGCTGATCCTGGCGCCCTCGGTGACCAGGGGGGCGCCGTTCAGGCCGATGATCTCACAGCAGTTTGCATCGTCGTCAGCGATGGCCTGGGCCTCGGCGACGGCCGCGTCCCTGGCCGCTTGCAGGTTGTCCCCCTGGGCCTGGATGGCCCGCAGGACTCGCCGCACGGCGTAAAACAGGTTCTGTGCGGTGGGGCGGGTGTCCTGGATGAAGCTCGCCGCCTCTGCCAGGTGGGCGTGGAAGCCCTTCTCGGGTGCGGCCAGGGCTGCCTGGGCCATGGCGTAGCCGGCGGTGCCGCCGATGGCACCAGCCCCGCGCACGACCATCGTTCGAATGGCCTCTCCGGTGGCCCGGTAGTCCGGAAAATCTGCGATCTCGAAGCGGTGCGGCAACAACGGTTGGTTGATCATCCGGACCAAAGGGCCTTCCATCCAGACTGTGCGGGTCTGCCTGCCGTCGACGAGCATGGGCGCTCCAGAGAGAGGCTGCCGTCTAACTCAACTTGTCGAAGTTGGGCTCAGGGCGCCGGAATCTCGTAGTTTCGGAACACTTCGGTCACCACGCGGTGCTGAAACTGCAGGGCAAAGAGCAGTGTCACGTTTTCCAGGACCTCAGCATGGGCTTCTTCGGGACGGATGGATCGTGCCTGGTAAGTGGCCTTCACCGGGGCTCCCCGGGTTCGCCGCTCCTTGAACTTCACGGGCATGGACTCCAGGGTGCTATCGACCGCGGTGTAGGTCAGGGTGCCCTCGACCACCGGTTCTCCGGTGTGGATTCCCCCTTCCAGCATCACCATGATCTTGGCCTCTCCTGCCTGAGCGGTGTCCGGCAGGGAGACCTTGAACCCCATGTCACCCACATGCCGGCGCAGGTTCTGTTCCAGCAGCCCATAGGTGACCGGGTCGATCTCGCTCTTGTTGAGCCAGCGCAGGGTGACGGTTTGCACACTGGACATGTTCTGGCGCGTCGCCGGGTCCGTCATGAGGCGATGCCAGTGCTTGTCCACCAGGTCTACCGGGAAGGTCGCATCGGTATTCTGGGCGACTGTGGCCAGCACGATGCGGGAGTAGAGCAGGGGATCCGCAGCTTCCCGACGGCCATAGTCCCGGCGCGTCTGCGCCACGATGAGGTTGCCCCGAAGGATGGGTGACAGGGCCTTGTATCCCCGGTGTTCCGCCTCCTGGAAGCAGTCGTGCCAGACCTGGATCGCGGCTTCCGGTGCGTTCTTCTCCCACTCCATTTCCGCGGCCGCCTCGCAGTACCGGAGGTGGTGTTCTTCCGGCGAGAGGGCATCCATGAGGGGTCCGGCGACCGTGGGCAGCGACAGGGCCCAGAGAACTGCGAGCAACGGTGGCGAGAGACGAGGGCTCATGGGGTGACCTCGGGTGCCGGGGGCAACTGCCCAGGCTTCCAGGGAGGGATCTTACCCTGTCGCTCCTCGCCGCTTCGGAACCGTAGCAGGCCCATGTAGTGCTCCCGCCACCAGTCATCGACGGTCTTGTGATCGAAGTCCCCGCGCAGGAGAGGTTCGTAGAGTTCGGCCCCCCATTCCCGCCCGCTGAGCCAGTCTCGGACCACCGGGCCGTCTTCTAGGGTCCATCGCAGATAGGTCGCCGAGGTAAAGGTCCAGCTGCCGGTGTTGGCGTAGACCCGTCCTTCGGGACAGGGCACCACGCCTGGCAGGTGGCTGTGCCCGCAGACGAGCACTGGTTGGGTTTGTGCGGCGAGCTGTGCCAGGGCTGGCCTGAAGAGGCAGCCCGGATCCCCCATGTTCGACCGGATCCAGTAGGCGGCCTTGGCTTCGGTGCGGGCCAGGCTGGCCCCACCATCCACGAATTTCCACAGGTGACCATTCAGGCGTTTCATCAAGAGGGCCTTGTGCCCGAACCAGAACATCAACCGATTGCAGCGGGTGTAGAACAGGTCAAGGGGAAGCCGCAGCCAGGTGGACAGGATGCGCTCGAACAGGTGGTGGACCAGGGTGGCGATCTCCGACTCCTGCAAGTAGGGTCCGATCTCCGGGTCCAGTTCGTGACCATGGGTGATGCGAACCTGGTCCCCGACCTCGACCCCGGCCACGACGGGAAAGCTCAGCATGTCCTTGTAGAACCGCATGTCATGGTCGTGGTTGCCGTAGACGTAGAGGAGCTTGCCCTCCTCTGCGAGCTGTCTCAGGGCCCAGAAGAGCTTCGCATGGGCCTTGAGCACCCGGTTGAAGGCCCAGGCCTGGGAGAAGTCGATCGCGTCTCCGGCGATCACCAGGGTGGCGCCCTCCTCGTTCACCTTGGCCAGGAAGCGCAGGAGATCCTTGTCCTTGGCCAGAAAGGCGTCCGATCGACTGCCGTCCCCGATGTGCAGATCGGAGATGACGTAGATCGGGCCATCCGCGGGAATCCTGCGGATGTCCTCGTGTGGCGCGGCCCGTGACCAGGCGAAACTCTTCATTCGATCGGTAGCATAGCCTTCCCAGGACGGTTGCCCATCGTGACTGTTGCCGTGGTGGTGGGCACTGGATCCTCCGCGGCTGACGACCGGAGAGCGTTAGAAGTGCCCCGTGTCGAGCAAGCCCACCTTTCGCAAGCCCATCGCAGGGCAGCGCATCGTCTTCCTGGGGAGCTATCCCGAGGAAGTGCCCGTCCTTGGATTGCCCGAGGTGGCCTTTGCCGGTCGTTCAAACGTGGGCAAGTCCTCGGCCATCAACCGGCTGTTGGGCACGAGCAAGGCGGCTCGGGTCTCGTCGACACCCGGCCGGACCCAGGCTGTGAACCTGTTCGAGGTGGAAGGTCGGATGGTGCTGGCGGATCTGCCTGGGTATGGGTTTGCCAAGGTCCCTGATGCTGTCCAGGCCCGCTGGAAAGGCCTGGTGGAGGGGTACCTGGCAGACCGGAGGATGTTGCGGCTGGCCGTGGTGCTCCTGGATCCTCGCAGGAAGCCCCAGGAGATGGACGCGACCCTCTTGTGGGGCCTGCGCCAGGCCCGCCTCCAGGTGTTGGTGCTTGCCACCAAGATCGACAAGCTCAAGCGGTCCAAGGTGGCCCACCAGGTCCGGCAACTGCGACAGGCCTATGGGTTGAAACCCGAGGAATGTGTGCCCTTCTCCGCGCTGAACGGGACCGGGGTCGAGCAGGCCTGGGCCATCATCAATGCAGCGGTCCGGGCGAGTTCGCGGTGAGCCGCAAGCGAAAGAACGCCAAGCAGTACCAGGGCGCAGATCGCTTCACCAAGGCTGCCCGTGAGGCTGGATTTCCGGCTCGTTCGGTTTTCAAGCTCGAGGAGATTCAGCGCCGAACCAGGCTCATCAAGCAGGGGAATCGCGTCCTGGATCTGGGCTGTTACCCGGGTTCCTGGTCCCGGTTCAGCTGGCAGCACATCGGGCGCCGAGGGGCACTGGTGGGGGTCGATCTGGAGGTCCCGGAAGGGCTTTCGGGTACCTTCCTGGAGCGATCGGCTCTGGAGGTCTCTGCCGAGGAACTCCTGGAGGCGCTGGGCGGTCCGGCCGACGTGGTCCTGTCCGACATGGCCCCCCTCACCACCGGCGATCGCTTCGGGGACCATGTTCGCCAGGTGGCGTTGGCCCAGGTGGCTCTGGACCTGGGGTTGGAGGTCCTGAGACCCGGTGGGAACTTCTGCGTCAAGGTCTTCGATGGACAGGATGCACCCTCTTACACACAGGGCGTGCGGAAGCACTTCGAGAAGGTCCGGCGGATCAAGCCCGAGGCGGTTCGGGGAACGTCGGTGGAGTTCTACCTGGTCGGACTTGGGCGTAAACCATGACGGACTATGAGCGCATTGGAGGGTCGGAGGGGCTCATCGCCATCCTCGAGGACTTCATCGGACTGGTCTTCGAGGACTTCATCATCGGGTTCATGTTCGAGGGCAAGGACCGTCGGCGCATCGTGGCCAAGGAGGTTGAACTGGCAGCGGCGCACCTGGGTGGCCCCCAGAACTACACCGGGCGGCCACTGGACAGGGTCCACAAACCGCTGCCGATCAACCGAGGCCACTTCCGGAGACGGTTGGCCTTGCTTCGGAAGGTCCTCCTCCAGCATGGAGTGGAAGAGGAGGTCATCCAGCGATGGATCGGTCACCAGGAGGCCATGGCTGACAAGATCCTGGCCCGAGATGTCGACTGCGTGGAGTAGCCCTACTGGGCTTCGAGCCAGCGCAGCACGGTCCGGACCATCGCACCGGTGGCGCCCACGTCCAGGTGACGATCCTTGCTTCCAAGGAAGGCGGGACCTGCGATGTCAAAGTGGGCCCAGGGGATGTTCGGGTCCACGAATTCCTTGAGGAAGAGTGCGGCGGTGATGCTTCCGCCTTCCCGGGAACCCACGTTCTTGATGGAACCCCAGGTGGCCTTGAGCTTCTCCCGGTAGCTTGCCTCCAGTGGCATGCGCCACATGCCCTCGCCGGCGGAAGCTGCTGCCGCCAGCCAACTGGCAGCATGCTCATCGGAGTCCGTGTAGAGGGCTGAGAAGTGTTCGCCGAGGGCCACGACTGCAGCGCCGGTCAGCGTTGCCATGTCGATGATGTGGTCCACTTCCAACTCGCTCGCATACGACAGGCAGTCAGCCAGGACCAGGCGGCCCTCCGCGTCGGTGTTGTGCACCTCGACCCGCTTGCCGTTGTACATCTTCAGGCAGTCGCCGAGCTTGTAGGCATTGCCTCCAAGCATGTTCTCCACAGCGCCGAAGATCCCGTGCACCTCGGTCTGGGGGTCCAGTTCGACAAGGGCAGAGAGCACGCCGACCACCGCACCGGCACCCCCCATGTCGCAACGCATGGTCTGCATGCCGCTGGAGCTCTTGATCGACAGGCCGCCTGCGTCAAAGGTCACCCCTTTTCCGACAATGGCGATCCGCTTGCGAACCTCACCGCTCTTGGGCGTGAAGCGAGCGTGCACGAACCGGGGGGGGCGGCTGCTCCCGCGTCCAACGCCCCAGATGCCACCCATTCCGGCCTCTTGGATGCGGTGTTCGTCCCAGACCTCGACCTTGAGGTTGTCCGCGGCCAGGTTCACGGCCGCCTGGGCCAGGCTCTCCGGGTGGATCGCATCGGCCGGCTCATTGACCAGGTCCCTGGCGAGGTTCTGGGCCTCTGCGTGGACTTTCCCCTGGTGAGCTGGCGCTTCCTGGCCAGTGTTGTTGTTGAGCCGAAGGTACTTGGTGGGAGGTTTGCGCTCGGTTTCGGGCTTGTAGCGATCAAATCGGTAGTTCCCCGCAATCGCGCCCTCGACCATGGAACGGACCCACCCTTCGGGCTCTGTCTGGCTGGCCCCGAAGGACAGGTCCAGGGCCCGTGCCCCCTTCTTGCGGGCAAAGTCGCCGGCCACGCCCGCAGCGTGGCGCAGATCCTCGGTGGACCCGCTGCCCAGCCCCACGATCAGCAACCAACGGCGGCCAAGCTTGTTGAAGGAGGGGATCTCGACTGTCGTGCCTGCCTTGCCCTTGAACTCTTCTTCCTCGAGCAGGTGGCCAAGCGCGGGTCCGAAGGCCGCGGTCACAAGAGAGGGAAGGGCGTAGGGATCCGCTTCGGTCAGGCCGATGGTCAGTACGTCTGGCTGGGTCCCCACAGGGGACAACTCGATGCGCATGAACTACTCCGCGAGAACGGCCAGGAGTACCAGGAACAGCGCGATCAACACGATGCCTCCCAGCATGACGGCCACGTAGGCGTCGCTCCGGACCAGGTCGATGAGACGGGACACAGGCCCAGGGGTGGGGGGGGCGGCAAGATCGTCCGGGGCGGCAAGGTGGTCGGGTAGGTCCTTGACCGATCTGGAACTGGGAAGGGGAAGGTCGCTCCACGTGCCGGGATTGAGCACCTGGTCCACGGAGGGATCGACTTGCGCCGAAGCAGTGGGGTTCGGGGACGGCTCTGCGACCGGTGCGGGGGCTGACGGCACCAGTGGTGGAGGGGCCGCAGCAGGGGCTTCGGGCGCCGCTGCGACCTCTGGAGTGTCCGCTGGGGGACCGGTCGTCGATGGGGGCGGTGGCGGAGGCGCTGGGGGTCCACTGGGCGCGATGGGGGTAGGCTCACGCCCCTCGTCCAACCCGTCCAGTTCAGACACGGCGGTGTCCGCCTCTTCTTCCCGGCGGAAGGGCAGGGCGCTCTCTTTGGCCTCGACGGAACCCTCGGGAGGCACGTACCCAGGGGCGGCCTGGACAGCGAATTGGGCCTCGGCGGTGGTGGGCTGGTGCCCACTGTCACGGATGGCAAAGGCCACGCGGACCACGTACCCGCCGGGTACGAGAGGCGGCAGACGGAAGAGGAAGCGGAAACGCCCACTGGGGTGCCGGTCCACTGTGTAGGAGGTCTCCAGTTCCCTGAGTCGCTCGCCCTCGTCGTTGAAGACCGCGATCCCGCAGCTGATCTCCTCGTGGGCCTCTACACCCTGGCTTGCAGCCACGGACACCGAGAAGGACAGCTCTTCCCCGGTCTCAAAAGTATCCACCCCGGGGGGCCGTGAGAGAAGCGCCTTTCCGACTGCCACGATGCCGGGGCGAATGAGGGCCTTGATCTCTTCCAGACGAGGCACCAGGTCCTCGATGCGGTTGAATCGGTAGGGAGGGGAAGGGCTGGTCTCATAGGACAGGGCACGGTTCAGCAGGGCTGCCACACGTTCGGCGAGCCGCAGGTGGAATCGTGGGTTGGAGTCCTCCTCTTTCATCCGGGCCTTCACCTGGTCCTTGAGATCGAGCAGCATGGCCTTGTCCATGCCCTTGAGAGGAAGCGTCGGTGGATCGGGGTCGTCGCCGCCTCGCGCGGTGAGGACAGCCCGGCAGAGGATCATGCTCGCCGCATAGGTGTCGACCGTGGAGGAGAAGGAAGTCTCGGCCAGGGAACCCAGCAACTCCTGCGGCAGGTAGGGCACCGTCTCGTTTGCGATGGCGTGCAGGCGACCCGCGACCGGGGCCCACGCTGGCGTGACGAGGTCAGAGAGGAAGACATCGCCGCGGTCGTTTAGCAGGATGTTCGAGGGTTTCAGGTTCCCATGCATGCCCTGGCCCACGGGGAGCTGACGGATCTGCTCGAGCGTGGTCAGCAGGGTGGCGAGCACCTCGCTCAGTCCGACCCCATTGCTCAGGCGCTTGTCCAGGGTCGAGGTGTACCGGGGGAGCACCAGAACGGGAACTCCCGCCGTGGTGGTGAAGCGAGCGTAGAGGCGCGGAAGGAAGGGAACCTGAGCCTGCTCCAGCACTCGACCCTGCTCCAACAGGGCTTCGCGGCAGGTGGCCAGCAACTCATCCGATGCGGGAACCTCGCCTCGAAAATCCGCGCGAACCAGCGGAGCCTTGAGCACGAGCTCTTCTCCCCCGTCTCCCACGCGCACGGCGTATGACTTGCCCCAGAGTCCCCGCCCCAGGACGGGGCCTACCTGGTAGGCCTGTCCATTGGGATCCCGGACGACATCACCCGTCTTCATCAGCCTTCCGGTCCCACTGTCAGCAGGGTCGAAGGTATCGGCCTGCTCGAACCGTGTCAAAGCGGTGCGGAGGCACGTGGACGCCTTGCCCTGCGGAGGTCCAGGTCACCGTTCAGGAGCCAGGTGAGGTCGTCGCCTGTGGCCCACCTCCCATCGGGTCCTGGACTGGTGCAGGAAAATGCCACGGTCAGGTTCAGATCCCCGTGTTTGGAGAGAGGCTGCGAGCCCACGGGGGACCGTTGCGTGTTGGCCTCCACCACGAGGCGCCCCTGACATGGCACCGGTGAATGTGTGGGGGTCCCCTGTTCATCGCCGACGGTGTAGGAAGCGCTCCAGCCTTGATCCATGGCACCGGGCGGGGCCTCCAGGAGCATGTTCTCCAGGCGGAGCCAGAGTGCGCCCGTGAACTCGGTGGACTTCCAGGGGTAGGTCGGTTGGTGGAGTCGGGCAGTCCCCTGAAGCTCCACCCCGTCCTGGATGCCGGGAACCGGGGAGAGGGCGAGTTCCAACAAGAGGGGGTCCTGGCCTGCGACCCGGACCTGGAGGGAGCCTTCCAACCAGACCTCGGTGCCCAGGGTCTGGTCCAGGATGACTTGAAGGCCATACACGGCCGGAAGCAGGGCTCCGATGAGTGCGCCGAAGGCGACTCCCATGGCGCGGCGGTTGGGGGTCCGTGCCACGGGCGCCCGGGGCTATTGTCCTCCCGGCTTGTTGCCGGACAACAGGTATTCAATGGACTGCCGCGCGATCTCCCTGTCGCTGTTGCTGAAGACGTGGGATGCGGACCCGGTGTCGGTGGCCCAGATCAAATCCTGGTTCTCCAGGTCCTCCACCGCCACCAGCATTCCCGTGTAGTGCAGGTCAGGGTAGGGCACAGAGGGGTCCAACGTGGAGTACAGCACTGCAGTACGAATATCGTCGAGGTCCCCGTCTTTGGCGAGCCCTTCAATGCTGTGGTCCACCCAGTCCGGTGGATCCCGGTAGTCGGGGTCCGGGTCCGCAGGGTTGTAGCTGAAGATGCGTTCCAGGCCCTTGCCTCGATCCGCAAACTGGCTGTCCTCGGCCCAGATGCTCAGGTCGTCGACGGGAGCGTCGAAAAGCGCTCCGATGAAATCAGGTCGGTCTTCCCTCTGGATCAGGTCGACCACTCCTGTTGTGGCGTCTCCCAGGCCGGCCACGATCAGGCGTTCCAGGTCGGGCTCGAAGGGCAACTCGATGCCCTTGGTGACGCGGAAGTCCAGGTCGTTGAGCAACCGGGCCACCCTGACCGCAAAAGCGTGGCCGTTTCGCGCGAAGAGGTCTGCTTCCTCGTCGTTTGGTTGGACCGAGCCTTCGTTGTGCCAGAGATCGCCCCAGCAGTTTGCCGGGTAGACCGCGGCCACGCCCTTCTCCATGAGGGTGGCTGGCAGGGCCCCGTTGTTCACTTCGGTGGCGTCCACCGTGGGGTACATGCCCAACGTCTCCCAGACCTTGGCAATCCCCCAGCCGCGGTGGAGCCGGGTGAATTCCCCCAGTCCAGAGGCATAGTGATTCCCCTCGGGGGGGCTTCCAGGACTCGGATCGAGCACGTAGTCGAAGACCGATGAGTGGAGCACGAGCGCGGTGGCCAGCGGACCGGTCCAGGAAGGGTCGTAGACCATGTAGAACCGAGCGGGCTCGCCATCGGGGCATGCCAGGTCGTACTCCACGGTTTCGACCACCGCGCCCTCGGCGGCGGCGTGGTCGTTCTCAAAAGCCACCAACTCAAAAGGAATGGGCTCGACCTGCATCCAGCAGGCGGTCGTCAACGAAAGGAACAGCATGGCGACCAATCTACCAGTGTTCTTCGGGGGTCACGTCAAGGGTCCGCCACCGTTCGGAACCCGATGGGGGTCAGAATCGAGGATGGAGGAATGCCGAAGACCGGCTCCGTTTCGGCCACGCCGCCGGCGACCGTGCCGTCATCCAGCCAGTGCCACAACCATGCGCCGAGGTCGAACAATCCCCGATGAGAGGGGTACAGGCCCACTTCGTGAGGCTTCTTGTAGCGGATGGGCCCCACGCGCCCCTGACCTGGTTCCGCGCGATCTCCCCAGGGGAATCGTGCTGTTCCCCACAAGCCCTTGAACTCTGCCCGGGTCGGGAGCCTTCGACCCTGTTTGTCGACCCAGGCCATGGCTTCCGCATGGGGCACCTGGAGGCGTGGGTGTTCTGGGGAGGATCTTCGGGGCATTTCTCCTGCTGGACCGTCCCAGCGGCCCCAGGTCACCGGCAGGGAGTCCACGAAGATCGGATCGTCCAGGCGTACCAGGACCATGCCCGGGTGGTCGCCGTCCGGGTTGACCCAGCCTTCCAGCTCGTGGGGCTCCCAACGGGTGAGGGGACGAGGCTTCCGAATCAACAGGGTCACTGCGCCGCGGGAGACCTCGCCGTGAGAGGCAAGCCAGACCCGCGCCGTTTCGACCCGGTAGGTCGCCTGACTGGGAGAGAGGTTTGCCGTGGCCAGCGCCCGTGCGATGGCGTGGCAGACATTTACTCCCGTCGCATTGGTCAAGGGCAACCGGTCTACCTCCGACCTGGAGCCTACACTCCTGGGTCGGCCCTGGAACCCTGACTTGCCGGAGACGCTTCCGAATGATGTGGAAAGGGGGGCTCACAGATGGTCCCGTGATACATTCCCAGGACTCCAGCCCACCGCACACGGAGCAGGATCTCTTTTGCCCAAAGCCGACGGAGCGCGGCGGTTTCACTTCCTCCGGGAGATCGCCTCCGGCGGCTTCGGATCGGTCTACCTCGCCAAACTCATGCATGCGGACGGCTTTTCCCGTCTCGCGGCGGTGAAGCTACTGCACAGGCGGTGGTCGGAAAACGAGGAGATCGCACAGCGCATGCGCGACGAGGCGCGCCTGCTCGGATGGTTGCGCCACAGGAACATCGTCGATGTCGTGGACCTCACCTCGATCGATGGTCGCGCCGCGATCATCATGGAGTATCTCGAGGCCATTGATCTGAAGATCATCGTGGAGGAACTGACGGCCACTGGAGAGCGCCTGCCGGTACGGGCAGCGCTCGAGGTCGCGGGCTTTGTCGCTTCCGCCCTGGACGCGGCGTACAACCGGCCCCCGGTGGCAGGGGAGAAGCCCCTCCGAGTGATCCACCGGGACATCAAGCCGTCGAACATCATGGTCGATGACGCGGGCCTGGTGAAGGTGCTCGATTTCGGGGTGGCTCGGGCCGAATTCGACGCCAGGGAGTCCCACACCCGGGACCTGCAGTTCGGCTCGGTGGACTACATGCCTCCGGAGCGGCTCTTCTTTGAACCGGAGACCCCTGCCTCCGACGTCTACTCCCTGGGCTCAACCCTGTATGAGTTGCTGACCCTGGAGAAGCTCGGCAAGGGCCGAGGGCGTCCTGAGCGCCATGCCGCCATGGTGGCCGATCGCGTGAGCTACATGCGGGCACTGCTGGCCTTGCCAGGAGCCCAGGCCGGGGAACTCGACAACCTCCTGGCAACGTCCCTGTCCTATGAGCAGGACGAGAGGCCTTCTGCTGCTGACGTCACCACGAGGGCCCGCGCACTGGCCCGTTCCATCGGCGGGCCCACCTTGGCGGAATGGGCGGAGACCCACGTGCCCCCCACTCTGCAGAAGGGGCGAGATGTACCCGGCCGACCCAACCCGCTGACCGACTCCATTCTCTCCGAGGACTCCGCCGCGTTCACCAGGGCCCAGGTGGAGGTGATGGACAAGGAGGGGCCCAGCGTCGTTCTGGACGGCAGGCCTGACGCCACGGCGGTTTCAGACGATGATCCCCGGTGGGCCATGCTGCGAGCGGCGGCCGTTGCCGAGATCGAACACGTCGATGATTCGGGGACCTTGCCTGCCTCGGCGGAACTTCCGCCGGATCCCTCCTTGTTCGGAGGCACGGGGGCTGCCCGTGGGGTGGAGGCCGCCGAGGGCAGCGCGGCCTCTGAGTCGCCGGAAGCAGGGGCGGACATCAGCCCTGAGATGCCGACCATTTCCTCGCTCACACCGCCAGCGAGTGGACCGCTGGATCCCATCTCTGCGCCCTTCCTCCGAAAGACGGCCTCTGCCCAGGGCTTCCCCGCCGAAACTCCGCCGCCGGGCGCCTCCTCGGAGGATGGCTGGTCGGAAGACGAGGGCGACTGGGACGAACAGGCAACACGGATCTCGACCCGAGAGGCCCAACAAGAGGTGGTCGACCGCATACGGGAGAGCGAGAGTGGCGCCCGCATTCGCCCGGCCCCAGGGGTGGGCGCTGGAGGGCCGCCACCGCCGGGTTCGGAGTCTCCCGGAATGGTGGATGAAGAGGACACGACCCAACATGTCGTGGTGCCGGAATTCGACGGCCAGGAGACCCGAATCCTGCCTGATGCCCAGGCCCTTTACGATGAGATCCCCGAACCCACGAACAGTGAGCCTGGTGCCGATGACTGGCAGGTACCGGCGCCGGCGGCGGAGACCCTCTACCCGCTGGGGGATGAACTGGGAATCTACGAAGAGGACATGCCCACCCAGCATGCTGCCGATGACGATGCCACCCGGATTCTTGCCGAGCCCGATTCGGACCAGTCGGAGGCGATCGATGGCGGGTTCAGCCCCATCCCCTCTGAGAAGCTTGGAAATCCGTCCTCCCAGACCCTCATACCCGAGAGCTTTGTCGAATCGGCATCGGGACCGACCGTGGTGGAGCCCCTTCCTCCGGTGACCGCGCCGGTGGAGGCCTTCTTTGACGACCCCGACCTGACCCAACCCCCGCCGCCGCGGCCTCCACCGGGACCTGGGGGCGGCCCGATGCCAGCCGCACCGCCTCCGCCGGCACCGTACACGCCCTATGAACCAGAGGCTCCCAAGAAGGGCGTTCGACTGGCCCGTCTCTTTGCTGGCCTGACCGCCCTGGCACTGATCGTCAGCATTCTGATGGTACTGGGGCCTTCCTTGCTCGAGGGCCTCGGGGAGACTCCTGACGAGGTGCCTGCCGGACCGGAGGGAGTGCCGGCAGGAGTGACTCCGCCGGAGGTGCCACTCCAGCCCGGCCTGGAGGAGCCCGAGTCTCCGGACGTGAAGCCTCCTGCCGGAGAGACCCCCTCTGAGCCCGAGCCCGAGCCCGAGCCCGAGCCCGAGCCCGAGCCGGAACCGGTGGTTCCCCAGGGCCCGGCGATTGTCTTCGTTTCCGAGGCGCCGGACACCAAGAAGGTGCGGGCGGACTGCACCAGCGGTGGTGATCGCCACAGCAACAAGGATGTCCAGGCCGTCCTGTCCATCTCCTCCGCGGAGAAGTGCACGGTGACCGCCTACCTCAAGAAGGGTCGACGAACGACCACTGTGTCCAAGGTGAAGGCGGGGACCTGGGTGTGCTTCAAGGGCGACAACGACACCTGCGAGCGGAAGCGCTGACGCAGGGGTGTCCCTGGGCCCTCAGAACAGCAGAGGCGTCAAGAACAGGGTGAGTACGGCTGCAATGCCGGCGCAGCAGAAGTTCAGGCCCAGTCCGGCATAGGCCATGTCCCCGGGGGGAACCCCGCCAGCCTCGGAGGCGATGGCGTTCGGTGCCGTTGCCACCGGCATCATGAACGCACAGGAAGCCGACACCGCGGCCGGCACCATCCACAGCAGGGGGTCCATGTTGGCCGCAACTGCCCCGGCTGCGAGCAGAGGGAGGGCGATCTGGGTCGTGGCGGTGTTGCTGGTGAGCTCGGTCAGGAAGGACATCGCCAGGCACAGGGCGATGACAGAGACCGCCATTGGATAGTCGGCGAGCTTCACGGTGCCCTGGGCCAGCCAGGCGGTCAGTCCCGAGGACGAGATGGCCGCCGCCAGGGAGAAACCGCCGCCCAGCAGAATCAGGACAGACCAGGGAATGGCGGCCTCTGTGCGGCGCCAGGACAGGAGGAACCGTCCATCGATGGGGTCTCCTTCTCGGGGTGGGCCTGTTCGAGGCAGCATGAAGAGCACCAACGCTGCAAGGATGGCGACCCAGGCGTCGCTGACCTGTCCGGGAACGAGGCTCGACCAGCCTGGAATCTCCAGGTTCCCCAGGGCCAGGGGACGCCGGGTGAGCCACAGGAACAGGGCGCCAGCGACCACCCCCAACACGGCACGTTCCCCGGGGCGCCAGTCTGGCAGAGGAGGGGCCTCCAGAGGGGTCTCGAAGCGGGCGGGAAGCGGTATGGCGATGTGGGTGACGACCCACCAGGCCACCGGCAGGGCCAGGATGGCAAAGGGCACACCCAGCGCCATCCAGCTGGCAAAGGAAATCTCTCGTCCGGCGTCGGAGGCCAGTCCGGCGAGCACCGCATTGGGGGGGGTACCGACCAGGGTGGTGACCCCTCCGATGGTACAGGCATAGGCCAGACACAGGACAAAGGTCTTCCTCGTCCGGACCCCGTCGTTTGTCGTCTCGGCCAGGGCGGTGGCCAGGGGCAACATCATGACCATCGTGGCGGTGTTGGACACCAGCCCGGAGATGATGGCTGCGGCCACCATCATCGCCAGTGCTACCCGGCTCGGCGATGCCCTGACAGCTTCTGGGCGGAGCAGCAAGGCCGTCAGTCGATGGTGCAGTCCCACCTCCTCGGTGGCATGCCCGATGACGAATCCTCCCAACATGAGGAAGTTCAGGTGGTGGGCGTAGGGTGCCGCAGCCTCCTTGATCGACATCACGTCCAGCAGGGGAAATGCGATCAGCGGAACGAGTGCCGTCACCGCCATCGGCAACACCCCCCCGAGCCACCAGATGGCCATCAGCACCGCGACAGCGCCGGTCCGGTGACCGGCGGGGCTGAGGCTTTCAGGGCTGGGCAGGCTGAGCACCAGGATGGCTGCCAGCAGGCCCACGGCCACCCCCCCGAGCCGGTAGCCGGGTTGGCTGCGTTGGTGGTCCCACCTGTGAACCAGGCGGGCCAGAGTGGCAAGGGGAGACCCCACGGGGTGACGATATCCGCCCCCGGGCGTCCTCTCCAGGACATCGCGGCTGCCGGAGGGCCTCCAACGGGGCTATGGTCCCGCCATGCTGCAGTTCTTGTTTTGGCTGCCCGGCTGTGGAGGCGACGAGGTGGAGCCACCCCCTCCTCTGCCGGACACCTGCCTCGCGCCGGTGATCCAGGACACGGGTGGGCTGGACAGCGACGAGGACACGGGAGAGACGAGTTCCGGCCACTGGCTGGTGGACTGCGAGGTGCAGGACGTCGATGGCCTGGTGACGGCTCGCCAGGTCCGCGTTCAACTGAACTCTCCGGGCACGGTTCGGCTCTGCTGTGCCCACCAGACTGAGCCTCAGGAGCAGCACTGGGTGTCCTCCGAGGTGGCGTCCACTGAGCACCTGTTGAGCCTCCAGGGGCTGTTGGCGGACACGAACTATGAGTGCCGGGCCGAGGTCACCCAGGAGGGAAGCACCCGCCAACTGGAGGCGACCTTTTCCACGGGTTCACTTCCGGACTGGGTCCGACTCCCGGAGCTCTCGGGGGACCCCGAGCGCAGTTGGGGGGCCTATACGCTGCTCAATCATTTCGTGAATGGAAAGGACGTCGACGAGCAGAAGCTGTTGATCTTCGATCGCCATGGTCGGGTTCGTTGGTACCTGGACCTGCAGGACAACATCACCAACGTCGATGCGAGCTATCTCGGGGATGGGACCGTGCTCTATGGGGGCGGCTACGGGGCTCCCCCCCGGGTCATCGACCTGTTCAACAACGTGTTGTTCCAGGGGGCCGCGCCGGTCGACGGGGTGAACCACCACCACGACACAGAGATGCTTCCATCAGGCCGGATTGCGGCGCTTTTCACCACCCGTGACCAGCTGGATGAAGAGGAATGGACGGGCTTTGGTGTGGAGGTCATCGAGGTTCCCTCTGGGGAGATCGTCTGGAGCTACGCCAGCCAGACTGCGGTCGATGCGGGCGAGCTGGCGCCGGGTGAAGGGGACCCATGGCACGCCAATGCGCTCCAGATCATTGAAGAAGACGGGGTCCTCAAGGATGTCTATGTGAACCTGCGGGACATCAACGTCCTGGTGCGGATCGACCCGGAGACCGAGCGCCATACGTCGGTTCTGGGCCCGGGGGGAGACTATGAACTTCTCGACGCCGACGGGGATCCGGCCGACGAGGCGGACTGGTTCTACTGGCCACATTCTCCCGAGGTCGCTGGTGACCGGGTGCTGTTCTACGACAATCGCAATCCCCGGCCGACCACGGAGACCAGCCGCGCCGTGGAGTTCACCCTGGACGAGGAGGCACAGACCGCCCAGGTGAGCTGGGAGTGGACCGAGCGCAATTTTCGAGAACAGGCCTGGGGAGACGTGGACGCACTTCCCTCGGGGGATGTGCTGGTGACCATCGCCCACTGCGAGGCCTGTGAGCTCTCGGACACCCAGGGTCGCAGTGCGGTGGTCGAGGTCGAACGAGAGACCGGCGACGTGTTGTGGCGGCTGACATGGCCCGAGGCCACGGATGGACTCTACCGGGCTGACCGGATCGACGGGTGTGCGCTGTTCGCCAACGCCCGCTACTGTCCATCCATCCGATCGAAATAGGTCCGCTGGGCGACAGACCCCTGACAGTTGGTCTCCAGGTTGCGCATCATTCGTCGGTAGTCGGATGGCACGGACCGCGGCTGGAACCGGGCCCGCGTGATCAGCACGCCATCCGCCTGGGGGATGGCGCGAACCTGGATCTCGATGGGGTTTCGGTTGCGGTCGCGACCCAGCACGGTGGCCATGGCGCAGGAACCATTCTCGCTGACCTCCACCGGTCGGTCCACGCCCTGTTGGGTGGCGATCATCCGGGCAATGCGCTCCACGGCGATGGTGGTCGGGCCGACAAGCAAGGATGGGCTCTCGTAGAGGTCCAGGTAAATTCGGGCCTGACTGTGGCGCAGGCTCAGCACCTGTCCATCGATGCCATGACGTCTCTCCATCCAGCCCTGGGCCAGGGGGAGGTTCAGGGAGCCGACGTGGGCGACGCCATCCTGAGTGGAGGCGGGACTGGCCTGGAGCCGTAGGGTCTGCTCCCAGGAGACCGGGTCGATAGAGGGCCCCAGGCGGACTGTCACGGCTCCACCCTTGGCGGCTTCCAGAACGGTGACGATGGGATCGCCCGAGCCGCCGACCAGGAAGACCAGGGCACCACCAGGTCCAGGACGGACTTCGACCACACGACCGTCGACGAGAAGCTGGCCGTGGAGCAGCCGGGCCAGCTTCTTTCGCTCCGCCCGTGCCAGGTTCACGGTCCATGCTGCGCGGAGGTCACTGGATTCGGCGTGCTGCCAGACGGAGACCGCGTCGCCTTCCCAGCCAGCAGCCAGCTCTCGGGCCTCTGCAGCCGTGGCCACCTGGGCTGTGTTGGCCAGCCAGGTGGCCAGGCCGAGTTCGCCAACGCGGTCGTTGTGGACCTGTCGCCAGCCGGCCTGTTCCCAGTCGGGCACGTGGGTCGGGCCCACGGGCGCTGGACCCTCGGCTCCCACCCACCGCTCGGGGTGCAGGAGCGCCGCGGTGGAAGAGGGGGGGCTGTCGCAGGCCTTGTCGACGATTCGCCAATCCCCGGCCTTGAGCAGGCGGAGGACCACGTCGGTACCGAGGGCCATCAGGGCATCGTCGTCGGCATCCAGGGCTGCGGGTGCCTCCCGTTGGATTTTCCGCCAGGGCTCCAGGGGCAAGGTGGGATCGATGTTCAGGCCACGGGTTGCGAGTCCGGCCTTGCGAAGGGCCAACTGCCAGGCCAGCACCACCGCCATGCCTTCCTGGATCGCATCGGCCACCCGCAGGGCGTCCCAGGTCCAGGCCGCCGGCTCGCAGGACGGCAGGAGGCTGTGGGCCACCGCGAGTGTGGTGCGGGGGTGTTCCAATCCTCCTGCAGTGGCGAGGATCGCACCCAGTTCGGGGTCCCATGCCACCGGTTCCTGGCGCTGGGCCAGTCGGCTGGCGAGCCCATTGGTTCCCTCGATCAGTCCAAGCCCGGCCAATGCCAGGGCATGGTCGTCCCGGCTGTCGAACACGGCCTGTTGGCCCCTTCGAAGGGTCCAGGCCTCGTTGTTCATGACCCGGATGGGCACCGGGGCTGGCGTGGGCACTTCCCGCAGGGCCGCAAGCTCATCAGCGATCTCGGCGAACCGGGCTGTGGTGGCCGAATCGGGCGGAATACCGGGAAGTTGGGTCGCCATAGGCGCCTGGCCACAGGCCAGCAGGGGGAACAGGAAGAGCACCACGTCCCTGGAATCGGATCGGGGCCCTGGATGGGTTAGAGGGCGGTGGTCATCAGATGAGCGAAACCTCCCAGAACCGCAAGGTCTTCATCAAGACCTTTGGCTGTCAGATGAATGCCTACGACAGCACCAAGATGGGTGCCTTGTTGGCCAAGGACGGCTTCGTCCCCACCGAGACGCCGGAAGACGCGGACCTGATCCTGGTGAACACCTGCAGTGTGCGGGAGAAGCCCGAGCACAAGCTCCACAGCTTCCTGGGCGAGGTCAAACACCTTCGAGCAGAGGGCACCCGCATTGGAATTGCGGGCTGCATGGCTCAGCACGCCGGCGAGCAACTCTTCCACAAGTACCGCAAGGACGTCGACCTGGTGTTTGGACCGGACCAGGTGCCGAGGATTCGCAGCCTTGTCCGGCGCTCTGCTCGGGAGCGGGTCCTGGACAACACCTTCCTGGACGCCACGGACTACGCCTTTGTCTCGGACCTGGCGCCCGTCCAGGCCAATGGGAACCAGGTCGGTGCTTTCGTGACCATTCAGAAGGGCTGCGACAACAAATGCACCTTCTGCATCGTGCCGGCAACCCGGGGCATCGAAGTCAGCCGGCCCTCCGGCGAGATCCTCGCCGAGATCCGTTCAGTCGTGGCTCGTGGGGTGCGGGAGATCACGCTCATTGGCCAGAACGTGAACTCCTATGGACTCAAGGTCCCGGACGAGGACAATTTCTCCCAGCTGCTCTACAGGGTCGCTGCGCTGCCGGGAGTGGAGCGCATCCGGTACACGACCAGTCATCCCCGGGACCTGGGCCCGGACGTGGTCCAGGCCTACCGGGATCTGCCCCAGCTGACCAGCTACCTGCACCTGCCCGTGCAGTCGGGTTCGGACACGGTGTTGCGCCGAATGAAGCGCTTCTACACCCGCGACCATTATCTGCGCCTGGTAGACGATCTGCGGGACGCTCGTCCCGACATCTCGCTGACGACCGACATCATCGTGGGGTTTCCCGGCGAGACCGACGCCGACTTCGACGACACCATGACGCTGTTGGAACGGGTGCGCTTCGAGGGCTCCTTTTCCTTCAAGTACAGCCCCCGACCAGGGACCCCAGCCCTGCGGATCAAGGGAGGCCCTGTGTCGCCCGAGGTGGCTTCCGAGCGGCTGTCGCGCTTCCAGGCCCGTCAGCGGGTCCTCCAGTTGGAGATCCACAGGGATCTCGAGGGCTCGGTTCACGATGTCCTGGTCGAGGGCCGGAGCAAGTGGGATGCCGACGTGGTCTGCGGCCGTACCTCGACCTTCAAGATGGTGAACTTTCCAGGAGAGTTGGCGCTCGTTGGCCAGATCCTGCCGGTGGTGATCACCCGTGGATTCGTCAACTCCCTGCGGGGGGAACAGGCCGGCGCCGCTCCATCGGGTTTGGAGACGTTCTAGGCACGCCGGGCCGGAGCGGGGTCCCTACTGGAGGGTCCAGAGCACCTGGCGGGAGAACAGGGGCGTGGCGGTTCCTTCGGTATCGAGCCGGGAGACACGAACTTCGAGTTCGCCCTCTTCACCAGTGACCGGGGCATGCATCTTGAGAAAGGCCAGGCTGGGCCCATTGGACACCAGGGCGTCTGCGCTGACCCAGTGGCGGGTCTCGGCGACCTTGTTTTCCCCCGCGTAGACGGCGCCCACAAGCCACCAGGGGCTCTCCGGGGGAGGGCCGCCTGTGGACACGAGGACCGGAAGTTCAAGGACCAGGCTGCCCATCTGTCCGATGACCAGGCTCACCGGGTAGTTGTCCGCGAGGGGCTTCCTGCCCTCGGTCGTCACCGGCAGTCGGTACCGCTCGGGCCGGGTGCGGGCGACCTCGAAAGCCATCTCGAAGTCATCTTCGTCGTCGTACGGGTCAAAGGCATTGGCCCGTTCCTCGGCCTCTGCTGCCAGGCGTTCGGCATTGCGGTCTCCCTCTTCGAGGAAGTCAAAATCATCGTCGTCCGCATCGGCCGCAGCGTCTTGAGCCAATCCAATCCCCAGGATTGCAAGCAAGAGCAGGGTCATAGGGTTCTCCGAATTCTGACGGACGTTAGCCGGACAGACGCGTTTGATCCAAGACACGCGTCCCCTACAAAGGGTTTCACAGATATGAGGAATACGCCGTGTCGAGTGCTTCCGTGACGAACCCGCATCTCCGAGCGTGGCGCGTCCAGGTGCGTCGTCGTGGCGAAGTAGAAGGCCCCTTGCGGCGCCTGGGCGGGCTGGCGGCCCTGGCAACCGTGGCTGGAGCGGCGCCGGTCGTTCAGCCGGTGTTCTTCGGCTTCCTGGGGCGCCCCGAGGCCCTGGCCCAGGGCGTCGCAGGCATTGGCCTGCGGCTGGGGCTGGTTTGCTGTGGGGCGATGGCCCTGGCGACCTACTCCGCTCTGGTCCGCAGTCCGGAGCGAGCGGTCCTCGACCCTCACCCTCTCGAGCCGGTGTTGCTGTTGCGCTACCTGCTTCTCCGTACGGGGGTAGAGCGGGCGGGCTGGATGGTGGCCGCGGCACTCTTCCTGATCCCACTCCTCCTCGCCGGGGAGGTGCTTGGCTGGGCCCTTGCGACAGCGGTGGCGGTCGGCGGTTGGACGGTGGGGCTCTTGACGGGTTTTTCGGTGCATCTGGCGAGTATCTGGGTGGCGGAGAGCCCGTCCCTCGCGGGTGTGTTGGAACTCATCCGTGGCCAGAACCCCAAGCTCCAGGCGGCGCTCATCTACGCTCCGGGGGCGGCTCTTGGGATCGGTGGCCTGGCGGTCTGGGCAGCGAGCCTGGGGGCGGCGGGGGTACTTGCGGGCCAGCCATGGCTGGGCCTGCTCCTGCTCACCCCGTTGATCGTGGGCGCCTTGGGCTGGTCCCTGGCTCCCAGCCTGGCGCGAGCCTGGTACTTCCGCGCCACGACCTTGCTGGCGGAGATCGACGCCGCCTACGAGGGTCAGGAGGACCCGGAAGCGGAGCGCGTCGTCTATATGGAGTGGGCGATTCGCGGTCTTCCAGCTGCCCTTCGCCTGCGCGTGCTGCGAGAAC
>CAZMNK010000019.1:0-56538 GCA_964567625.1 uncultured Enterobacterales bacterium | reverse complement strand
GCCAAAACCAGAAGAACCCGCCTCTTCAATTTCAGAAAGAGGCAGGTTCTAAGATGGATGCGGGGGAGGGATTTGAACCCCCGACCTTCGGGTTATGAGCCCGACGAGCTACCGGCCTGCTCCACCCCGCACAGGCCGTCTATCGACTTCGGCAATGCCGTCAAGTGGAAGAGCGCTTTCTCCGCGGTGAGGTCTTGGCACGGGACCTGGGGCCCCGACGGTTCTTGGGTTTGGCCTTGGCCCAGCCCGCCTTGCGACGCGGCTTCCCTCGCTTCTTGGAGGACTCGACCTCCCGACCTTCGGCGGAAGCCCTCAGCCGCTCCACCTCGTCTGGGGTGAGTTCCCGCACGCCTCCCCGTTCCAGGTCCCCCAGCTCCAGGGCGCCAAACCCGATCCGGCGGAGCTTGGACACCGGGTGGTTGAGCGCTTGCAACATTCGCCGCACAAGACGATTGCGTCCCTCCGTGACCACGATCTCGAGCCAGGCATTGCCCGTCTCCGTGATCTCGAGAATCCGTGCCTCACAGGGCCCACTGCGACCATCCTCCAGCTGCACACCGCCTCGGAGCCGAGCCAGGGTCTTGTCCGTTGGCGTCCGCCAGACCTTGGCCACGTACTTCCGAGGCACGCCGCTGGAAGGATGGGAGAGTCCATGGGACAGGTCCCCATCGTTGGTGAACAGCAGCAGCCCTTCGGTCTGCAGGTCAAGCCGACCCACCGGATCCACCCGCTCACGCATCTTGGGCAACAGGTCCTGGACCGTCCGTCGTCCCTCGGGATCCGAGCGGGTCACCAGGTAGCCCCGAGGCTTGAACATCATCAGGTAGCGAGACCTGGGCAGACCGGGCAGACGGCGGCCATCGATCTTGATGTGGTCCTCGCGCGGGTCGACCAGGGTTCCGGGCTCCCCCTCGACGCTGCCATTCACAGTGACACGGCCTTCACGGACCCACGCATCGGCCTCACGGCGAGAACAGAGCCCGCGTTCGGCGAGCAGTTTGGACAGGCGAGATTCAGCCATGGATGCCTCCAGTGACGGCGCGGACAGCGTGCGTCGGGGCTTTTCCTTCGGCTTCGTCGCCAAAGGGAAAAGGCACTTAACCCAGTGGCAACTCGGGCTGCTCGGGTTGCTCCACTTGCTCCGTCACCGGGACCGGACTCTGCCGAGCGTCGTCGGACTGGAGTTCACGCAAGTCCCGCAGGGTGGGCAGATCCGACAGGTCCCGCAGGCCGAACATCTCCAGGAAGCTCCGGGTCGTCCCATACAGCAGGGGACGTCCGGGATCCTTGGAGCGACCCGCCACCCGGACCAGGCCCCGCTCGATGAGGGAGCGCAGGATGCCGCCCGAGTCCACGCCTCGGACCTTCTCGACCTCCTGCCGGGTCACAGGCTGTCGGTAGGCCACGATCGAGAGGGTCTCCACCGCAGCCCTGGAGAGACGCAGGGGCTTGACCTCGCGAGCCCTGGACACCCAGGTGGAGACCTGGGGAATGGTGCGCAGCTGGTACCCACCCGCGACCTCGACGAGCCGGAATCCTCCGCCTCGCTGCTCATAGGACATCCGCAGGGCCTCAAGGGCACCCCGCAGCGCACCGAGTTCCGGTCCACCCAGCACCTCGCGCAGCCGTTGGAGACCGACCGGCTCCCCCAGGGAGAACAGCACCGCCTCCACCGCAGGCACCAGCAACTCGGGGGTGGGAAGACCTTGCGGTACCTCCTCCTCGATGGGTTCCGAAGGCGGAAGCTCACAGCGCCCGCCAGGCAGGACAATGAGGTTGTTGGGCAGTTCGGGGTTCATCTCAAGCCTCTACGGGCAAAGCAGACAGGTCAGCCTCGTCCGCTGCGACCTTGAGGGTCAGCAGGACAGGGCCCAGGTGCACGTCCTGGGCGATATCGACCAACTGCAACCGGGCCATCTCCAGCAGCGCCAGGAAGGTCACGATGAGCTGGGGCTTGGCCCGACACTGGGCGAAGACATCCGCCAACTGTCCGGTACCAACCCGGTCGAGCCAACTGAGCAGCGAGACCACCCGGTCCGAGACCGAGTAGACCTCCCGCTCGACCTCGTGCACCGGCTCCGGTTCAGTGTTCTCAGACGCCACCGAGTAGAAGGCCTCCAACAGGCCAAAGATGTCCACGCCCGGCTCCACCGGCCGGGCCCACATCATCGTCGGGTCGTCGGGCCGGGTGAAGACCTCGCGCCCCAGCAGCGGCGCCTCAAACAGCGCCTCGCTCGCCCGCTTGTACCTCTCGTACTCGATGAGACGGCGGGCCAGACGCTCTCGGGGGTCCTCCTCCTGCTCGTCCGAGTCCAGTACCGGCCGGCGAGGCAGCAGTTCCTGGCTCTTGAGCTGGCAGAGGGTTGCAGCCATCACCAGGAACTCTCCTGCGAGGTTCATGTCGAGTTCTTCCATGCACTTCAGGAAGTGCAGGTACTCTCGCGTGATGTGCGCAATGGGCAGGTTCCGGACGTCGATGCCGTCGCGGCGAACCAGGTAAAGAAGAAGTTCCAGCGGCCCGTCGAAGGCGGGCGTATGGACGACACAGGAATCGTTCTGAGCAGCAAACACGATGGCTTCAGCGGGCAACGGGTGTCTGGCCAGGAATGGCCGGAGCGGGGCCGGCTCAGACTATCGAATCACCCGATCCCTGACAAGGCGACAAGTGATTCCAAGATCCCGAAGATCCTCGAAGATCTCGAACTCGCCTTCCCCCAAAACGCCCGCCTGCCTGCGGATGTGATCTCCAGGCCGATCGACAACCTCGACCCAACATCAGTCGGCTCTTGACGTGACAAAGGTGTGCCAAATAATTCCAGGGATCTTTCTCGCGGCGCGCGGGTCAACGTGCCCTCCACAGAGGACGACCTTGCTGCCGACCCTGCCCCAGGAATACAATCCACAGGCACCAAGCGAGCACTCATGACGATTCTGTCTTCCAGCCTGCTATGGCTCTCCATCGGCTGTGCCCCCAAGCCCTTCCCAGAAGACGCGCTGCCCGTGGCAGAAGAACGCCCCGTCTTCGGTGACTTTGCCGCAGACTACGAGACGGTCTGGGAGGCCACCATCGAGGTCCTGGGCGAGGCCGCCCCCCTGGACGAGATCAACAAGAACGATGGGCGCGTCGTCACCGGCTGGGTGAGCGGCTTCAGTGACTACATCTTCAAGACCTACGGCGGCACCCGCATCCCCGAGCCAATCCGCTTCCGCATGCTGGTCGACGTCACCAACCGGGGTGGGCGCACGGAGGTGCGCATGATCAACCAGGAGCAAGTCGAGAAGGACATGATCTCCGTCGACATGGAATTCACCGGTGCCATCTACCAGTGGATCGACGTGCCTTCCAGCACCACCAAGGAACGGGACATGCTTGAACAGATCTACACGGTGATCGAGGACCGCAAGAGCGGCGGTGGCTACGACTACAACTACTGAGGGCGTCCAACGCACTCCGGCCTGGCCTACTGTGGTCGGGGTCCAGTTCCTCACCTTGTCTCTGCTGGTGGGGCTGGGTTTCCTGGTCAGCCGGATTCCCATGGGTCCAGCACCTCCAACGCCGGCGAGCCTGACCACCCCGGACCTCCAGCACGCCCTGCTGGTTCTCGACGAGGATCGAGAGGCGCTGGTCAAAAAGCTACGAGCCGCCCTGATGCCCGGCGACGAGGGCACGGTCACGGACTTCATGGCGCTCCAGGTCCAGGCAGCTGAACTTCAACTCCAATCCGTGGAATGGACAACCCTGCCGCCCCAAGGAGCCGTGGTTCCCGTCGAGCTGACCCTTCACATGAGCGGCAGCTACTACAACCTCCCCATCCTGGTCGACGGGCTCTACCGGCAGTCGCGCCCCCTCCAGCTTCAGTGGATCGAGGTCGAGGCCCCCAAGATGCTGATGGCCCACACCGCAGCCACACTTCGCATGCGCTTTCATCGCCCACCGAGCCTGCAGACCAGCGCCCTCGCACAAGAGGTCGCCCGGCTGGACTGGGGGGGTGACCCGGGCATTGCCAAACAGGCCATGACCGTGGCGGCTGAACTCCGCCAACTGGAGGCCTTTCAGAAGGAGTTGAAGCAACTGGAACGGGCGCGGAACGCCAACCGGACAGCGGTCATGACCGCCCTTCCCGGACTTCTGCGAAAGCTCCCCACTTCCCCCTTGGGGTGGGTGGGCATGACCGTCGATGGGGACCGGGTGGAGATCCTCCAGGAGCCACCCCGGTAGCGCAGAGGACTACCGGCTGACGTGGACCCGCTGGACCTGAGCCACGGCTTCGATGCGCTCCTCGGCGATTCGATTGCTCGCCTCGGTGGTCGTGACGCCCTCGGCCTTGGCCTTGTGGATGATGCTCTTGACCGTGTTGTAGATGTTGGCCGCGTCATCCATCGCCTTCTCACGAGGCCAGCCCTTGACCTCGGAGTGCACGTTGATCAGACCACCGGCATTGATCACGTAGTCAGGGGCATAGGTGATGCCCTGCTCGGCCACAGCGGCCCCATCCACGCGTTCGTCGTCCAGCTGGTTGTTGGCCCCACCAGCGATGATCGGAGCACGCACCAGTGGAATGGTGTGGGCGTTGATGATGCCGCCCACGGCACAGGGAGCCAACACGTCGACATCGGCGCTGTACCAGTCCTCACCATCGATAACGGTGCCCCCAAAAGCATCCACTGCCCGGCCCAGGTTGCTCTTGCTGATGTCCGTCAGGACCAACTCGGCCCCTTCGGCTGCCAGGTACTTGGCCAGGTGAAAGCCCACGTTGCCCAGCCCCTGGATCGCGACCTTGCGATTCTTGAGGTCCGGGCTTCCAAAAACCACTTCCAGCGAAGCTCGAATCCCGTGGAAGACCCCCCACGCAGTGACCGGGCTCGGGTCCCCCGACCCACCCACAGCCTCACTCCAGCCGGTCACATGAGACGTCTCCCGTCGAATACAGTTCATGTCCTCGACGGTGGTGTTCATGTCCTCGGCGGTGATGTACCGACCGCCCAGGGACTCCACAAAGCGGCCAAAGGTGCGAAACAGCCCCTCGGACTTGATGCTGGAGTCTCCAATGATCACAGCCTTGCCGCCCCCAAGGTCCAGGCCGGCCACGGCTGCCTTGTAGGTCATGCCCCGGGAGAGGCGCAAGACGTCCCGCAGTGCGTCCGCCTCGGACGCATAGGGGTAGAGCCTGCAGCCCCCCAGTGAGGGCCCCAGTGTCGTGTCATGGATACCGATGATGGCCCGAAGGCCGGCCCGGTCGTTGCGGCAGAAGACAACCTGCTCATGTCCCATTCCGGACATCTGCTCGAATACGTCCAAGAGACCCCCTGTGCCGAAGTCTTGACGCTCTTCTATCCAGTGTAGGGGATGCCGTCTGGTGTCCCCGTCAACTCAGTCGTCCTCGCCCGACGAGATCAGGTGACGTTGGCCATATTTCACCGCATCGGGTCGATGGACGTCGTACTTGCGCATCAGGCGCTTCATGTTCGGCCGCTGCTGCCCCGCGAGCTCGGCTGCCCGGGTGATCACCCAGCCTGACTTGGCGAGTCGGTCCTCGAGATACCAGCGGCTGAAGTCGTACACCAGGGTCTGCTTTGCCGCGGTGTAGTCCATCTCCAGGAGCTCTGGCGAAAAACCACCTGCTCCCCTACCCGCCCCCGATTCGGAATCGACCGTAGTGGGCGAAGTGTACCGGGGCACCAGCCCCAGACCGCTGACCTTGAGCACATCACCCGTGGTGAAAACCATGGCCCGCTTGATGTGGTTCTCCAGCTCACGGACGTTGTTCTCGGCCCAGTCATGGCCCACGAGAAGGTCCTGAGCTTCCGGGCTGATGGAGCGGACGTTCTTGGAGAACTCCTGGTTGTACTTGTCGATGAAGTACCAGGCCAGCAAGGGGATGTCGTCCTTGCGATCCCGGAGAGGCGGGACCTTGATCTCGACCACGTTCAGCCGAAAGTAGAGATCCTCGCGGAAGGTCCCTTCCTTGACGGCCGCCTTCAGATCCACGTGGGTCGCTGCCAGGATGCGGCAGTTGATCTGAATCGGACGGCTACCTCCCAGCCTCACGATCTCGCGCTCGTTGCAGACCCGGAGCAGCTTGGCCTGCATGTGGACCGGCATGTGCCCGACCTCGTCCAGCAGGATGGTGCCATTCTCGGCATTCTCGAAGTAGCCGCGCTTGAGTGTCCGTGCGCCGGTATAGGCCCCGGCCTCCGCGCCAAAAAGCTCCCCCTCGATCAGAGTCTCCGGGATGGCTGCACAGTTGACGCCCATGAACGGGCCCTTGGAATTCGGCGACTCGGAGTGGACCGCCCGAGCCACCCGCTCCTTGCCTGTCCCACTCTCCCCGGTGATGAGCACGGAGACCGGCACCTTGGCCACACTGCGAACCATGGAAATGACGCTGCGAATGGCCTCGCTGTTCCCGATCAGGTGTTCCGATCCGCCACGGACCTGGAGAGCTGCCTGCAGCTGGTCGTTCTCGTCCTTGAGCCTCTGGAATTCAAGGGCCTTCCGAATGACCTGGAAGAACCGCTGCTGATCCATGATCGGCTTTTCGAAGTAGTCATAGGCTCCCGCGTTCAAGGCAAGAAACGCCGCCTGGGCGCTTCCATGGGCCGTGATCAGGATGCAGACCACCCGCGGGTGGTTGGCCTGCATCTCGGTGAGCACCTCCTGGCCGGAGAGTCCGGGCATGCGCAGGTCCACCAGGGCCAGGTCGACGTCCTGCTCCTTGACGATGGCGAGTCCCTCCTCGCCGGACCCGGACTCGAGCACCTGGTAGCCCTGCCGACTCAGCTGGCGCCCCAGGGCCTTTCGGATGTTCACCTCGTCATCAATGATCAGGATCGTCGGAACCCGCGCCTTCGATTCTGTTCCCGTGGTGAGGGAATCCGCCATGAGCGGAGCGTAGCCCAAAAACCGATCCGGGGGGGTCACAAGCGATACATCTGCCCGGCGCGGTAGGATCTGTCCATGGACTCGGAGCTCCTTCAGCGTTTCCAGACGGGGGACCCCGAGGCACGAGAGGCCCTGCGCAACCACCTGCGCTCGATCGCTGCACGGGTCTTGCTGGCCCCACAATGGCGCCTGACCGACGTGGGACAGGTTCGAGAGTTGGAGCAACAGGCGGCCCTCGCAGCGATGGAGTGCGGCGGCGACAGCCCGGTGGCATTCGCCACAGCGGCCATGGAACAGGCCACGACACGATGCATCGAACAGGTGCGCAAACGAGACGGCCACCCCGTCTCCGAGCTCAGCGCGAATCTGCTGGCCCGAGTGGCGCTCGAAACCGCCACTCAGCCCGAGATGAACCAGGCGAACACGCTCCTGGTCGACAACCCCGCCAGCCGTCGACTCCTGGACGTGGCCCGCTCCGCGCTGCGCACGGCAGTGCGAGCCCAGGCCGCCCAACCCGCACCGGTCGAACAGCCCGCAGCACAGCCTCTTCCAACACCTGGCCGGGCCCGACAGCCGGCGAGTCCTGCCCCGGCCAGGCGAAAGTTGAAGCCCAGCAGGTCTACACCCGGGCGCGCCGGTGAAAACAGCCTGTCCAGGCCACCCCTCTCCCTGATCCTGTTGGTCGGGGTGTTGGTCTTCGTGGGCTACCAGCGCTTCTCGCCCAGGCCGGAACCCGTCGAGGTCACTCTCAGCTGGCTCCTCCCCCAGGAGCTTCCCCCCACTGCCCGCGCCGAGGAGTTCGAGGGTCTCGCAAGGCATGCGTTGCTGACCATGCGAAGCGGCAAATGCAGACAGGCAGCGGATCGTCTACACATGGAATTCCGAAAGGACTCCGAAGATTTCTGGCTCCGCTACTACGAGGGCCTGGCCTGGGTGTGCTCCCGCGAGGGGCTCAAGGCCCTCGAGGCCCTCAAGGACGTCGATCAAGAAATGGACGATCCCCCATTCGGACATCCCTGGTGGCTGGGCCAGGCACAACTGCTCGCCGGAGACCTGACGGCAGGCCTGAGAACCCTGGATGCCCTGGCCAACAGCAGCCATCCTCGTGCCCCGCAAGCCGCCAGCCTGAGCCAGGCCGTGCGAGAGGCCCTGGACTGAACCAGCCGGTCACTCCTCGGGGATGGCGCTGAGCGGGGGAAACCCGGACCGCCGCAGATAGGTGGCGAAGAACCCGTCACAGCGTCCGTCCGACGCACAGAATCGACAGGCTTCCACTTTGGTGAAGGCCACCACATCCGGGAAGAACATCAAGGCCTCGGAGGCCTGGTGCTCTGCATCGACGTACCACCGGTTCGATGTGCGACGCAGTCGCCCCGCCAGGCCTCCCAGGTAGCAGGCCGGCAGGCCCTTCAAGTCCACCCGGAGCCCCGCCCGCTCCAGTCCTGGCACGATGCGCTCCAGGGCGTGAACCGTCGCCCGAACCCCAGGCACTTCTGAGGCCGTGTTCCCGGCGATGGGGAACGGGTAGGTGAACACCGCTGACGCCGGGCCCGCAGCCGCGATGACCCGGCCCACGGTCTGGAGCTGCGGCACTGCCAGGGCACTGAGCTGGGTGCTGGTGGTGACCTGGATGTCCTGTTTCTGACAGGCCCGTATGACCTGGCGGCTCTGTTGCAGCGTGGCCCCCCCGCCACCCGGTTGGACCGGAACCACAATGCGATTCACACGCCCCGCGAAGCGCTCGGCGTCGAATCCCTCCAGGTCCTCGGCCCCAGCATGAAGGACCAGGGAGGTCACTCCCCAGCCTCGGGCCTGGTCCATGAGATCCGGAATGTCGGCCCGGCTCGCCACTCCGACACCAGACAGCACCAATGTGGTGCAGGGGACCTTTCGCGGCCCGGTCATCTCGACCGTAAAGTGACGCACGTTCGCCACCAATTCCCCGGGACTCATCGAACGCGTCGGCACCGGGGCACCGGCGCGAATTCGACCGGGGTAGGCCCGCTGAACACGAACCTGGAGGGTGGTGGGGCGCTGCACGGCCCCGGAGGCGGTCCAGGTGAGCAAGATGCGAAGTGCCTATCCGCGGAGGTAGGATGCGCAACCTGGCCTTCGAGAGCATTCATGATGACCCACGATTCAGTGTTTCGGCTGTGCCCACTCGGCATTCTCCTCGCCCTTGCCGGTTGCGAGGTCACCTGGGATGGCCGGTCCACGGAAGACATCGAAGACACCAACGAGGCTCCCGTGCTCAGCCTGGATGCCCCGGTTGCCGGCGGCACCTATGGCGCAGAGGCAGCAGTCCCGATCAGCGGCACCGTCAGCGATGACGGCAAGGTCGAGGAGATCTACCTGACCGTCACCTCCAATGTCGATGGGCTCATCACCCGACCGGAAGTGGACACGGACGGGAGTTTTTCCAGCTCGGGACTCCTGACCGAGGGCTCCCACCAGGTCACCGTCACAGCCACGGACACCGGGGGCCTGCAGGCGACCCTCTCGGTTTCCATCCAGGTCGAGGCAGGCGGGGGCGATGCCCCCATTCTCACGGTCTCCCTGAGTCCCGATCCGCCCATGGGTCGGGAGTGGACCGAGTGCGTGATCGCCGCAGAAGACCCCAACGGGCTGGAGGTCACGGTAGAGGCCACCTGGCTGGTCAACGACGAGGACCGGGGCACCGCCCTGGACGAGGAAATCAACGCGCTGGCCCGCGATGACACCTTGACCTGCGAGGTGACCGCTTCCTCGGCCGGAGGTTCCACCGAGGGATCCGTGACCGCCACGGTGGCCAACTCCCCCCCCGAGGTGGAAGAGGTCATCATCGATGGGGACCCGGCCGATGAGAACGGCGTGCTTTCTTGCGCCGCGTCGGTCTTTGACTACGACCAGGACACCATCTCCCTCATCAGGGAGTGGTTCGTCAACGGGGTCGAGGTGCTGGAGGGCCCTGGCGAGCTCAACGGCACTTATTTCGACCGCGATGACGAGGTGATCTGCCGTGTCACCCCCGACGACGGCTACGACGCCGGGGAATCGGTCGAGAGTGAAGTCCATATCATCCTGAACACCACACCCTCGGAGCCCACGGGTATCAGCGTGACCCCAGAGTCCGTGCCGATCGGTGGAGGACTGACCTGCAGCGTGGAGACCACCGGCGAAGACATCGACACCCACGACGACCTGGTGAACGAGTTCCTGTGGACGTCGGACGGGGTCGAGGTCACAGGCGCCACTGCCCAGGTCCTGGGAACCAGCGACATCGACGAAGGCGCCCTGATCACCTGTTCCGCCCGCACCAGCGACGGGGACCTGTTCAGTGCCTGGGTCGCGGCAACCAACACCGCAACGGTCACCGAGGGGGGACTCGAGGGCACCTACGAACCCAGCGATGCCTGGACCACCCTGGCGGGCACCACGGATGGGGATCGGCTGGGCCGCGCCCTGGCCAGCGCTGGTGACCTGGACGGGGACGGCTTTCCGGAGCTGGTCCTGGGAGCCAACCAGCACGACAGCAACCGGGGACAGGCCTTCGTCTTTGATGGCGCAACTGTCGTCGCAGGTGGAGAGTTGGAGGACCTGGACGCCCTGGTGAGCTGGGAGGGACCCGCTCAAGGTGCCCTGTTCGCCGGCGGAGAGGCCATCATCGGCCAGGTGGACGTGACCGGTGAGGGCACCTCGGATGTGCTCGTGGGGGCGTACCAGGCCGACGACATCGGCGCTGGCTACCTGTTCGCCGGCGAGGACTTTGCGGGCTGGGGGGACTGGTCCGCCGACGACGAGGCCACCCTGATCTTCCGGGGCGACAACACTGGCGACAAGTTCTCCCTGGCCATGGGCGCATCGGACGTCGACGGGGACGGCCTCGCCGATGTCTTCATTGGCGCCCCTGAGAACGATGAAGGGGGCGAGAACGCCGGCATGGTGACGATCTACCTGGGCGCCGGGCTGCCCTCTGCAGGCGACGTGGACGTCAATGACGCCGATCACGCCTTTGAGGGTGAACAAGGCGGAGACCTGGCCGGCTACGCCGCCATGGAGGCCATCGGCGACATCGACGGGGACGGCTACGGCGACTTCTCCGTGGGCGCTCGAGACGCGCGCAACAGCAGCAACCTGGCCAGCGGTAGCCTGTTCGTGCTGTCCGGCGCCGAATTCGTGGCCGGCAGTCTCCCGGGTTCCGGCACCCTGGCCGACGCGGCCACGGTGCGCATCGATGGGGAGGAGAGCGGCGACCAGCTGGGCATGTCCGCGACCTCGCTGGGCGACCTGGACGGCGACGGAGCCGGGGACCTTGCGGTGGGGATTCGCTACGCAGACATCCAGACCCTCGACGCCGGTGGCGTCAGCGTGTTCTTCGGTTCCGGCCTGTCCGGGACGACCTCTGCGGCTGATGCAGACGCCAGCTTCGGGTCAGAGGGCGAGGAAGACCTGGCCGGAAAGAACGTGGTCAGTGGAGACATCGACGGAGATGGCATCGCGGACCTGCTCGTCTCCTCCCACTACCACGACGGCAACGGCTCCAACAGCGGTACCGCCTGGCTGCTTCTCGGCGGCGGCTGGGCCAGCTGGGCCCCAGGAGACACCCTCTCCGGAACCGCCCATGCCAACTTCCAGGGCGCCTCCAACAACGACTGGATGTCGGTCATGTCCGAGCTGGTGGACCTGGATGGGGATGGCCTGGACGAACTGGTCATCGGCTCCGATGGAGACAGCGAGAACCTGGGAGCAGTGTTCGTCTTCGCGCAGCCCTAGGTCCCGTCAGACAAAACGGACCGAGTCTCCACCGGCCAGTTCCCACTTGACCATGAACTCCAACACGGGCACTGCGTACTCCTCGTCCAGGTCGTCCCAGGGGTAGGGATCCATACAGGTCACCTCGTCGGTGACCCGCTCGACCAGGACCCAGTGGGTGCCCAACCCGCTGGGGAAGCGGTCCACGATTCGGGCCAACCAGGGCAGGTTGTACTTGAAGTGGTACCGGCGGGCATTGCGAGCCCGAACCCAGCGAGCATCCCCCAGATCGGTCTCCACGTGATCGGCCCCGTAGAGAGACGCCATCAGCTCCCGGACCCGGTCCGGATCCGGATCCGCCTCTCCTCCAAGACGCTCGGCGATGTGTTCCACCAGTGCCTGGCCAGCGGTATCGGCATCTTCCGAGGTCACCAGACCTGAGACTGCAGCGGAGATCGTCTCATCGCCCGCGGAGTGGCCGGCCTGGTCCAACAGGAAGAGGTAGGTGGCCAATGCGGTGGGCAAGTGTCCGACCTTGGCTTCCGTCTCCAACATGGCATCTCCTGACATCGGGGTGAGTTCAACCTTCGACGCGTTATCCAGGCCCACTCATGAGCGCTTGAATTGCTGTTGCTGTTGCCACTGTTGTCCTGCTTGTTTGGGTCTCCGCCGGAGATGCCGGCAGGGTCCTCCACTCTTCCCAGTGCGAACCTGGGACAGGGTCCAGCCACGCCTCCTCTGCGTCTTCGAGATCGACTGGAGGATGCGGCGATCCAGCTGCCAGAGAGCAATCTTCCCCCGGGTCAGGCCGTGCCCGGATCCTTTGTGCTCGACCAGAACTGGGATCGAGAGGACCGACTGGAAAAGGGCCTGAGCCTGTGGTCCACGACCTACCCCCTGCGAACCTCCCGCAAGAGGCACCGAACCGCGCCTGGCGGGGTCACCCTGGCTCACGGGGAGACGGAACTGCGCTTCAGCAACCTGCCGAGCAGCGCGTCCGAGGGGCGCTGGGACATCCAGGAAGGAGCACTCTGGCTGGCGTCCGCCCAGGACCCCGAGGACTGGGAGGTGCCGGTGACCCTGCAGTCGAGCCAGGAGGCAGATGCCCAGGACCGGCTGAATTTCCGGGCCTCGGGACTCAGCCCCCAGGCATTTGTGGACTTCGAGACCACACTGGGAATCGAGACCCGGCCGGGACTGCTGCTGCCCGCCCCGGCCGAGGCCACCTGGACCCTCTCGATTCCCATGGGGGCCCGCCTGGATCTGGGCGCCGGGCTGGTGGCCCGACAGGTCGTGCTGGGACCGCATTCGGACGGGGCCGAGGTCGTGGTTCGCATCGACGGGGTCGAAGCACACCGGTTCCGAGTTCGAGCCGACGGGGAGTTCGTGAACGCCAGGGTCGACCTGGCCGCCTGGGGGGGCCAGACCGTGGCACTGTCCCTGGCCACCGAGCCAGGAGAAACGCCCTGGTATGACCACGTGCTGGTGAGTGAACCCCGCCTCCTCGGCCCCCCCCTGGACTCCCCCCGCCGCATCGTGGTCGTGGGTATCGACACCCTGCGCTGGGACGGGATGACCCAGCACGACTATGGGCCAGACACCACCGAGGCCCTGGCGTCCTTTGCAGAAGGAGCAGTGCTCTTCGAAGATGCCTTGACCCCGGCCCCGCGGACACGACCCAGCTTTCGAACCGCCCTGACCGGCCACTACCCCCTGCCCGCGATGGACGCTCCCACACTGGGGGAGCACCTTCGTGCCGCCGGCTTTGCCACCGCAGGCATCACCGCCAACGTGCACCTCGTACCCCGAATGGGGTTCAACGAGGGCTTCGACCTGTGGCGCTATGACAATGGCCAGGATGCAGAGGTCCAGTTCGACCGGGCCCAGGCCTGGCTCCACGCCCACCGTGACGAAGATGCCTTCCTCTTCCTCCACCTGATGGACCCCCACAGCTTCTACCGGGCGCCGGGACTGAGCAAGAACCGGTACGTGGAGACCGATCCCGGGCCACTGAATCCCGACATGAACCGGTGGAAGGTGGAGAAGCTGGAGCAGTCGGGGAAGCTCAGCGACGACAACAAGGCCTGGCTACGAGCCCGCTACGACGGCGAGGTTCGCTACATGGCGAACGAGCTGGCATCCATGTTGGTCTGGGTGGACAGTCTGCCGGGCCAGACATTGGTGGTCCTGCACAGCGACCACGGGGAGGAATTCTGGGATCACGGCTCCTATGAGCACAACCACACCCTCTACCAGGAGTTGGTCCACGGCCTGCTCTGGATCCGTCCCCCAGGCGGCTGGGCAGGAGGGCCCCACCGAATCTCCGACCCGGTAGGGCTGGTGGACCTGGCGCCGACGATCCTGGACCTGGTCGGCATGGAGGACGCCGGCCTGGACGGCCTCTCGCTGCGTCCCTTCATCGACGCCGCAAGCGCCGTTGAGACCCCTGCCCTCCAGGAGGCCCTCGCCAGCCGACCGAGACCCATCGGCATGTTGATGTACGACACCGAGCGTTGGGGTGTGGTGGCCGACGGCCACAAGTACATCCTGGAGACCTGGAGCGGGGACCAGGAGCTCTACGACCTTGTCGGGGATCCCGGCGAGCAGCGAAACCTGGTCGAGGACGGCACGGACCTGGGACCCTGGATGACCCACCTGGCCCAGGCCACCGGTTGGCCAGCCGGTGCGGGCTGGCGGGTTCGAGTTCGCGAGGCCCAGGAGCCATTTGCCCTGACGTTCTCCGGCCCTGTCCAGGCCCTGTTGGTCGACCCCGAGGCCAATCGCAGCCGACGGGCGAACCTGGAGTGGGGCGAAACCCCCCAGGTCGAACTGGCCGACGTGGGAACCCTCGTGATCAGCGATGACCGCCGAACAGTGGCCTTCCATCCCGGTCCAGATCACAAGCATGGACTCATCGCCGTGCTCGGGGAGGGGCTCCTGGAGGCCACCGTGACCGTGGGGGAACAGACGGTCCCGGTCTCCACCGACGGCAAGCGACAGCACCTCAGGGAGAACGGTCTACAGATCCAGGTGACTCCCGGGTCGGTGCTGCTCCCCCAGGACTCCGTGCGCCAGCGCCTGGCCGCCCGGGAAGGCGCACCGACAGAGGTGGACGAGGAGGCATTCGAGGCCCTGAGAGCGTTGGGCTACATCGAGTAGACCCGGACCCGGACGGGAAGCAGCACGATCACAGGCAGCGGCACCCGCCTGGTGTCAGCCGGAATCGGCGGACTCGGCCTGCTCCTCGAGGTCGCGCCGGACCTTCTTGAGCGCCCGGATGACCTTCAGGTAGGTCCAGGGCTCGGAGACCTCGACCTTGGCATGGGTGCGCGCCAGTTCCAGTTCGTCACAGACCCTGGCGGCAAAGCGGTGCCGACCGCGCCCGACGGGCAAGCGGAGGTTCAGGGTCACCCGCATCTCGGGTTCAGTGGCCTCCAGCAGCAACATGGCGCTCTCATCCCCCTGGACCCCACAGACCACGGTGCGGTTCCCTCGGTCACAGCGGGCCTGGATGAGGGCATGCCAGAGACGTGTCGCGCCCGGACGGCGGTAGAGGTAGGTCGGACCATCGATGACCAGGCCGGGTGCCTCGAGCACCTCGTCTTCCCATTTCTTGCGCTGCACCGCGAGAGCAGCGGCATCCTGGAGGGCCTGCCCTCGCAACAAGACGGTGCGACAGCGGAGCACGCGCCGGGCCACAGCACTCTTGCCCACACCACGAGGGCCCAGAATGACCACGAGGCCACGGTCCTGGAGGAGCCGCGGTATCGGCCGCTCGCCCAGATATGCCCCGCTCGTTCCCGTCAGAACCGCAGGACCCCCAGTTGTCCTCCGCCTCCCCAGCCTGGCCTCCACGACCGATCGACACAAGGGTCGTGGACCCCAGCGCTACCGAACCTAAAGATTTGATTGGAACCGATGTCAATGACGCCGAGGTGCCTGCTCGACAATCGTGGCGACGATCTCACGAATTGGAGTTCCGGGGGGGAAGATTCTCGTCACACCCTGTTGCTCCAGCCCGGGAACGTCGTTCGTGGGGATGATCCCTCCGGCCACAACCAGCACATCGTCCAGCCCACGAGCGCGAAGAGCCTCCAACACCTGGGGCAGGAGAACATTGTGCGCCCCGGAGAGCACCGAGAGTCCCACCACGTGCACGTCCTCCTGGAGTGCGGCCTCGGCGATGGCATCCGGGGTCTTGTGCAGCCCCGTGTAGATCACCTCCATGCCTGCATCTCGGAGCCCCCGAGCGACCACCTTGGCTCCCCGGTCGTGACCATCCAGACCGGGTTTGGCCACCAGGACACGAATACGTCGATCAAGTTTCGGTCCAGTCACTGGCTCACCCGCTGAGAAAGGTCTTGGCGATGACCAGCCGCTGGATCTCGCTCGTGCCCTCGTAGAGGGTCGTGATGCGGGCATCCCGGTAGAGCCGCTCGACCTCGTACTCCTTTGAGTAGCCGTAGCCCCCGTGGATCTGCACCGCCTTGTCCGCACAGAAGTTCGCGGTCTCCGACGCGTAGAGTTTGGCCATCGAACAGGCCCGGCTGCCGACGTCCCCGGCATCCTTCTTGGCCGCAGCCTTCCAGGTGAGCAGCCTGGCAGCCTCGATCCGGGTGCCCATGTCCGCGATCATCCACTGGATGGCCTGCTTTGAGGCGATCGGACGGCCAAAAGCAACCCGTTCCTGGGCATAGGAAACCGCCAGGTCAAAGGCCCGCTGAGCGATCCCCAGAGCCTGGGCCGCAATGCCGATCCGTCCCCCGTCCAGCGTGGCCATGGCCACCCGGAAACCCTCCCGTTCCGTGTGGAGCAGGTTCTCCCCCGGCACCCTCAGGTCCTCGAAGACAAGTTCCGAGGTCGACGAACAGGCGATCCCCATCTTCTCCTCGACCTTTCCCACAGAGAAACCTTCCCAATCCGATTCCAGGATGAAGGCACAGACCGCCTTGTGGCGCTCCTCGGGGTTCAGCGAGGCATAGGCCACACAGATGTCGGCCTGGGGACCATTGGTGATCCACATCTTCGTCCCATTGAGCACGAAGTCACCGTCATCCTGAGGCGTTGCCCGGGTCTTCTGGGCCCCAGCATCAGACCCGGCCCCCGACTCGGTGAGGGCATAGCAGCCCAGCTGCTCGCCGCTGGCCAGCCGGGCCAGGTACTTCTTCTTCTGGGCTGCGGTTCCGAACTGCAGGATGGGCCAGCAGACCAGGGAGTTGTTGACCGACATGACCACGCCCACGCCCGCATCGGCGTAGCAGATCTCCTCGAGGGCCACGACGTAGTCCAGAATCGACAGACCCGTGCCGTTGTACTGCTCCGGCACGAACATGCCCATGAAGCCCATCTCGCCGAGTTCCCCCACGATCTCCCGGGGGTAGCTGTGGGTCTGGTCCCGCTCCGCTGCTCCCGGCAGGATCGTGGACCGGGCGTAGTCCCGGGCCAGGTCCCGAATCTGCTGGGTGTCTTCGGAAAGGGTAAACATCAGGGGTTCCTTCGGTCTATCGACCGCCAAAGGTCGGCTTGCGCTTCTCGAGAAAGGCCGCCATTCCCTCGGTCTGTTCGTCGTGGGCAAAGCAAGCACCGAACAGCGCGGCCTCGTGGGCCAGGCCGACATCGATGGCAAGGTGTGCCGTCTCGTCCATGGCTCTCTTGGCCAGGGCCACGGCATTGGGGCCATTGCGACCGATCTTCTGCAACAGGGTCACTGCCGCTGCGACCACGTCCTCTTCGACCGAGAGGGCCAGGCCCAGTGCCACGGCTTCTTCAGCCGTGACATTCCGCCCGGTGTAGATCAACTCCTTGGCTCGGGGGGTTCCCACCCGGGTGCGCAGGCGCTGGGTCCCGCCAAATCCCGGAATGACTCCCAGCTTGACCTCGGGCTGGCCAAAGAGCGCCTTGGGCCCGGCCAGGATCAGGTCGCAGCACATGGCGAGTTCGCATCCCCCACCGAGGGCAAAGCCATTGACAGCCGCCACCGTGGGCATGGGGAGTTCCTCCCAGGACTTGAGCACCGCCTGGCCTCGCTGGGCAAAGACCGCCGCATCACCAGCGGTGAACCCCACCATCTGGCCGATGTCGGCACCGGCCACGAAGGCCTTGCCCTGTCCCGTCAGCACCACGCCGCGCAGGTCCCGGCGGTTCGAGAGCGTCTCGGCAGCCTGGCCCAGCTCCCCCAGGATGGCCGAGTTGAGGGCATTGACGGGCGGGCGGTCCAGGGTGACGACAGCCACACCTTCCGACTCCTCCAGTCGCAGCAACTCAAACGCCATGTGGCTCACCCTCCGTAGACGTAGAAGCCGCGCCCGGACTTGCGCCCCAACCATCCAGCCTCGACGTACTTCCGCAAAAGCGGACAGGCCCGGTACTTGGAGTCACCTCCGAGGCCCGTGTGCAGGACTTCCATGATGGCCAGGCAGGTGTCCAGGCCAATGAAGTCCGCCAGGGTCAGGGGTCCCATGGGCACGTTGGTGCCCAGCTTCATCGACGTGTCGATGTCCTCGACGGAGCCAATGCCTTCGTACAGGGCGTAGACCGCCTCGTTGATGTACGGCATGAGCACCCGGTTCACCAGGAAGCCCGGCATGTCCCGCGCCTCGACCGTGGTCTTGCCCATCCGCTCTGCTGCAGCTTGAACCGCGGCAAAGGTCTCGTCACTGGTGGCCAGTCCTCGGATCAACTCCACCAGCTTCATGACCGGGACCGGGTTCATGAAGTGCATGCCGACGACCTTGTCCGGCCGATCGGTCTGGGCCGCGATGGCGGTGATGCTGATCGAAGAGGTGTTCGAGGCCAGCAGTGTGTCGGCCGAGGTGGCCCGGCTCAGGTCCTGGAAGATGCGGTACTTCAGGTCCACGTTCTCCGTGGCGGCCTCGACGACCAGCTGCGCGCCCTCGTGCATGGCGAGATCGGTGCCCATGCGAACCCGCGACAGCGCCTGTTCAGCCACTTCTTCGGTGATCTTCTCCTTCTTCACCATCCGACCCAGGTTCTTCTGGATGGCGGCGTGGGCCTTGTCCAGGACCGCTGTGGAGATGTCGGTGAGGATGACGTCGTAACCAGCGAGGGCGGACACGTGGGCAATCCCATTGCCCATCTGGCCGGCCCCGACGATGCCGATCAACGCAATTTCGTCGGGCATGTCAGCTTGCCTGGTGTGTGAGAATGGAGGCCTGTCCTAACCACCAAGGCCCACCCTCACCACATGGACCTCCCCCCCTGGCTGGCTGCTCCAGAACGGGAGGTGACCGTTCATCCCTGGGTCGACGATGCCCGGCGACAGGTGCTCCATTCCCAGGTCGCCATGACCCTTGTGGGCCCTCCGGGCTCCGGGCGCACACTGGCGGCAGCGGCGGTGGCAGCCCGACACGCCAGTCCCATCCTGGGCGCTCGTCTCTCCGGGTGTGTCAGCGCCGCAGATGTGATCCGGGCCCTGGGCTATGCCCTGGATGTTCCTCTGCCTGGGGAGACCGCCCGAGTCGGCGCTGCTCTGGCCCGCCACGGAGACGTCCTGGTCGTCCTCGATGATGCCGAGGCCGCCGAAGCCGCCAACGCCGTTCAGACCCTCTCCGCACTGGCCCCTCGAGCCACCTTCCTGGCCACGGCGAGCCTTCCCCTGGCTTCCAAGGCAGCCCTCACCCCGCCGGCGGCCTGGGGCTCCCGCCCTCTGGACGACGCCCGGGTCCGGAGTCTGCCCAATGCCTGTGAATGGCTGGCCCACCTGCCCGCAGGAGTACTCACCGACCAGGTCGAACCCCTGCCCCCGCAGCTCACCGCCCGATTGTCTCCGAACGAGGTGGCGCTACAACCCCGCGTCGCTCGTGCGATCCGGCAGCACCGACCGATCTCGCCGGAACTCGCGGCACGTCGATGCGCCCACCTGGGAAGCCGCTTCCTGCCCCTGGCCACCGGCGGAGAGGTTCGAGGGGTCATCCGGATGGCCGACGTGTTGCTCCTCCGGTTCCTCGCCCAGCACCTTGTCGATGCCGAAGAGGCCGCCCTCCACACCGCTGCCGCAGCCCGAGTCCTGGCCGGGACAGGACAACCCGAGGAGGGATTGAGCGTGCTCACGGCCTTCCGGAATCGTGTCAGGCGTCTACAACTGCGCGAGGAGGCGCTGTTGTTGTGGGCCGAGGGTGATGTGTTGCTGGACACAGGCCTGGAGGCCGAGGCGCGGTTGTGCCACGGCATGGCCCTGGAGCGACTGGAAGACGTCCGGGACCCCGACCTGGGAGGAACCCTGATCCGCCGCCTGGCCGATCGACTCCTGAATCGCGGCCACCTGGCGGAAGCCGCACGACACTACAAGAGGGCACGGGTCCTCCATCGCAAGGCAGCCGACACCGTGGCCATCGCCGCCACCGTCCGTGGCGCGGCCGACGTGGCCGTGGCGGCAGGGGAGCACGTCTCCGCTGGCGCCCTCTACGAACAGGCCGCCGCCACCCTGGAGGGACGGCCGGGCGCCAGGCTGGAACTGGCGAACCTCAGACTCGGCCAGGCAGCTCTCGCGATCGGACGAGGGGAACTCAACACCGCAGAGCGTCTGTTGGAGGAGGCCCGACACCTGGGGCATGGAAGCCGCCTGCTGGAAGCGCTGGCTCTGCGCCGACGGGCAGAACTCCTGTTGCGGCGGGGGCGTCACGGCGAGGCACGCCAACTGCTCGCCCAGGCCTCAGATGCGCTCTTTCGCGCCGGGGAAAGGGCCGCTGCAGCCGCCAGCATCCGCATCCAGGGGGATGTGGAAGCCGCAGCCGGAAAACTGGTGGCCGCGGCCCAGCTCTACCAGCGGGCCCTGGGGGAATGCGCCCGTGTCGGGGACCTGTCGACCGCAGAACGGGTTCTGGAACACCTGCTGGCCCTGGAGCGAACAGGCACGGACCAGGCACGGGCGGACGCGGTGGAGACCATGCTGACCGAGGTACGGGCCTTCCAGGCCGAAGGAGACGAGCCCACCGCCTCTGCGCCATCATGAACACGATGCTCTTGTTGGCAATCCCCACCGCGCTCGCCGGAGCGCCCCCCCCGATCGTCGGCGGAACCCCTGTTCCCGACGGGCGCTGGGCGGAGACCGCAGCCATCTACCAGGACGGTGACGTGGCCTGCACCGGTGTGCTCATCAGCCCCTCGTGGGTCCTGACCGCCGGCCACTGCACCAGCGATGCAGCAGAGGCGGTCTACCTGGGGGGCAACGACCTGGGCGACCTGGCGGAAGGAGAGTGGTTCGAGATCGTCGACGCCATTCCCTACCCCCAGTACTGGGAGGCCTACGACGTGGGCTTGCTGGCCCTGGACCGTTCGGCCGAGCAGCAGCCCCCCGAGGTCGCCCTGGACTGCGCCCTGGAGGAGCTCTCCGATGGCGCTCTGGCCCAGATCGTCGGCTACGGCGCCATCGACGAGTACGGGACCCGCTACACCGACGACCTGATGGAGGCCACCGTCGGGATCCATGACGCGGACTGCGACGACCTGGACCTGGGCTGCGAGCCGGCAGTGAGCCCAGGCGGCGAGTTGTCGGCCGGCGGAGATGGCACGGACACCTGCTACGGAGACTCGGGAGGACCCCTGTTTCTATGGACCAGCTACGGGGTACCGGCACTCCAGGGTCTCACCAGCCGAGGAACCGACAGCGAGGGGCCGCCCTGCGCCACGGGGGGCATCTATGTGCGGGTAGATGCCGTGGCCGACTGGATCGAATCGGCCACCCTGGAGGAGCTGCGCCGACCGACCTGTGAGCCCGCCGAGAACCACGCGCCAGAACCCACCGCGGACGACCTGACGCTCCTGCCCGGAACCACTGGCGCCACCCAGGTCCATCCGGGAGACCCGGACCCCCATGACAGCCATACCTTTACGCTGACCGTGAGCCCACTCCTGGGCACCGCGACCCTTGGCGGCACAGGACTTGTGACGTATTCGGCCTTCCAGGAGAGCCTCGGCACCGACACCCTGGAGGTCCAGGTCGACGACGGCGAGTTGTTCGGTTCCGTGCTGGTGACCGTGTTCATCTCAGAGGAGGCCAGCGACACGGGCGAGGAAGAGGACACCGGCCAGTCGACGCCGGACGAGTCGAACTGTGGCTGTTCAAGCCAGGCAGGGACCTGGGCGTGGCTCTGGCTGCCCCTCGCTCTCGGCCTGGCTACTCGATCAAGGCATCCAGGTGTCCAGAGGACAGGTCGACTTTGATCAGGGTGTCGCTGTTCAGGATCGGCCAGGCCGCTTGCTGGTCCAGCAGCAGGGCCTCCCACCCCAGTTCGCTATCGGGATCGGGCAGTTCATAGGCCACGGGCCTGCCGGGCAGCTCCAGCTGGATGTCCCGCTTGCCATCGCCGGTCACGTCACCATCGGCCACGACGAGTCCTTCAACGGTGTCGAACTGGAACTGGTCTCCGTCGGTGCTGGGCAGGACCCCCGAGCGTATGAGGAAAGACACGGCACCGGTGTCCGAGACATAGCGCTCGTCTTCCAGGGCGACGGCTTCCTGGCGACCTGAGAGAGCCCCTTCCACCACCCAGTGCCCCTGTGACTCGACATAGGTGACCAGCCACTGCTCACTGCGCACGACGCCACCACAGGAGTTGACCTGGACCGGTCGCCCGGTGGAGCCAGACTCATCCATCAGGGGGTTGGACTCCGAACCCGCATCCTTCTCCAGAAAGCCTGACGCCAGGCTGTAGGGACCGGTCTCGTCACGGGCCAGGCAACCCGTCGAACCCACAGCGACCCACAGGTCCCCGGCAAAGGTGGCCACTGCCACCACGCGCTCCTCGAGCACGCCCCCCCAGGAATTGGTGTGAGGCAGCCCGACGGGCCCCGGAGAACTGCTCAACCCGACGATGGGGGAGTTCAACTGAACCCCGTCCACCTCTTCGGTGACGGGGTTCGCGTCGACCCAGGCGTCCTCCACCAGGTCGTAGACATCCAGGCGATTCTGGGTGGCCAGGGCCACAAACAGGTGTTCGTAGCTACCATCCCCCTGCCAGGCGACGTCTGCCACAGGACCGGGCATGGAGAGTTCCTCGACCCCCCAGCCAGTGGGATCGCCCTGGTCCAGGGAGACGGCGTAGACCACATCCCAGGCAGTGTCGGTCACGAAGACCCGGTCCTGATCTCCGTCACTGGCGATTCGCAGCGGTACCGCATCCACGGGCAGAGCCAGGGAGCCGAGCCGGGTCCGGGTCGGCAGGTCAAAGGCCTCGACCGTACCGGCCCCGGTGCTGGGATCGTAGACCGAGGCCAGCAAAAGCCCCCACGCGTCCAGGTGGTGAAGGGCCTGGATAGTGCCCCCGAGGTCATGCTCCAGGACGCCGCTGTCCACATCGAAGGTCAGAACATCCCCGACGCTCCCGGCCCCGAACACCGTGAACTCCACCGCGCCATCGTCGGTGTTGTAGGGCTGCAGGGACTCCGCGTTGCGAGCCTGCATGCCGGACCGGGAACCCTCGACGCTCCACCCGTCTTCTCCGGCCTCGAGCGTCCATGTCTCGGTGGCCGCGCTGGGCTGGAGGTGCACGGCGTCCACGATCACCTCGTCCCCGGAGCCATCGGTGTCCTCAAAGGCCTGGCCAACCAACACGGGCCTCACTCCGAGAGGCTGCCCATCCCCATCCACTCTGGTGATGAACGGGGCCTCCACGAGCGTTCCGGTGAAGCTGTCGGCGACAAAGACATCGACCGTGGTCGCGTCCGGAGCCACCACCGCCAACTCACCAAGCTGACGACGGCTCCCCAACCCAATGCCCTCGGCGGGCAGGAAGGGGCTTGCCAGGCTGTCCGAGAGAAGCCACCCGTTCTCGGCGTCAAACACGTGGATGCGTCCGCTGCGACTGCTGGACACAAAGCCCACGACGGTGCTGTAGGGCCCCCCATCACGGGGGTCCAGGATCGCGACTCCCGTCGGTCCGTCGAAGTGCTCCGGATCCAGGGTGACCGGGTCATCGTCCTGGCAAGCCAACAGTGTGACCAGAAGCAAGGTCATCGGTTCACAATCCGTGCGAGAACGTCCAGGTAGCTGGGGCTGTCCGGGTCGACATCGATCAGGACGATCGAAGACTCCGCCGTCCCTCGCGAGGTCTCTCCGACATACAGGGAAACGGCCAACAGGCCTCCATCCGGAGAGAGGGCGACCGCGTGGGGGTTCTCTCCAATGTTCGCGATCTCATCCACCAGTGTCCCGTCCTGGCCCAGGGACAGGTCGTAGACCCCAACACTGTTGGCATTGAAGTTGGTGACAAAGAGCCGGTTGTCGCGAATGGCCAGCCCGGAAGGACCCACCGAAGCCAGGGTGTCAGAGCCTGCGTCCTGTTCCACACCCCGCGCAGCGGGCAGATACCCGATGACGGCCTCCGGCACATAGTCCGCCCAGTCATCGTCCAGAACCGTCGACAGGTCGAAGATCATGACCGATTCGGGTGAGTCGTTCAGCCCATAGAGGCGGTCTCCGGAGACCGCCAGGCTGCGAAAACCCCGTGCACCGGAATTCGTGCGGGCATCCAGCACCGCCTCGACACCCAGGTAGTTGTCGTCGAACCACGGTTCGGAGTCATCGCGCACATCCAGGACAATGACGTAGGAGTTCGAGGTGCTCGCCAGGAAGGCGAAACCCCGTTCACTGTCCAGTGCAAAGCCAGAGAGCGCATCCCCGTTCACGCTGAAGCCGTCTACCACCCGCTCCAGGGGAATCGTCTTCCGCACACCGGCATCGCCAGAACGGGTCTCGAACTCGACCCGGTCTCCAGTCGTCGGTTCTGCGGTCTGCCGGTAGAAGACGTCCGGGGAGGGGCCTCGAGCCACTCCCGTGCGCAGGACCGGTGAATCCTGGCCGCTGTAGAGCATCGTGAACCCGTCGCTGTCCTCGAGCACGACCGGGCGCTGGGTCCCGGCCACATCAAAGGACCCGCTGACCCCATCCAGCACCACCAGTGTCTCGCCGCTGGTCGGGTCCTCGAATCGGGTCCAGTCGTCCTCTCCCTCGGCCCGTTCCGCATAGCCCACACGCCACTGCAACCCATCGTTGCCCGCGTACCACATGCGTTCGAGACCGCTGCCATCGGGGACCACATAGGGGTCCTGCACCTGGCTGTCGTCGAACTCTCCGGGCGCCCCCTCGTCGAAGACCCAGTCATAGCGGTCGCCTTCCAGCCGAGTCCAGTTCTGGCCCTCGTCCGTCGAGGTGGCCGCTCCAATCCGTCGACGTTCACCGTCCGATCCCGTGTAGTAGAGGACCAGGCTCGACCCGTCCTGCACCACCGATCCCGGGATGACTTCGACGGAATCCCAGTCGGACCCCACGTCCAGGACAGCCCCCGCGTCCCGGGACCAGGCCAGACCATCCGAAGAGGTCGCTCTTCCCATGCGGGTAAGGGTCCCGTTGGTCCCGGCGTAGAGCATCCCCCACCCCGCCGAGGTCTCAAAGACCACCGGCGAGAAAATCCCGGCGGAGTCGAACCCACTGTTTCCGCCTTCCAGGAGCACAGTCGTGTCGAGGACCGGGTCCCCCTCGTTCCATGTGGCGCTGCCCACACGGGACTCGCCATCGTCCCCGGTCAGGGTGACGTAGATCCGGTCCAGTTCTGGGATCCAACTGCTGGCTGAGACACCATTGGCAGACTCATCGAATCCCTCGACAGGCGCCAATGTCCAGCCGGTGGACAACCGGGCGCTCCAACCAAAGGAATCCGAAACCAGGCCTTCGCTGCCCTGGAAACTCACTCCCGCCTGGCCGGACTGCTCACCGTGCACGGACCAGGACTCGGAGGCAAGGGCCTGCAAGCCCACCCCCACCGGGTCGTCGATGAGCGACGAGTCACCCTCCAGCGGGGTCACCAGGCCCAGGTCCTCCCAGTCCTTCCCATCCCGGGAAACCGCCAGGCCCAGCCAGTTCGTACCATCCGTGGCCACGCGAGACGTCCACATCCGGTACCAACCACCAGCGATGGCCACCACCGGTGCTGCAGCATGGGTTCCCTCGGTGGCCTCGAACACCGCCGACGAGTCCGCTGTCCAGGAGGACAGGTCTGTGCTCGTGGCGTGGCCTACCCGCCAGGTGAGTCCATCAAAGGCCCCGTACCACATGCGCCAGGTCCGGGACTGGTCATCGTAGATCACATAGGGATCAGCGGTCCGGAACGTGTCGTGGGCACCCGCTCCCGGTTCCACGATCATCTCCCCCATCCGGTCAAAGTCCTCGCCGTCACGACTGGTCGCGAGGCCAATTCCGCCGGGGCTGCCTCCGTCCGGCGAGCTCACACCGTCGTAGAACAGGTACTCCAGGTCGTCCGAGACCAGGAGCATGGGACCGCCCAGAAATGCGTCCCACTCGTCATCCCGCGGGCTCAGCAAGGTCTTGCTCTCGTAGGACCAGTCGGTCAAGGCTCCGATGTTCAGCGCCGAGTGGATCTTGCCGGTGCCGACATCCCCAAACGCCATCCGAGTCCCCAACAGGCTCTCCCAGATCTGGGGGTCGAAGAGTTCGGTCAACACGCCGTCGGTGTCGTCGGCCTCCAACTCGGAGCCAACAGCCGACGCCTGCCAGTCCTCCTGGCCATAGGAGGTCAGCCGGTGGATTCCTTCCCCAGAGGGGACCCAGATCCGAAAGGTGCCCAGGGTATAGGTGAGAGTCCAGTTGTCGGTGGGAACGGCCTTCGGCGTGGCCACGCTCAGGTCAGCCACCTCGATGTGGGAACCCGACCGGTCATCGTCAAAGACCCGGATGCCAGCGATCTCCACTTCCTCGATGGCATCGATGACCTGGACCGGTGAGGCGGCCAGGTCGATGACAGTGATGGACTCGTCGCTGGCATTGCCCACCAGGACCAACCCCGACTCCGGCAGGAGGAGAACCGGCGTCGGGTCCTCCTTGACCTTCAGCGAGGTCGCGCCCTGGGAAGCCACTGCGGCTAGAGAGGGCACCTTGGGAACCGAGAGGTCCACAAACCAGACCTCGTCATCCCCCTCACGCAGTCGCGCCCCATCCGAGAACCTGCTGGGAACCACCGCCAGGCCCAGGGTTTCCGACACCGCCATGGAAGAGGCGAAATTGGGAATCGAAATCCCGGCCCCCCCCGCCTCGGAGACGGTCACTTCTCCACCGGTCAACGGCACGCCATCCAGGGGAATCGTCACCACCGACGAGGTGGCGAAATCCAGGAAGGGGTTGGAATTCGTGACCAGGAGCACGGCGCCAGCAGCATCGTCCGGGTCCGTGATCCAGGCCAGGTCGATGGGCCCCGAGAGACAACTGCCGATCCCGATGGCCCCGTAGTCGTAGAAGCCGTCCGGGTACTCCGCGCACTCCCCGACATAGGGCTGCGGTGCATCCGTGACACACGCGACAAGGAGGAGAACCAGCGACACAGCCACCCTGGGGGGAAAAAGGGCCGTGTCCGTATCACCTGGGGGCGTCCCGGTCATCCAACCCGGAGACCGCAGGACCGACCCCAGGCAGAGGAATCAGACCATGCCGATGGCGGCATGTGCCGCAGCAAGCCGTGCGACGGGCACCCGGTAGGGACTGCAACTGACGTAGTCCAATCCTGCATGGTGGAAGAAGGCGACGCCCACGGGATCCCCGCCGTGCTCCCCGCAGACCCCGACCTTCAGGCCAGGCTTGGTCTGTCGTCCCTTGCTCGTTCCCATGGCAACCAGTTGACCCACACCCTCGACGTCAAAGGTGGCCAATGGACTGTTGGAGAGCAACCCATCAGTCATGTAGGCATTGAAGAACTTGCCCATGTCGTCCCGGCTGAAACCATAGGTCATCTGGGTCAGGTCATTGGTCCCAAAGCTGAAGAAGTCCGCATGGGACGCGACCTGATCCGCAAGCAGGGCGGCCCGTGGCAGTTCGATCATGGTCCCGATCCGGTAGCCGACCCGGCCACCACCCTCGGCAAGGACCGCTTCCGCGGTCTCCTCGACCTCTTCCCGCAAGCGTTCAAGCTCGGCGGGCATCGCGACCAGGGGGATCATGATCTCGGGCTGCACATCGATCCCTTCAGACTCGGCAGCCACTGCAGCCTCGATGATGGCCCGCACCTGGGTCGCGTAGATCTCGGGGCTGGTGATCCCCAGCCGACAGCCTCTATGGCCCATCATCGGGTTGGACTCGTGGAGCTGAGACAGCCGCTCCTTGAGCAGCTTCGGGCGCACATCCAGGTCCTCGGCCACCGTGGCAATGTCTTCGGTCGAAGCCGGCAGGAACTCGTGCAGCGGCGGATCCAGCAAGCGAATGGTCACCGGTCGACCATCCATCGCCCGGAAGATCTCCACAAAGGCTGCCCTCTGCAGGGGGAGGACCTGGGCCAGGGCCCGCACACGGGCCTTGTGATCCGCCGCCAGGATGAGCTGGCGCATGGCCCGAAGCGCCTCGGGCTGGAAGAACATGTGCTCGGTACGACACAGTCCGATTCCCACCGCCCCCAGCTCCCGCGCACGGATGGCGTCCTTGGCATTGTCCGCGTTGGCCCGGACCTTGAGCCGGGCGCGTTCGTCGGCCCAGATCAGCAACTGTCCCATCGCCCCGGAGTCCGTGGCCGGGGGAAGGGTCGGCACCTTGCCCTCCATGATCTCACCGCTGGCGCCATCGATGGTGATCCACTCGCCGCAGCGCACCACGCTGTCCCCCGCGTAGAAGACCTTGCGCCCGTAGTCCACCAGAAGGTCCGTGGCGCCCACCACACAGGGCTTGCCCATGCCCCGAGCGACCACCGCAGCATGGCTGGTCTGTCCTCCCCGGCTGGTCAGAATGCCCTCGGCCACAGTCATGCCCTGGATGTCCTCTGGCGAGGTCTCCTGTCGCACCAGGATGACCTTCTCCCCTCGGTCATGGAGATCCTGAGCCTCTTCGGGGTGGAAGACGACCACGCCGCTGGCCGCACCGGGTGACGCGGGCAGTCCGACGCCAATGACCCGTCGCTTGGCCCCGGGGTCCAACACCGGTCTCAGCACCGACTCCAGGCTCTCGGCGGGGATGCGCCGCAGGGCCTCTTCGGTGGAGATCAGGCCCTCGTTCACCATGTCCACTGCGATGCGTACCGCCGCGGCAGGGGTTCGTTTCCCGGTGCGGGTCTGCAACAGGTAGAGCGTGCCCTCCTCGATGGTGAACTCGATGTCCTGCATGTCCCGATAATGGGACTCCAGGGTGGCCCGCACCTGTTCGAGTTGCCCATAGACCTGGGGCATGGCCTGCTCCAGGGTGTCGGTGGCCGAAGGGTCCAGAAGCTGGTTCAGGGCACGCGGAGTGTGGGTGCCAGCCACCACGTCCTCACCCTGGGCGTTCTGGAGCCATTCCCCGAAAAAGAGGGAACTCCCCGTGCTCGGATCACGGGTAAAGGCCACTCCGGTCGCCGAGGCATCCCCCATGTTTCCGAACACCATGGCCTGCACGTTCACGCCGGTGCCGCTGTCTTCCGAGATGCCGTGGCTCTTGCGATAGTAGCGGGCACGCTTGGTGTTGAAGCTGCGAAACACGGCGTTGATGGCGGCCTGGAGCTGGGCCCAGGGTTCCACGGGAAAGTGGCCATTGCGCTGATCGATGACCCCCATCCAGATCCGGCAGAGCTCCTGGAGCTCTTCCAGCGACAACTCCTCGGGTTGCCGATCCCCAAAGGCATTCTTGCGAGCCCGTTGGAAGTGGCTTCCGTGAATCTCCAGGACGACATCTCCGAACATGAACAGGAAACGACGGAAGCTGTCCCAGGCGAACCGGGCGTTGCCTGTCCGGGCAGCCAGGCCCTCCACGGTGGCCACGTTCAAGCCCAGGTTCAGCACAGTGTCCATCATCCCTGGCATCGAGACCGGGGCACCGGAACGCACGGACACCAGCAGGGGCTGGTCCGGATCCCCGAATCGCTTGCCGGTGGCGGACTCCACTGCCGCAACGCCACTGCGGACCTGGTCCTCCATGCCTGCAGGCCACTGGCCTTCATGGGCAAAGGTGTGGTTGCACGCCGTGGTGGTGATGGTGAATCCAGGAGGAACGGGCAGGCCCATGCGGGTCATTTCCGCCAGGTTGGCGCCCTTGCCTCCAAGAAGTTGCTTGTCGGTGGCGGCCCCATCGGCCTCGCCTTCACCAAACCGGTAGACCCAGGGGTCGGAAGGGTTCACTTGTCCTCCAGCGGGGCTGCATTCGAAGAGGGTCTGTCTGTGGCGATGCGTCGGAAGTCGGCCACCGCGAGAAAAAGATCTGCCACACGCCTGACGAGCCCGAGCCGAGCCTTCCGCAAGGCGGGTTCGTCTGCGTTGACCATCACCGCGTCGAAGAAGCCGTCGATGACAGGCTTCAGCGCCACAGCCTGGGCGAGAGCAGCGTCGAAGTCGAGGGCAGAGACGGCTGCGTCAACTGCCTGGGCCGCGGCATCGACGCCATCGGCCAGGGCGTGCTCGGCGGACTCCACGAAAACGGCTCGATCAAAGGAAGCGTCTTCATGGTCCCGGGAGATGTTCAGCACCCGCTTGAAGGCCAGCATCAACTCGCTGAATTCCTCCGTTCCGGCCAGCCGGCTCAGGGCCTCGACCGCCGCCCGGATGCGCTGCGGGTGATCGTCCCCGACCGCAAGCACCGCGTCGACCACGTCTGTTCGATGCCCCGCCCCCTGGAGCAGGGCTCGCAGGCGGCCCAGGGAGAAACCGACGAGCTGCTCTCGCGCCTCGTCTGCGGGCACTCCCTTCACCTCGGAAAGGGGGGAAAGCGCCCGGTCGAAGAGCGCCCCCAGGCTGGCATCGTCGGATCGCTCCAGCACCAGCAACAACACACCAATGGCAGCCCTGCGCAGGGCCTGGGGATCATTGGACCCCTTGGGCACGAGCCCGATGCGGAAACACCCGGCCAGGGTGTCCAGCCGGTCGGCCAACGCGAGCGCTGTTCCAGCGCCACTTGCCGGAAGTGCATCCGCACCATGGCGAGGCAGGTAGTGGTCCTCGATGGCCTGGGCCACCACGGGATCGACCCCATCAGCGACGGCGTAGAGCCGGCCCATGTGCCCCTGCAGCTTGGGGAATTCCCCGACCATCTGGCTGCACAGATCCGCCTTGCACCGCTCTCCTGCAGCCCGGGCCTTTACAGGGTCGCCTCCCACGCTGGGGGCCAGGTCCTCGGCCAGGTCCGCGACCCGGGCCTGCTTTTCGGCCATGGTGCCGAGCCCTCGGACCCACTGCATCTCCGCCAGTTTCCCGGCATGGCCCTCCAGCCCCACCTTGCGGTCCTCGCCCAGGAAGAACTTCGCGTCCAGGAAGCGGGCAGCCAGCACCCGTCGATTGCCTTCCCCAATGAGTTCGGGGTCGCCTTCCGGGTTGTTCGAGACGATGAGCACCACGTGGCTGAGCGCATCCCCACGCCAGGTAGGAAAGGTGCGCTGGTGGACCCGCATGGACTCCTCGAGCAGCTTGTCCGGCAACTCCAGCAGGTCCTCGTCGAAGCGACCAGCGACGACCACAGGCCACTCCACCAGGTCGACGACCTCCTCGAGCAGGACATCGTCCAGGCGCAACTCGACGTTCTCTGCCACGGCGGCCTGCTCCAGGCCCTCGCGAACCAGGCGTCTGCGCTCCTCTCGATCCGCCAGGACCCATCGCTGGCGCAGGGCCGCCAGGTAATCCTCTGCCGTGGCAACCGGACCCGCAGCCATCGCGCTTCGACGATGCCCGACAACCGCATTGGAACTGTTCAATCCCGCCGCCAGGACCGGCACCCTTTCCCCATGCAACACGACGATGTGCTGATGGAGGGGTCTGGCAAAGCGAACATCATTGGTGCCCCAGCGCATGGACTTCTTCGACGGCAATCCCCGCAGCACTCGGTCCAGGCCCTCGGCCAGCAGGTCGGCGGTCCGCTCTCCCCCCGAAGTCACTCGGGCGGCCACCACCGGGCCCCGGGGACCCTCCACGATGGACAGGTCCTCCACTGTGAGCCCCTTGCCCCGGGCGAAGCCTTCCGCGGCCCGGGTCCATTCCCCGTCCCGCTGGGCAGCGGCCAGGGGCGGCCCCGTCACCACCTGCTCCTGCTGAGGCCGGCCCTCAGCCACGTCCTTCACCGAGACGGCCAGCCGACGCGGGGTCGAGAACAACTGGACCTCTCCGGTCGGAACACCCTTCAAGAGCCCCATCACGCCATCGCGCAAGCCCTTCAGAGCGGGCTGGATGTACGAGGCCGGGAGTTCCTCACAGCGAACCTCCACCAGCAGTTCACCCGACATCCGCGGCCTCCTTTGTGATCCCGAGCCAGGCGTCGGCGCAGGCACAGGCCAGCTCACGGATGCGGCGGATGTACTGCTGGCGCTCGGCAACCGAGATGGCCCCCCGCGCGTCCAGGAGGTTGAAGAGATGGCTTGCCTTGCAGCACTGGTCATAGGCCGGAAGGGCAAGGCCCAGGTCAACCAGCCTCCTGCACTCGTCGAAGCTTGTCGAGAACAGGAGGAAGAGGATCTTGGGATCCGCAGCCTCGAAATTGTAGACCGACTGTTCCCGCTCGTTCCGGTGGAAGACGTCCCGGTAGGAGATCCCCTCCACCCAGGTCAGGTCATAGGCCGAGTCGACGCCCTGCAGGTACATCGCCAGACGTTCGAGGCCATAGGTCAACTCGACCGGAATTGGGTTCAGGTCATGGCCGCCGCACTGCTGAAAGTAGGTGTACTGGGTGATCTCCATCCCATCGAGCCAGACCTCCCAGCCGAGACCCCATGCCCCCAGGGTGGGGCTCTCCCAGTCGTCCTCCACAAAGCGCACGTCGTGCCTGGAGAGGTCGATGCCGATGGCCTCCAGCGAACCCAGGTAGAGGTCCTGGATGTCCGGTGGACTGGGCTTCATCAACACCTGGAGTTGGTAGTAGTGCCCCAGGCGGTTGGGGTTGTCTCCGTAGCGGGCATCACCCGGACGGCGGCAGGGCTGCACATAGACCGCGCGCCAGGGATCGGGGCCCAGCGATCGCAGGAAGGTCGCCGGATGAAAGGTGCCCGCTCCGACCTCGACATCGAGGGGTTGGAGGATCGCGCAGCCTCTTTCTCCCCAGAAGTTCTGGAGGGCGAGAATGAGCTCCTGGAACGTCATGGATCGGCTCGCCGACTTGGCTGTAGGAGCGCCCCGAGGTATCCCCCACCCCAGCCCGAAGCAACGAGTCCAAGCCTTGTCACAAACCCGACCCAAACGCCCCTGGTTGGCTGCTGCCCTGCAGTTTCCCTGTCTGACGGGGGGACTGGGGTACCTCTACCTGGGACAACACCGGCGGGGACTGAAGCTCCTTGTGCTGATCCTGCTCCTCCAGGGTGGGGTGGCCGCAGCCTCCGCCGCAGGGGTCTACAGCGTGGCCATGGCCCTGGCTCCGGTGGTCTTCACCCTCCAGGCACTCAGCGCCTTCGACGCCTGGCTGTTGGCACGAGCCAGCCAGGACGAAGAACTGGATGCATCCCGGTCAGAAGTGGTGACCATGGCCTGGCTCTAGTCCGGGTTCTTCGCTGACCTAGCGGGCGGTGGCGGGTACCCACAGCGGGTAGAAAGGCGCCACACCGCCCTCTGGCACGTAGATCACGTAGTAGACAGAGTCCATCGCCCAGTCCTGCGACTGGTCGATCCAGTAGCCCGCCTCCAGGGTCATCAGTCCATTGGGACTCCCCTGGATCAGGAAGCGGCCATGCTGACCCGTGAGGTCGGCTTCTGGATCCAGCTGGGGCTCGTCGTCGTCTGCCAGGTAGCAGGTCTCATAGGGGTTGGCGTCGGCGTCATAGGCGGTGACCCAGGCCGTGGTGACCACATAGCTCTCCAGCCCCTCGCCATTGTCCAGCCCCAGCCCCACCCATCCCTCCACGGTGGCACCGTCCTCGTCATTGGCATCGCAGCCGTCGAAGTCGGACTGGATGACCGCCATGGACTCCTCCGATCGCATCCAGATCAGCCCATCGCTCACCGGGTAGTCCGTGGTCGCAGACTGACCGGAGAACCCGGTGGAGACATACCCCGAGGCCTCAACCCCCACGAAGAAGACGGCCCCCGAGGGGATCTGGGCCTCGAAGAACCCGTTCTCATCAGCGGTGACACGGTCCACCACCTCGCCAGTCAGGGCCAGGGTGTGCAACTCGGCACCCCCCACGGCAATGCCCTCGTCGCCCACCTCGCTGAAGACGGTCCCCGACAGGGTCACGAATTCCGCTTCGGGCTGGCAAGCCCACATCCACAGCAGGACCATCACAGGGGCACCCCCAACCACCAGGCACCGATCATGTCTCCTCCCAGGGTCGGGTAGTGCTCGGTCACCGTACCCCCACCGGAACCCTCCAGCCGCAACTGGATGTCCCCAGGGGCCAGGTTCAGGGCAAAAAAGTAGTGCACTGGTGCCCCCAGGTTCTCGGCCAGCACTCCGTCCTCGGTCAACTCGAAGGCATGGATCTGGGCCTCTTCGCCGGCACCATCGGTGACCGTGATGTGTCGCCCTTCCAGCCTCTGAGCCTCGTCGTCATCCCGCACCACGCCCCAGAGGTGAACCGACTCGCCATCGTCCAGGTCGTCCAGGCTGACGCCCAGTTGATCCGCGAGGTCCTCCAGGAAACCCGCCGTGTACTCCCGGTCCCAACTGAACAGCACGCCGGCGTACCAGAACCCGGTCCAGGCCGGGCTCTCTCCGGCGAACACCGACGGGTAGCTCCCCTCGGTCTCGAGCCGGACCACCAACTCGATCTCCGCCGGGAGGGTCACCTCCCAGTAGCCCGGACTCGAGGAATAGGGCTGACTCGCTTCCCAGAGCTTCTCGTTGTCGATCAGCGCCTGGCGATCCTCGCCCAGGTCCACCGTCGGGACCATGAAGTCCACGGTCCCCTCGGTCAGCCGTTCGTCGTCCTCACCCGTGACCACGCCGTTGTAGACCACCCCGCCGAATTCCACATCGGTGGGAACTTCCCGGATCTCCACCAGGAACTGGCAGGCACTGAGGGTCAGCAGCAGGCTCATGGGGGCAGCCTATCTCCCTGTGTCCCGGCTCCGCAGATCCTCCAGCAGCCTCCGGGACCGGACTTCCTTGTGGTTGTGCCAGCGCAGGTGGTCGTTGAGCAGCCAGGTCGGGCCGGGCACCGGCACCACATCCACCAGCTCCGCCAGCGGCGTTCGGCGGGCCCGCTCCACCTGGGCCGTCCACGCCCCACTCACCTGCGCACCCTTGCCATGCTCTGGAAGCACCACCCCTCCGGACGCCAGGTCCCAGACCGCCGGTCCGTCGCCGATGGAATCGCCACAGACCCCACAGTGGTCCAGGCGGGGGGTCAGGCCCCCAAAGGTCAGTGCCTTGGCCTCCAGCCCCCAACGCCAGACGTCCGAGGGAGCTCGTGTCGCTGCATCCAGGACCAGCAGGGCCACTTCCAGCAGCCCGAACAACCGGGGTTCCGGGTGGTGTTCACGGGCCAGGGATGCCACCAGTTCGCAGGCATAGGTCCCCAGCGCCATGCGGTCCAGGTCCCCCCTCATCTGGGGGTGGCCGTCCACCAGGTCCGCTCCCACCAGGTTCCGGAGATCCCCTCGGCCCTGTCGCACCTGGACGTCCACTCGGTTCCCCAAATCCAGAGTCCCGCCGTAGCCTCGACGGGACTTTCGGACGCCTCGGGCCATCACCGACAGCCGCCCCTGGGAGGCGGTCAACAGGTGCAGGATGCGGTCCGCCTCGCCATAGTCCACCTTGCCGATGACGATGGAGGGCAGCGTCTCGGCAAGGCCAGCCACTTCAGAACCCGAAGAGCGTCGTACAGACCGTGAAATAGACGGCGATGGCGATCAGATCGACCAGTGTGGTCACGAAGGGGCCTGTCGCCACGGCGGGATCGATGTCGATGCGGTCCAGTGCAAGCGGGGTGATCGCCCCGAGCACTGCAGCGACCACCAGGGACAGGCCAATGCTGGCCCCGACGGCTCCTCCGATCTGCCATCCGTCGTACCGAAACAGACCCCAAACGGTGAGCAGCAGCCCAAAGGACAACCCCAGCAGGATCCCGGTCCGCCCTTCCTTCCAGACCAGGGAGCCCACGCCCTCGCTGGCAGAAACGTGCCCGGTCGCCAGGTTCCGGACCGTGATCGTCGCGGCCTGGATTCCCACATTGCCCGAGAGTCCCATCACCACGGGGATGAACCCCGCCAACACCGCGTTGCGGGTCAGGCTGCCCTCGAACAGGCTGATCACCTCGGCCATGACCATGCCCGCGAACAGGGTGACCATCAGCCACCGGGCCCGGGATCGCACCGCATCGATCGCAGACTCACCATAGGGATCCGCACCTTCGGAGACACCGGCCATGACCATCATGTCCTCGGCCGCCTCCTCCGCGATGACGTCCAGCACATCGTCAATGGTCACGATGCCCAGTAGCTTCCTGCTCTCGTCGGTCACCGGTACCGCCAGCAGGTCATAGCGAGCTGCGATCCGTGCGACCTCCTCCTGGTCGGTCTCCGGGGTGACCGCCAGCACCTCACTGGTCATGAAATCCCGCAGGTGCATCGAGGGGGCGTTGATGAGCAGGTTGCGCAACGAGGTGACGCCAACCAGCTGGTCCTGGTCGTTCTCGACATAGAGGTAGAACACCATCTCCACGTCAGCCTGCTCCTGGAAGGCATCGATGGCCTCCCGGCAGGTGGTGTTCTCGTGCACCCGGAAGGCGACCGGACTCATGATGCCGCCGGCCGAATCCTCGGGCCAGGCCAGCAGTTCCTCCACGTCTTCCCGCTCCTCCTCGTTGAGACGAGAGAGCAGCCGTTCCCGCAAGGCATCTGGCAATCGTGCGGCCAGGTCCGCCTTGTCATCGGGCTCCATGGCCTCGACCCAGCGGGTGAGCCGTTCCAGCGGAATCTCCCGGGTCACGACCTGCAGGTCGGCCTCCTGGAGCTCCAACAACACATCGCCAGCGAGATCGTCGGAGACCTGTTCAACGAGGAACAGGGTCTCCGTGCGCGTGAGGTGCGTGGCCGCTTCGGCCACGTCGGCCGCGGAACACTTCCCCACCGCCTTGTGCAGGGGTGTCGCGACACGTCGACGTGCAAGCCGTCGGAGCGCATCCACCCGGGCCTGGACCAGGTTCTCGGCCATGCCACTCCGCGGAGGTGCCGCCCTGAGCCAGGGGGGAAAGGTGACGGGGACGCTCGCAGGCGGGCACATAACGCACCGGCCAGACCCATCAGAGGTCGTCCACGAACTCCAACCGCCGCGGGGTACTCAGGCGCCCCAGGGGTTCCACCCTCTGTCCGTCGTAATGCACCGTGGCACGGGTCAGATCGCCCAATTCGACCACAGCGACCTGGCCGGCCGGCCAGCTTCGATCCACCCCGCCATTCAGGGTTCCTTCGAAGACCACCTGGCCGTCGATCTGCACCAGTGCCTGGACATTCTCCAGTGCCACCAGGCGCACCTCGGGGACCTCCGGTGCGGGCGCAGCGGCCAGGTCGGACCCCTCGTCCACCCGAAGCATCCCCACCAGTCGCACGATGAGGAAAACCAGAGCACCCACCATCGCCAGCGTCACGAGCAGGCGTCCCAGCGGCAGCCCAGGCGAAGAGTCAGGAGGGTCGGGAAGCTTCAGCTTGCGACGCCTGCCCATCGTCATCCGGCACAACCCTGTTCAAGGGCCGAACTGGCCTCATCGCCCAACTCCGATCCCTGAGCCTGCTCAGTGGCGGCCTCCAGGTACTCACAGCCACGGGTCTGGCCCTCGAGTTCCAGGAGCAGGATCCCTGCGCGAAGGTAGGAACCCGCCGCGTCATCGGGACAGGTCAGCACAACCCTTTCATAGGCGTCGACTGCCCCCCTTCGTTCATCCCGGGCCTCCCGCACCAGACCCAGGTTGAACCAGGCCTGGCAGAAATTCGGAGCCCGCAGAGTGGCCTCCGTCAGCCGGGCATCGGCTTCGACGTGGCGCCCTTCCAGGTACAGGGCGAACCCGAGGTTGTTCAGGAGCAGCGCAGGGGAGCGGTAACTCAGGTCGCCCATCGCCGTCTCCAGGACCTCCACCGCCTCACCCGATCGATTGAGGCGGAGCAGGAGGTAGGAGTAGTTCAGGTTCACACTGCCTGACTCAGGCACCAGGCGCAGAGCCTTCTGGAAGGCCCACTCGGACTTCTCCGGCACCCCCCGCTTCATGTAGGCCAGGCCGAGCTGCTCCCAGGCATCGTAGTTGCGCCGGTCCAGTTCCACCGCCTCCTGGAGTTGCTGAATGGCCATCTCCGTGGACCCTTCCTTGAGGTAGGCGGCCCCCAGATCCGTGCGAGCGCGGGCACGAGCCTGTCGCTTGGGGGGCACACAGGCCACCTGGGAGCCCAGAGCCGCCACCAGCAGCGAGGCAATCACGAGAGGTACTTGCCCACGAGCGGTGCCAGGGCCTCCCGTCGTTCCGCCGGGATCTTGTCCGGAGCAGTCATGATGGCACCGGCCAGGGCATTGGAATGAGGCGCCGGCCCCTCATGGGCGGCGATCCGGGGCACCACCGCGCGAATCACGTTCCGTGCCGTGTTCACGTTCTTCTTGATCACCGCCACCACCGCATCGACGGTCACGTCGTCATGACCCTCGTGCCAGCAGTCATAGTCCGTGGACATCGCCAGCGTGGCGTAGGACATCTCCGCTTCCCGGGCAAGGCGGGCCTCGCTCATCTGGGTCATCCCGACCACAGCACAACCCCAGGACCTGTAGAGGTGGGATTCAGCCCGGGTGGAAAAGGCAGGTCCTTCCATGTTCACGTAGCAACCCCCGTCGTGGACTGTGGCCCCCACCTCCTGGCAGGCGTTCAGCAGGTACCGACGCAGAGTCGAGCAGACCGGGTCCGCAAACCCCACGTGGGCCACGATGCCCTCTTCGAAGAAGGTGTCCTTGCGGTTCCGGGTCCGATCGATGAACTGGTCGATGACCACCATGTGACCGGGCACGATCTCCTCGCGCAGGGAGCCGACAGCAGACACCGAGACCACCCAGGAAACGCCCAGTTTCTTGAGGGCGAAGATGTTCGCCCGGTAGTTCACCTCGGTGGGGTTGTGAACATGGCCACGCCCGTGACGAGGAAGGAAGACGAGATCCACCTCGCCGAGCCGGCCCAAAACCAGGGCATCGCTTGGATCCCCGAATGGTGTGCTGATTCGTTCCTCTCGCAGGTCGGTGACGCCCTCCATTTCGTAGAGGCCGCTTCCCCCAATGACGCCGATTCTCAAGCTCATCTCTCGCTCTCCTCAAGCAACAAGATTTCGATGTCGTCCAGTTCCGCACCCGCGTGGGCTGCGTGGACCCTGCCCAGCATCCACGCGGTCACCCCGTGGTTCCAGACCAGGGCCGGCAGGATGCCTACCCCACAGAGCAGAAGGGCAAACTGTCCGAGTGCTTGGCTTAGCACGTAGAAGACCACGGCGTAGAGCAGCGGCCGGAAAGCCTCCCGCACCAGCCGGATCATCACCGGCACGTTGAACGCGGGCCACAAGGTCCCGGTGGCCCCAACCCCGATGAGCGCGGCGGGCAACAACTTCAACAAGGCCACCAGCAGGACGGCGAGGCCCCCGGACAGGAGGATCGCCACCGGGAGGAACCACGGCGACAGGGCCATCGCCTGGGTCGAGGGATGGCTCACGAACCAGAGCATGCCCACGATGGGTGCCAGAACCGGCAACACGAACCACAGGAGCAGGGTCGTGAATCCGGCCACCCCCTCCATGGCCAGGTCCAGGGGTTCGTCGAATTCCGGAAGAGGTGGCCGGTTGGTGGCCCCTCGCAGGAAGGCACGCTGGCACCAGCCACACAGGACCAGCCAGCCCAGCACCGGCACGAGCATCCACATCGACCCAAAAAGCAGCTTCCGTCCCCACGCCGGGTCCCGAAAGGCGAGCCGAATGCCCCCCTCGATGGGTACGACGAACCCCGGTTCCAGGTCGTCAGGCCTTGCCGAGCTGTCCACAGGCCGCCGAGATGTCCATGCCGCGGGTCACCCGCACCGAGCAGTTGATGCCTCGGGACAACAGCAGGCCCTGAAAGGCACTCACCCGCTCCTCGGAGGGGCGCTTGATGTCCCGATTCGGATTCTCGTTGTAGGGAATCAGGTTCACCTTGGCCTTCAGACCCTTCATTAACTGGGCCAGCCGAACCGCATCGTCCAACGAGTCATTGAAGCCGCCCATCATCACGTACTCAAAGGTGATCCGCTTGCCGCTGGGCAGGGGAAAGTCCCGACAGGCCTGGAGCAGGGCCTCCAGGTCATAGCGCTTGTTGATCGGCATGACCTGGTCCCGCTGTTCATCGGTGGTGGCGTTCAGGCTCACAGCCAGGTTCACCGGGAGCGCCGCTGCGAGCTCTGGCAGCTTGTTGACCATCCCCACCGTCGAGACCGTGATCCTGCGGTGGCTGTAGTTCAACGCATTTTCATCCAGGGCGATCTCAAGGGCAGGAACCACATTGGGAAGGTTGTGCAGGGGCTCGCCCATCCCCATCAGCACGAGGTTCGTGATGCGCGTTTCCAACCCCATGTCATCCAGGGTGCGCTGGACCTGGAGGGGCTGGTTGGCGATCTCGCTGGGCCGCAACTGCCGCTTCAGTCCCATGTCCCCGGTCAAGCAGAAGGTACAGGCCATTGCACAGCCGACCTGGGTCGACATGCACAGGGTGTTGCGGCGTTCATCCGGAATGAACACGCTCTCGATGTGGCTGCCGTCCTCGCATTCCCAGATGAACTTGATGGTGCCATCCACACTCTGCTTGCGGGACTCCTCCCGGAGGAAGGAGATGTAGAACCGCCTGGACATCTCCTGTCGGGTGGCCTTGGAGACGTTGGTCATCTCGTCAAAAGAGGTCACTCCCCGCTGCCAGACCCACTTGTAGACCTGCAACGCCCGGTAGGAGGCCTTGCCCAGGTCCGACATTTCGGCCTGGAGTTGCTCCAGGGACAGCGACTTGAGGTCGATTCGTCCCTGGTCATCGGTGTGAGGGCCACGGGCCATGTTCACCTCTCTAACCCTGGAAGCCTCCTGGCAGCCGATTCCCGAGAGGGTTCAGCCGGATCCCCGACCGTGTAGGGCCAACCGCCTGGCGAGGCCGGTCCACCGCCGTTCCCCGCCAGCCCGCCCCACCGCGGTGCGCACCGCACGGGGGCTGCCGAGCAGGCAACAGAATTCCCTCGCCCGGGTGACTGCCGTGTACACCAGGCTCCTTCGAAGCATCACGTGGTGAGCCCGGTCCAAGACCACCACCACCGCCGGGTATTCACTGCCCTGGCTCTTGTGGATGCTGATGGCATAGGCGAGTTCCAGCCGCTCCAACTGCTCCCCCATCAGGGCCAGTTCCCGTCCGCCAAAGGCCACCACCAGGCCACTTCCTTCCAGCCGGACGGCCCGCCCCACGTCCCCGTTGAAGATCTCCAGGTCGTAGTCATTTCGCACCTGGAGGACACGGTCTCCGACCCGAAAAGTCTTTCCCCCGAACTCCAGGGGTTCTCCATCGGGGTTGAGTCGCTCCTGGAGCAGGAGGTTCAACGACCGGGAACCCAGGGGGCCCTTGTGCATCGGGGTGAGGACCTGGACGTCCTCGAGTGGGTCGAATCCCCGGGCGGGCAAGCGCACCGATACGATCTCCACCAGTGCCTCTCGGACCGCATCGCCCCCCTCTCGCGGAACCTGGAAGAAGTCACGGCGCCCCTCCTCATGCTCCGCACTGACCGGCGCCTCTCCTCGCAGGATGCGGTGGGCATTGCGCACAATGCCCGAGCCCTCGGCCTGACGGTAGACCTGGCGCAGGCGCGCGACCGGAGCCACCCCTGACGCCACCAGGTCCCCCAGGACCTGGCCCGGACCGACCGAGGGCAGCTGGTCCGCATCCCCCACCAGCACCAGCCGGCACCCGGTGGGCAGCGCGTCGGTCAACGCGTGGAGCAGCGGCAGATCGACCATCGATACCTCGTCGACCAGGACCGCCGCGATGTCCCCGTCCAGAGGCCTGGAGGCCGTCCGCTGGAAGCCTCCTTTCTGGGGGTTGTACTCCAACAGGCGATGGAGGGTACGGGCCTCCTGGCCACAGGCCTCGGCCAGTCGTTGCGCAGCCCTGCCTGTGGGGGCCGCCAGGGCCCAGGTCTCTCCGCGCATCTCCGCCGCCGCCACGAGCACCTTGACGATGGTGGTCTTCCCGGTGCCAGGCCCCCCCGTGATGACGCTGAGATCGGACCCAAGCGCCAGTGCCACCGCCTCCCGTTGCTCCTCGCCCAGCTCCAGATCCACCCGACCTTCCGCGGCCAGGACCACCGCGTCCGAGGCTCGCCCGGTCCGACATCGGGTCACCAGGGCAGCGGCAACCCGCTCCTCTCGACGGTGCATGTCTCCAGAAAAGACCGGCCGGGTGGAGGCGTCCCCACGCCGCAACTCTCCCCCTCGGACGATCAGGGCCTGCAGCGCCAGCCGATCCAGGGCTGTCACCACCGCAGGCCGCGGCACGCGCCACCTCTCCGCCCGGGCGATGAGCTCCCCCTCGGGCAGGTAGGTGTGCCCCTCCCCCCCCGCTTCGTCCAGGAGCGTTCGGACCGCCGCTTCCGCCCTGCGCGGATCCTCCAGAGTGATGCCATTCGCCAGCGCCATGGCATCTGCCGTTCGAAACCCCACCCCGCGAATCTCCGCCGCCAGGCGGTAGGGGTCACTCATGACCACGCGAACCGCATCCTGTCCCCAGGCTTCCAGTACGCGGCGGGTCACGGCCGCTCCAAGCCCATGGCCACGGAGCATGACCGTGACCTCTCGCCCGGCCTTGTCCTTCTCCCAGTGGGCGATGATCTCCGACAGGCGCTTCACCCCGATTCCGCGGACCTCTCTCAGCTGCTCAGGGGTCTGCTCGAGCACCCGGAGGGTCTCCAGGCCAAAGTGGTCCACGATGCGTCGAGCCAGTTCGGACCCCAGACCCCGGACGGCTCCGCCGGCCAGGTAGAGTTCCAGACCCCGGCGGGTACGCGGGTCCTCCACCAACCAGCTCTGGACCTTGAAGCGACGCCCGTACCGGGGGTGCTCGGTCCATCGCCCATCCAGGACCAGGTGAGAGCCTGGCGCAAGGTGTCCGATCGGCCCCACCACCGTGTGGCGGTGACCGGTCTCTTCCAGGACCTGGCCGACCGCAAAACGGTTGTCTTCGGTCCTGTACGAGATCTCCCGGAGTTCTCCTTCCAGCCGCCCCGCTGCCCGGGGGGCTCCGTTCATGGCCCGCTCAGGTCGGGGAGACTGGACATGTCGGAGAGTCGCGTCACCCTGCGTAGGCTCGAGGGGTGCACGATCCCTGCCGACATGATCATCTTGAAGGCCTCCTCGACGGACAGGTCCACCAGGAAGACGTCCGGGCTCGGCACCATCAGGTAGAACCCAGAGGTCGGGTTGGGGGTGGTGGGAAGAAAGATGCTCACCATCTCCTCATCCAGCCCCCCGTCCGACGGCTGTGTGTCCAGGAAGCCGGCCTTTCCGGTCAGGAAGGCCAGGGCCCAGACCCCTCTCCGGGGGTACTCGACCAGGACGACCTGGCGAAAGCTCTGGGACTGGTCCTGGAACACGGTGTCCAGGAGCTGCCGAAATCCCTGGTAGACCACCCGCAAGATGGGCACTCGCAACAACACCGCCTCGTACCAACTCACCACCTGGCGTCCGGTGACGTAGCGAGTGGCCGCACCAGCGAGAACCAACATGACGAGGCTGAAGAAGATCCCCAGTCCGGGAAGCTCCATCCTCAAGAGCTTCTCGGGGTGAACCACGTCGGGCAGCACGTCCAGGAGGCCATCCACGCGGGCGACGATCCAGAAACCCGCCGCAATCGTGATGGCCAGGGGCACCACGACCAGCATCCCGGCCAGAAAGTCCGACTGGAGTGCCCCGATCAAACGACGCCAGAGAGGCGGTCGTTGCAAGGGTGGAGAACTCACCGCTTCACCGGCTGTAGACCTCGTACTTTTCGAGATGGTAGTGCCCCATGGCTCGAACCACGATGTGCTTGGTCAGATCCCGCTCGAAGTCCTCCATGGCCTTCAATTCCTCGCCATACAGGAGGTCGGCCACCTTGGGATGGGTGTTCACATAGATGGTCTCTCGCCCATTCGCACGAGAGGCCTCTCGCTGGATCTCCCGGAAGATCTCGAAGCAGATGGTCTCCCGACTACGAAGCTGGCCCGTGCCCTCGCAGTAGAAGCAGTCCTCGGTGAGGTAGCGGTCCAGGTCCTCCTGGACCCGCTTGCGAGTCATCTCGACCAGTCCCAGATCCGAGATCTTGAGCACGTTGGTCCGAGCCTTGTCGAACCTCACCTCGTCCTCAAGCGCCCGGAAGACCTTCTGCCGGTTGGACTCCCTCTCCATGTCGATGAAGTCGATGATGATGATGCCGCCAATGTTCCGCAGGCGAAGCTGGTAGACGACCTCCTTGACCGCTTCCAGGTTGATCTGGGTCGTGGTGTCCTCGAGGGACGAGGTGCCCACGAACTTGCCCGAGTTGATGTCGATGGCCACCAGGGCCTCTGTCTGATCGATGATCAGGTACCCACCACTCTTGAGCCAGACCTTTCGACCCGTGGCCCGGTGAATCTCGGTCTCCACGCCAAAGACATCGAAGACGGGCTCTGTGCCCCGGTAGAACTGCACCCTGTCCTTGAAGCCAGGCATGAAGTCGGACATGAAACCAATGATGCGTGTGTGGTCCGACTTGTTGTCGAGCACGATCTTCCCCACCTTGTCCGTCAGGTAGTCGCGCACCAGCCGCAACAGCAGTCCGTACTCGGCATGGAGCAGGTAGGGCGCCTTCTTCTGCTTGGACAGCTCACTGAGCTTCTTCCAGACCCGCAACAGGTAGTCCATGTCCCGCTGCAGGATTTCCTCGCTCTGGTTCTTGCACACCGTGCGGACAATGAAGCCGGTGCCACGGGGTCGGCTCTTCTCCACGAAGGCCCGGAGACGCCGCCGTTCCTTGTCCTTGTCGATGCGTCTCGAGATGCCCACGTTTTCCACGGTGGGCATGAAGACCAGGAAGCGACCAGGAAGCGTGATGTGAGTGGTGATCCGAGCGCCCTTGGTGCCAATCGGGTCCTTGGCGACCTGGACCACCACGGTCTGCCCCTCTTCCAGCAGGTCCTGGATCGCCGGCTGGCCGGTGCGAGGCGCCGACCTCGCCCCATCCTTTGAGAGCGGGATCTCGTCGTTGTCGCTCTTCGCCGATGGAAGGTCCAGGTGGGCCGCTGAAATGTCCCCCACATAGAGGAATGCGGCCCGTTCGAGACCGACGTCCACAAAGGCCGCCTGCATCCCCGGAAGGACGCGCACGACCCTTCCCAGGTAGACGTTTCCGACATAGCCGCGGTTCTTCCCGCGATTAATGTGCAGCTCAGCGAGCTGGCCGTTCTCCATGAGCGCTACGCGGGTTTCCCGCGCCGTCGCGTTGACGATGATCTCTGAAGACAAGGGATACTCCGGAGAACCCGATCGCTCCCGCACGGGCGCTCTTCAACAACGTCTTCGGTATGTGACCGTTCACGTGTGGCGCTCCAGCGGGACGGGGTCCTGCAAGGGGTGAGGGAGACCCGGATTCAGACCGGGTCGGAGGATTCTGGGAAGACCAAGATCGAGACCCTTCTCTTCACATGGCACCGCGCCGGAGTCAACGGAGAAGACCAAACCCGCGCGGTCTCCAGCCTGCCCAGATGGGCCTGATCACAGTCTCCGCAACAAGCCTGATTTCAGATACCTGCCCTCGGAATGGGCCAGTGCCACCGGGTGGTCCGGCGGCGCTTCTCCCCGTTCGAGCCAGGCCCAGCGCCCCGCCCGACGCAGACCATCACGCACGGCTTCCTCCCAGCGGGAACTGCTCAACCGAGCAGTGCAGGAGAACGTCGCCAACAACCCGTCTCGCTGGACCCAGGCCCCGACCCTGGCGGCAAGGTCTCGATAGGCCGACCGAGCCGCCTTGTCCGAGTGGCGTCCGTGGGCCAGGCTGGGTGGGTCACAGACCAGCACATCCGTGCGCCCCGGTGCGGTCCACTGGAAGATGTCTGCCTTTTCGAAATGGTGAGCATCGGCATCCAACCCGTTCAGTCGGAAATTCTCCCGAGCATCGGCCAGTGCAGGGCCGGAGATGTCGACGGTCAGCACTCGCCGTGCTCCCCCTGCCGCAGCGTAGACGGAGAAACCACCGTTGTAGCCAAACAGGTTCCAGACCTCTGCCTCTCGGGACATCGTCCCGATGCGGCGACGGTTCTCCCGCTGGTCCAGGAAGAGCCCTGTCTTCTGACCGACCCCAGGCCGGACCAGGAACTGAAGTCCATGTTCCTGGACCACCAGGGTCTCTGGCGCCTGCTTGCCCCAGACCGTCTCCCCCCCGTCCCTTCCGTCCACACGGCGGACACCAAGCCGCCGATAGAGAGTGTCCACCCCATCCAGGGCAGTGAGGGCATCGACGATCAGGTCCAGGTGGGGCAACCAGGCTGCCGCATAGATCCGCATCGCCAACAACCGATCGTAGCGGTCCACCACAAGTCCCGGAAGAAGGTCTCCGGCCCCGTTCACCAGCCGAAAGGCATTGGTCTGACCGGGAACCACCCGACGACGCAGGGCCACGGCCCGGCGGATCCGGTCGGCCACCAGTGTTTCCAGAGGCTGCACGCCGGTCCCCAGCACCCGTACGGCGATCGGGCCTTCATCCGCCAGGCCAAATCCCACGACCCTGTTCTTGTGATCGACCAGGGTGACCGGAGTGCCCGCTGGGGGCCGCTGGTCCACAGCATCCTGGTAGACCCAGGGGTGACCGCGCCGAACCGCGGCGATCGCATCCCGATCCAGCTTCAACCGATCCATGCGAGCCACCCGCGAAGGCGGGCTTCATGGGCCCACCTCAGCTCCGGAACAAGGGCCTTCACGCCGTTCAGATCAAGCAGCGCAATGACGGCCACCGTGCCTTCCTAACGGCTGCGGAGGAGCCCGGAGACAACCAGTGACCGGTCGAAGTCGAATGGACTGGTAGCGCGCCCCGTCCTTGCCGGTGTCCATCTGACCGAACCGGAGAAATCGTCATGACCGCCTCCCGCCTGGCCACTGCAGCACTTGCCGTCTTCCTCTTGCCCGCTTGCGTGGTCTACATCGAAGACGACAACGATTCACCCAGCCCCCTCGAGACGCCCACGGAGAACGTGGCGCCCGAGATCGAAGAAGCCGCGGCTGGTTGCTACTGGTCCCCCGCCTACAAGGACTACATCTGGTGGTTCGAAGCCGTCATCTGGGACCCCAACGGCCATCGTGACGTAGATGTCGTCTACGCCGACGTCTACGAGTTCGATTCTGGGGAATGGGTCGACTCCTTTGAGCTCTACGACGAGACCAATGACCCCATGGTCTGGTTCTCCGACTGGCTCGAGGACAGCACCTGGCTGGACTGCAGCCGCGGCGACTACTTCGTGGACATCACGGTCTTCGACGGTGATGACCTGTATGACTTCACACAGGTTCTGCCTGAAGACGACTAGTGGGCATGGGGCCAGGCCCGATGCCGGACAGGGCCAGGCGCCCCGATCCTGGACCTACCCTCCAGGCACGGGGCTTCCGTGCTGCGGGCTGGCGAAGATCCCAGACTTCCTGTCATTAACGATCGATCCCCCGTCATCGTTTTTCCATGAAAACCCTTGACTCGGCAAGATTCCCCTTGCCCGCGGATCCTGCAACATGGTATTCGCTTGACAGGTCAAGTCAGTGGTTCACCCATTGGCTTTTCTCCCTCCCTCCCGGGCATTCCTTGCCCACCCCGCGTTTCCTGCGCATTCTCTCCCCCCCCGCACTTCCACCGACATGGCTACACCCGTCCCCACCTCGCAAGAGGACGCAAGTGTTCTTCGCCTGAGCGCCGTCGATGGCGTCCTGGTTCTGGCGCTGGATTCCCGCGCTTCCTTCGACGCAGTCCGCCAGGCCATCCGGGAGACTTTTTCCCAGTCTCCGGACCGCTTTCGTGGCGCCGACGCTCGACTGGATCTCGCCTCGCGGCCCATCGATCTCTTCGACCTGCGGCGCCTGATCCACGTGCTCAAGGACGAGTTCGGTGTCACCGTGGCCGGTCTCTACTGCGAAGCGGACAACCTGACCCGGTTTGCCGAGCGGGAGTTGAAGCTCAAGATCTACCCCCGTCTGACACCGGTAATCCTCGCCACCGAGCCAGCGAGTGCCAAGGGAGACGAAGAGGTTGCAGACGAGGAGCCCGAGGCTCCCACGCCCACCGGCAAGAACGGCTTGAGCCAGGACGAGTCCAACAAGCTCCTCACCGTCGAACGCAGTCTCCGATCCGGACAGATCGTGCGCTTCGGTGGAGACGTGGTCATCTATGGAGACCTGAACCCCGGCGCCGAAGTGATCGCCGGCGGGAACATCCTGGTTTTTGGTGCGGTGAAGGGCCTGGCCCACGCCGGTGCCCGAGGCGACGACGGAGCCCACATCGTGGCCTTCGACATGCGCCCCACCCAGCTCAGAATCGGTCGCAAGATCGCCCTGCCGCCCGAGTCCCGGCCCACCAAGGGAGTCCGAAAGTGGACCCCCGAGGTTGCCTGGGTTCAGGGCGGTGAAATCATCATTGATCCCTACCAGGGTCGGTTGCCGTCCTAGCAGCCAGCCCAGCAGAAGCAGCAGCAGAGGCTCAGCAAGGAGCAGACCATGAGTGAGTGCATCGTCGTCACCTCTGGAAAGGGAGGCGTTGGCAAGACCACCACGACCGCCAACATGGGGGTCGCCCTGGCCCAGGCAGGCAACAAGGTCTGCGTCATCGACGCAGACATCGGCCTGCGCAACCTGGATGTCATCCTGGGGTTGGAGAACCGCATCGTCTACGATCTCGTCCACGCGATCGAAGGCGAGTGTCGGGTCAAGCAGGCCTTGATCAAGCACAAGGCCTGCCAGAACCTCTACCTCCTTCCTGCGGCCCAGACCCGCGACAAGAACGCGGTCAGTCCGGCCCAGATGAAGGAGTTGGTCGACCAGCTCAAGAAGGACTTCGACTACGTGATCATCGACTGCCCTGCCGGCATCGAGCAGGGGTTCAAGAACTCCATCGCTGGCGCGGACAAGGCGGTGATCGTCACGACCCCCGAAGTCTCGGCCATTCGCGACGCAGACCGCATCATCGGTCTTGTCGAGGCCGCGGAGTTGCCCGAGCCCCGGCTCATCATCAACCGCTTCCGCCAGAAGATGGTGGACCGCGGAGACATGATGAACACGGACGACATCATGGAGATCCTGGCCATCCCGATCATCGGAATCGTCCCGGATCACGAGGATGCCATCACCTCCTCCAACCGCGGCGTGCCAGCCGCCTTCAAGGAGGACAGCATCATCGGAGAGGCCTACCGCCGAATCGCACGCAGGGTCACCGGCGAGGCCGACGTCCCGTACATCGCCTTGAACCCCGGCGGGTTCTGGACACGCGTGGGTCGCTGGATGGGCATTGCCGCCGGAGGCACGGCCTGATGCTGGAACTCATCAATCGGTTCTTCGGGCCCAGGGAATCCTCCAAGGAAAGCGCCAAGGCCCGCTTGAAGTTCTTGCTGATCCACGACCAGGTGGACATGACCCCGGTTCAACTCGAGGCCATGAAGACCGAGATCCTGGAAGTCATCGCCCGCTATGTCGATGTCGACAAGAACCAGGCGGAAGTCCGCCTGGAACGCGAGCAAGGCACGGTGGCGCTGATCAGCAACTTCCCTGTCCGGCGAGTCACTGCCCGAGCAGTCTGAACTTCGTTGGTGCTGCGACGATGTCCCCCCCCGGGTTCTTGCCCGTGGGGGGTATTTGCATCAGCAGGTTAATTCTCCAGGCCTATGTCGGATTCCAATCCCAGGACCCTGAGCTACATTGCCGGCACCCTGTTGGTGGTCCTGATCGTGACCGGACTGCTGGAGGCCCGTCGAAGAGGCCGCTTTCGCCAGACCGAGGCGACCCTGGTGGCCGAGCTCAAGTTGCAGAGTGAAGCCCCAGAGCCCTCCCAGGGCGTCAACGAGTTTCCCCAGGAGAAATGGGACCCGATGCTCCATGCACAATTGCGCCGGGTCGGTGCTCGGCTACAGCAGGGCATCGCCGACTGCCTGGATCTCCACTGGAAGGATCACCCTGCGGAGGCGCGGGTTCGGATCAATGCGGACCCTGCAGGCCGACTGGTCACCCTGGCCGTCGAAGGGGCGTCCAGTGAGGCGGAGATCTGTCTGGGCAAGATCCTGGCCCGCGGTCAGTACCCCAGAGAGACCGACGGCGTGGCCGAGCTTGTGCTGTCCTACCGCTGATTCACCAGCCGCTCGGCCAACCACGGAAGCACGGTCTCCAGGCGGGCATTGAGCTTGAAGTGCCCACCGGGGTGCTCCAGGTAGGAATGCGCCACTCCCGCATCGGAGAGAGCCCGGTGCCACAGTCGGGCCCCGACCTGGAGTCGGAACTCATCTCGGGTACCCACTTCGAGCCAGAGTCCCTCCAATCCACGAAGGGTTTCTGCATTTTCGGCCACCAGGTGGATCGGATCGTGCGCGGCCCAGCGGGCCATCACCTCGGGCCGAGTGGCGCCCGTCTCCAGGTCCACGGGCAGCTCACAACCCAACGGCGAAGCCTGGGGGTCAGGAGAGTATGCGCAAGACATGGCCAACAGGTTCGCCACCGCGTGGTCTGACCCCACCAGGCCCTCGGTACGATTCTGAAAGGACTGCCACCAGGCCTCGACACCTCCAGCCTCACGCAGGGTCTCGACGGCTGCGGGAAAGTCGGGTGGATAGCAGACGCCAAAGGCCGCGTCTCCCGAGAGACAGGCAATGGTCCCGATGCGATTCGGCGCCCGAATCGCCAATCGGAAGGCCCCGTAGGCACCGGAAGACTTGCCGGCTGCTCCCCAGCGACCACGCATTGGCAGACGGGACTGGCACCAGGGCAACAGTTCGTCGAGCAACCAGGAGGCATAGGCGCCCACCGCTGGTGAGTCCACGTACTGAGATCCCCCCACTGCCGTCATCGTGTCCGGCACGACGACGATGACGGGAGGCATTCCCGCCCCGTGAAGACGGTCCAGGCGTTCCGGCAACGACGGTGCCCGCCAGGAGCGGTTGAGAAAGCTCCAGGTGCTCCCCGTGAAGGCGGGCAACATGAGCAAACCGGGCAATGCCGTGCTGCCATCCCAACCTGGCGGAGTCCACACATAGACGTCCCGCTCAGCCGGATCACCAAGGGGATTGCCCACCAGGACGTCGCTCTGGTGCCGCCAGTGATGAACCTTGCCTGTCAACGCCACTGAACTCACGCCTCAGCGACCCAGCCGGGCCTTGGCTTCCGCCGCGTGCTTGCCCTTGGCGCCCGCACGTCTCAGGTACTTCCTGCAGGTGACCTCCGCCCCCGCCTTGTCCCCTGCCACGTCCTGGGCCAGGGCCAACAACCAGAGAAGATCCGGCGACGGCTTCTTGCCCTCCTTCAGCAGGAGTTCGACACCCGTGACTGCATCCTTTCCCCGACCACAGGCAATCGCCACCCAGGCCGCGGCCTGCTGACCCGCCGGGTTCTCCGGAAGCGTTGAAAGAAGGATGGCCCCCATGGCCTTCCGGTCCTTCTTGGAGGCACCTGCGGTCCGTTCCCGCCACTCCTGGACCGAGGCGATCACGGCCTCAGGAGACGCGGCATACCAGGTCTCCCCGACGGTCTGGATGGCATGACTCGGCTCCTGCCCCGGCAGGGACAACCACATGCGACGCAAGCGCTGGGGTTCGTCCTCTCCCACCACAATGTCTCCCTGTTCGGTCAGGGACCAGGTGCGGATCTCGTAGTCACCGCCCTCCACTCCTTCCAGGACGCGCCCATCCCCGAGGAACAGGGTTCGTTCGGGTCTGGCCTTGGGGTTCACCTCGCCAGCGTCGATGCCGAAGTTCATCCACCCACGCAGCAGGAACGCCGGCTCGTTCTGTTCTTCCAGCAGGGCAAGGCATTCCTCTGCCGCGGTTCCAACCTGGTCACCACGGTCCAGGTACTGCTCGATAGCTCCTCGCGCCTGTTGCCAACCACAGGCCACACAGACCCGCATGATGCCAGCCAGAACATCGGCCGGTGTGCGTTGGTCTCCCAGCAGGTCGATGACCTTTTTCGGAACCCGGGCGTTTTTCGCCACGCTGCTCGAGGAACAGTACCGGAGAAGTCCGACAGCGGCCCCCTGGCGCACGTCGTAGCGGGGGTCGCGAAGTCCCACCATGATGCGATCCAGCGAGCGTGGCAGGTCCAGGGTCGCGATGACCGCGAAGAGGCCGGGATTCACCCCGGGGTCCAGGGCCCGAAAGATCGACAGGATCTTCTCCCGCTCCGGCATCGGCAGCTTTCGCCTGGCGTGTCCGGTCCGGTGTCGCGAGAGGATGTCCGCCGCAGCACCGGCGCAACCCAGGCGCACGGCAGGACTCTTGTCCGTCTGGGCGATCTCCATCAGGGACTCGATGTGCTGGAGAGTGCCGACCAGGGCCAACTCCCGAGCCCCTTCCGCGCGATCACGGATGCTCTTGCGCGCAAGAAGTTCAAAACACGCATCTGGGGTCAGTTTGTCCGCCACGGGGTCTCCCTTACTGGTCGTTCCCTAGTCGGATCGAGCGGGCGAGGCAAAGGGGTATAGAGTGATTGCGTTGAGCACCCTCAGCCGAGTACTGCGGGGCCGCAAGGGTCGCCGGATTCGACGGGCGACAGGTGGCCTCGCCCTGGCCTGCCTGCTCCTGATCGGCACGGATCTGGTCGCGGAAGACCTTTTTTCGGACGTGTTGAACGAAGCCAACCAACCTCCCCCCGAGGTCTCCGATGGCTGGGCACCCACCATGCGTGGCAACCCCTACCTGCTCTGGGAATACGCCCCGGGGATGCGGGACGAATTCGGAATTCCCGTCCACATCAATTCCCTGGGACTGCGGGGGCCGGAACCCACCATTCCCAAACCGGCTGGCGTGCGCCGTCTACTGGCCACAGGAGATTCCTCCGTCTACGGATTCGGCATCGAGGACGGCCAGGCCTTCATCGATGTGGCGGCAGACTTGCTGGGTGAAGGGGTGGAAGGCTGGAATGCAGCCATTCCCGGGTACTCGACCTTTCAGACCTTGAATCTCCTGGAGCTCCGCGCCCTGCAGTTGGAGCCGGACGTGCTGGTGATTGGCAACGTGTGGTCCGACAACAACTTCGACAGCTTCGTCGATCGAGAGCTGCTGGATGCCTACAGCACCTGGGAGGGCGGCTGGACCGGCACCCTGCGGCAGGTCCTGTCCATGTCCGCCATCTTTCGGCTGCTCGACTTCAAGATCCGGGTCCAGGAGGGCGAACAGGCCGTGGCCCGCAAGGTGGGCTGGACCGTCGGAAAGGGCCAACAGATGGGGCGCCGCCGGGTAGAGGTCAACGACTATGCTCGGAACCTCCAGAGGCTCGTGGACCTGGCCCACCAGCACAAGGCAGAAGCCATCATCGTCCTGTTGGCCTCCCAGGATGACCTCGCAGCAAGTCAGGACGAACCGCCCGCCTGGGAACTCTACCGTCGGATCATGCGAGACACCGCTCGTCGCAACGGACTCAAGGTCGTCGAGGCCCCCCAGCTCTTCCAGTCCACTGGACTGGAACGGGACATTCTCTTCCTGGACGAGATGCACCCCACAGCTGACGGACATGTCCTTCTCGGGAAGGCCCTGGCAGAGGCCCTTCAGGGTTGGGCAGGGGGGGGGCCCCTGGAGTCCCCAGGAACAGGGGAAGAGCGCCCCACATACACCGACCCCTTCGTCTTCGGCGGCACGGGGCCGACCAAGGTCGCCCCAACGACTTCCGCACATGCCCCGCTCCTGGCAATCGAAGGCACTGTGGTCCTGGAGGATTTTCGCGGAGGCACACTCCAGGTCGACGGCGTGATCAGAGCAGCCTCTGGCAAGGTCCAGGTCGTCGGCACAAGCCGCTTGAAACAGCCGGGGAGCTTCAAGCTGCTGGTACGCGACGACACCCGCAGGCTGGGCTTCGTGATCTACGAGGATGCCGACGAGGACGGCCCGAGCGCCATGGACCGGAGGTTTGAACTCGAGGGCAGGACCTGGGAGGTATCGGCGGAAGGACTGACCGGTATTGAACTGGTGCTACAGAACGGCCTCTGAGGATCTGACTCGGAGTCCCACGCTACCCTGATTCGATGCTGCTCTTCAGAAATCGCTACCCGGACGGGGTTCCCCTGGGGAGTCACCTGTTCGCTGAGGGCATCGGTGTCACGCTCTTCGGCACCGGCTTCGCCTGGTGGCTCTTTCCCGACGAAGTCAGCCTGATCGCAGTCTTTCTGGCATCGATCACCACCGCGGACAGCATCGAACGCGTGTTGGAGGGGAACCGGGTCGCCATCTTCGATCGGAAGGAACAGCCCTTCCGGGCGAACTTGAGACTGTCCAACAAACTCCTGATGATGTTTCTCGGCTGTGTGGCCGGTTTCTCGATCCTCAGCCTGGCACTGCCCCTGGAGATGGTCGAGAAGTTGTTCAGCCATCAGCTGCTTGCCTCCGCGAACCAGCGCTTTCCCATCCTGCACTTCGGCAACGTGGGCGGGCTTCTGCTCAACAACCTCTACGTGCTGCTGTTCTTTTTTGCGATCGCCCTGCCCTTCCGACAGGGAGGCGTCATGCTCGCCATCGCCTGGAATGCCTCGGTGTGGGGCAGCACCTTTGCTGTGCTCGCCAGGCGCTGGTCCATGGAGAACGGCCCACCCCTCGTCGAGGCCTGGGTCCGCGTCATGGCCGCCTGCGGGACCCACATGGCACTGGAGGCCGCCGCCTACACGCTGGCTGGCCTGGCCGGCGTGTTCCTGAGCAAGGCCTTCTACAAGCACGCCTTCGACTCCGATCCAATGATCTCGCTCCTGGGCAGCATCGGCGTCATGCTTGGCATCGCTCTGTTGAGCGTCCTGGTGGGAGCCCTGTGGGAAGCCTTGGTGGCCTACCACCTGGTGGCATGGGTCAGCTGACCGCGACGTTCACCGACCGCAACTGAGCAGCGCCTCCGTGCAACGAATGGTGATCGCGCTTCCGGGCCCAATCACCACCTTTCCGGCGTCCACGACACCGTCCCAACTCGCGAATCGCGCCTTGATCTTGTAGCTTCCTGCCCCAAGGGAGGAGCCAGCGGAATGTCGTGAACCGTCCTGGCCCACCAGCCAGACCGCGAGGGCATCTCCCTGAACCTGGAACGAGGACTTGCTCGCCTCCCGAAGCTGCTGCATCAGTCCCGCCTTTGCTTTCAAATCCGCGGATGCCTTGCCAGCCGAGGCATCCGGCGCCTTCTCCTCCTCGGGAGCCTCAGTCCCTTCTTCCACCGAGGTTCTTGACTTGTGCTGTGCGGAGTGGCTGGTGCCCTTCTTTGGCTTCGAAGAAGACTCGCGAGACGCGTTGCGCGTCTGGTTGCGCTCTGACTCAGGTTCCTGTTCCGGCTCTTCCGGCTCCGAAACGACTTCCGCAGGAGCCCCTTGTATCGGTGCCGGCTCGACCACCGGTGCCGGATCTGCACCAGGCACCTTCAGGTCCACCGGCCACAACCAGGCCACCAGGACCAACCCCAGTGCGGTGCCACCCAGGCCGAAGAGGGCGAGGAGTCCGCGGCCGGTACGACTGGTCACCGGGGCCACAGGCGCTGGAGGTGGCAAGGAGGGCGGTACCAGGCTCGAGGCCGACTCGACGTCGGGCAGGAGCGAGGCCTGGGACCGGGCCGGGGGCCGAAGGTGAACGTCAACGACCTGGCGGCTCAGGGGCACGATTCCCGCGGCTCTCCCCGCTCCAGCACGGCCCTCCGCTGCCACGGCCCCCGGCGGTGGCGGTGGCATTCCGAGAGCAGGCGCCACAGCCGCGTCCCAGGCACCCCCGTCCAGCACCGTGCGCAACACCTCACAGTTGGGAATTCGTCGATCCCGGTCCACCCGCAGACACCCATGGATGGCCTGTTCCAGGTGACGACTCACAGGGACCCTTTCCGAGGCACTGATGTAGCGACCCTCGCACACCGAGTTGAAGATCGAGAGAACATCCGGTCCCTCGAATGGGGTCGTCCCCACCAGCAACTCGTAGAGGATGCACCCCAGCGAAAAGACATCCGCCCGTTCATCGACGTTCTTCGCATCCCGAATCTGTTCCGGGGCCATGTAGGCCGGCGTGCCCATGGCAATGCCGGTCCGGGTCCGGGTCAGTCCAGAGTCGGACTCCAGGGCCTTTGCCAGGCCGAAGTCTGCCACCTTGGGAATGACGCCCTCTTCGGTGACCTCGAGCAGAACATTCCCCGGCTTGAGATCCCGGTGCACCAGCCCCTCTCGGTGTGCGCGACGCACGCCGGCGAGAACCCCCCTGAACAGAGCCTCGGCATACGCGGGCTCAGGTCTGTTCTCGAGCAGCCAGCCTTCCAGGCTCGGGCCCGCGATGTACTCCATCACCAGACCCGGAGAACCCTCCACGTCAATGACATCGGTGACCGCCACGATGTTGAGGTGGCGCAGGCCAGCCTGGACCCGACCTTCCTGCACCAGGCGGTCACGGATGCCCGCACCATGCAGGGTGAGCACCTTCAACGCGTGCATGCTGCCCAGGGTGTTGTGCCGCACCCGGTACACCACCGCCATGCCACCACGACCGAGCTCGTCGACCACCGTGTACCGGTCCAGGACCCGCCCAGGCTCGAGCATCTCCTCAGAAACTCCGACTCAAGATGGCCCCAACACCAGTTCCCACGGCCAGCACTCCGAACACGGTACTGCTCACAGTGAGTCCATTGGTGAGCAAGAACAGCCGGTTCAACTCCTCGGGCGTGTGTCCCCTCTCGTCGTAGGAACGCTCGGCCACACCAGCCCCCAGGTAAGTGCCACCAGCCACAACGGCAGAGAGCAGGGACACGCCCAGCAGGGGCTTGCGCACATTGCGCTTGCCGGGTGGCCTGGTCTCGGAATCCGTGCCGTCGTACCAGATCTCGGTGGCCTGGGTGTC
>CAZMNK010000018.1:1088-56583 GCA_964567625.1 uncultured Enterobacterales bacterium | reverse complement strand
CGCCACCGCCCGATACCGGCAGGCAAGAGGCGTTCGACGAGGACCCCGACGCGGTGTTTCCTCTGAGCGCGGTCTGGCGCGAGGTTCTCGCCCGCTTCGACGCTGACGGCAGCGGTGGCATCGAGGACGGAGAAATGCCACTGGATGCGGAGGGCGGCGGCCTCTTTCGTGTGATGGACTTCGACAGGAACGGGACCGTGAACGAGATGGAGCTGGCAGCCAACCTGCTGGCGGTCCCTCCTCGCCGTTTGCGGGACCTTTCGGTCGCCCCAGCGGACGCGGAAGTGGCCCAGGCCCAGGACCGGCCCCAGGTGGAAAATGAAGTCGAGGACGGCGCAGGGGAAGGGGTGGAGAGCGGTGCGGAGAAGGGGAAGGGAAAAGGGAAGGGGAAGGGAAAAGGGAAGGGCGCGGGAAAGGGGAAGGGAAAGGGAAAAGGAGCAGGCCGCCGCCGGTCGCAAACGGCGCTTGGCCCTGAGGCCCTGCAGTACCGCCAGTCCCTCTTCGAAGCCCGCGGTGAGCCCATTCCGCGGGAGGGGCCTCCCAACGTACTGCTCGTCAGCCTGGACACCGTGCGGGCCGACCACCTCTCCGTCTATGGCTACGAACGCGACACCTCCCCCAACCTGGAGCGCATGGCAGCACGTGGAGTGGTCTTCGAGCAGTCCTTCAACAATGCCAACGAGTCGCTCTACTCCCACGCGTCCCTGTTTACGGGGCTCTACCCCTCCGAGGTCGCTCGCCCCTACTACCCCGAGTACGCCATCCCCACGGACGCTCTTCTGCTGCCGGAGGTACTGAAGAACTATGGCTACGCCACCGCCGGATTTGTGGCCGGTGGCCACCTGGACCCGGTCTTCGGTCACGCCCAGGGCTACGACCACTTCACCTCTCAGAAGGGTTTCGCCTCGCTGTGGAACACCTTGCCGGAGGCCCTGGAGTGGCTCACCACCCAGGACGGGTCCGCCCCCTGGTTCATGTTCCTCCATGGGTACGACGCTCATGACCCCTACACGACCAGCCGGCCCTTTCGGCATCTCTATGGACTGGAGCGTTCCTCCAAGGAGATCGAGACGATCCTGAAGACTCCAGCGGGAGTACACCGCATCCTGGAGGGCAAGTACGTGATCGGCAAGCCGGTCTTCCTGGAGCATCCAAACGGGCGATTCATCCTCTCTCCCGAGACCTACACCGAAGACGAGACCGGGGAGAAACCGGCCATGGAATTGACCGCGGAGATGGTCGGGCACATCCATGACCACTACGACGGCTGCATCGCCTACGCTGATTTTCAACTCGGGCTGCTGTTCGCGGCACTGGAGCGGCGAGGTTGGCTGGAGAACACGGTTGTGATGGTCGTGGGTGACCATGGCGAGGACCTGCTGGACCACGGCTACGTCAACCACCGCACGACTCTCACGGACAGCGTGGTCCGGGTCCCCATGATCCTCATGGGCCCCGGTATTCCGCAAGGAGAGCGCTACAGCGGGCTGGTGGACTCCCGGGATGTCTTGCCGACGCTCTTGGGGTTGTCGGACGCACGGGTCCCCGCGGGGACGAAGGGACGGGATCTCACCGAAGTCCTGGCGGGAGGTTCGCCCCTGGACAGGGTCTTCTTCGAGGGCGTGATGGACATGATCGCCGTCCGCACCCTCACCCACAAGCTCATCTACACCGGACCGCCACTGGACGCCGAGGACTACGCAGACACCCTGGCAGCGGCGCCCCTGACCCCTGAGCACTTTGCGCTCTACGACCTGGGCAAGGATCCCGGAGAGACCCGGAACCTGGTGGAGGCCGATCCGGCGGCCGCGGAACTCCGCGAAGCCCTGGTCGCCTGGCGTCGCAGCCTGGCAAGTGGCACCTACGCCCTCCGCCAGGACGAGGTTGACCCCGCGGTCGCCGAGCAGATGCGGCGTCACGGGTACTGGGAGTCAGAGGACTAGCGAGCTTCTTGGGCCAGGGAGGACCGCAGGATCGACAGTGCCTCCAGGGAGGCCGGGGAGTCCAGGTCCCCCGAAGCGACGGCAGCACTTCGCTGGTCGGGACTGGGGAGGGGCAGGTCCGGGTCCTTCGCGTGGACCTCGGCGGCCAGGTAGTCCAGGAGTTCGCGCACCTGGCGCTGGGCCGGATCGCTGGAGAACGGGCGTGCCCAGCGCGTGGGATCCAGGGGCCGGCGGGTCTTGTCACCGACAAAGGTGGCCGGGTCCTGTTCCTGTAAGAGTTGCAGCAGTTCACCCGTCGAGAGCGCTCCGTCGCCATCCAGGTCGACCGCGGTGAACGGCGGCGCACGCCAGGCCCGGGCCTGGTACTCGGACTCGACCACCCGACCATCGCCGTCCGTGTCGAGACGGGCGAGAGTGGGGGCCACTGCTCCCTCCGCCGTCCAGGACGGAGAGCCACAGGCCCACAATGCCAGGATCAGGGTCCCCAATAGCCTCTCTCCTGGAGGATCCGGGCCTTCTCCGGATCGAGGGCACGTCCATCGGTCCGAGGGCTCACCTCCCGCTTCCACGTCTCCAGCAGGCTTCGCAACTCCGGGAGGCTCTCCTCGGGTGTTTCGGGCCAGGGCTCCCAGGACGGGCCTTCGGGGGCAGCGGCGGCGATGGCGCCGGCCAGTCGAGGCTCGTGGGCTGACAGGCCGGAGAACACCAGGCCGCCCTCCTGTCCCACAGCGGCCACCATGCGGAAGACGCCCTCGGCATGGATGGCCCTCCGCACCGGCTGGGGGTCTCCCCGCGTGGCCGGCACCAGCGAGCGACCCCGAACCACGCCAGGCGCCCGGGCCCCGGCCAGGTCCAGCACGGTGGGTGCCACGTCGAGCAGCGCGGTGAGATCCGAGACCCGCCGGCCTCCCTCGGCACCGCCAGGCAGCCGGATCATCAGCGGCACCCGCAGCACGGCTTCGCTCAGGGAAAGCCGGTGGGAGAACACACCGTCCTCGCCCAGTTCCTCTCCGTGGTCGCTGAAGACCACGATGACCGCCTCGTCCAGGACACCCTGTGCCTCCAGGCCCGCCATCAGCACCCCGAACCAGGCGTCGGCCCAGGCCACGGAGCCGTCATAGGTGGCCGCGAGGTGGGCCATGTCCTCATCGGTGAAGGGCCTGGCTCCCTCTGCCCTTGCCTGTGCAGCACGGGCCGCCCTGTTCTCCGGGGCCCGCACCCGCAGGCTCTGCAGGTCGTGAATTTCGTCGAAACGCCAACCCTGCCACAGCAGGCCGTCGACTGCCTGGATCGCACCGGAGACCCGCGCAGCCGCCTTGCTTCCCGCTCCTCTGTAGGTCGGATCCGCGACCAGGTGCCCCCAGGGACTCGGCTTCAGGTAGCGGTCGTGGGTGTCATAGCCGTGAACCAGCAACAGGAATGGCGCCTCGGTCTCCCGGGCATCGAGCCAGTCCAGCGCGGGGGGAACCGTGTGGGCCAGCGCTCCCCAGTCCTGAACCGATTCCCAGTGTCCCCAGCCCGTGTCCAGCCCGAAGACCGGGTCCATGTGCCCCCCGGCCACAAAGGCAGCGCTCTCGTAGCCATAGAGCTCCAGCACTTCGGCCAGGCCCGGCACGTCCCCTGGGGGCGAGAAGGTGTAGTCCACGGGTCCCAACTCGGAGGGGTACCGGGAGGTGAAGAGGCTGGCGTGGGAGAACAGGGTCTCCCCGGACTGGGAATAGGTCCGCTCGAAGACGACTGCTTCCCGGGCGAAGCGGTCCAGGTTGGGGCTCAGTCCCGCGGCACTCCCAAAGGCGCCGAGACGGTCAGCTCGCAGGGTGTCCAGGGAGACCAGCACCACCGGGGGAGGTCCCGAGGGGCCGACAGCACAGGCGAGCAGCGCTGGGAGCAAAAAGGTCACTGCGGACCTCTACCATTCCCGCGCCCCAACCTCCACCACCGTGAGTCCCGGTGGGTGGCGATGCCCGTGAAGGCGTTGTCCCAAGCCCGCAGCTTCAGTCCACCCGGACCTGCAGGACCCACCGGCCATCCTCCATCTGGTCCCGACTCAGGATCTCGTGGTCCTCGAGTTCGACCGACTCCGGGACCATCTCGATCGGTTCGCCGTCGTCCACGATGACCTCCAGCACCTCGCCGCTGTCCATCATCGCCAACTTCAGCAGCGTGCGAGCGGCATTTTGTGGGCAAGGGACACCGGTCAGGTCCAGGAAGGCGTCGGGGGTGCTCACCGGTTCTTCTCCACCAGGAGAGGACCCATGACCGGGGCATCCTGTCCTGGCCGAGGGAAGCGCTTCCGAGTGTCCTGGCGGCTGTGCACGATGGGCTCGATGTCTTTGAAGTGAGGGGCTCGGTACCAGGGGCAGCCCGGTTCGGTCTGCCTGGGCGCTGATGACCTGATGGTAGAGCGGGCCCTCCGTGGGAGCAACGGTCTGGATGCCGCGGGTTCCATTGCCGGGGGTGAGTACCCTGTTCCAGGAAGTTGTTTCCGGGCGCATGCGGTCGACGAACACCAGGTAGGTGCTGTCCGCGAGCCCGGGGTGGCGTGATGCCGTCTGCCTCCTGTCGTTATGATGGAGAAGCGGTGCGAAGTCGTCGGCCAGTGGACGGCTGGATGCGACCGGGCTTCGAAGCCGGTTGACCTCTGAGGGGGATTCGCTTGGAAGGGATGTTCGGGCTCATGGTGATCCTGGTTCCCACAGCGGTGGTTGTGGGTCTCTTCTGGGCCCTGCGCGGGTTTCAGAAACGCCGGTGGCGGACCTGGGAGATCGTGGGAGAGCGACTGGGGATGGTTCGAAGGAGACAGGGGCGCTGGAAGCCCGACGCCCTCGTCGGGCACCTGGATGGGGTGGCCCTGGTCGTGGACACGTTCTCAAGCCACGACGGCATGATGGTCCAGAGCTACACACGGGTCACGGGGGTTGCCCCAGACCTTCCCGAGCAGATGCGGGTGGGCAAGCGAGGCCGGCTTGGTGCGCTGTGGGGGTGGGCCTTGCCGGGCCAGGAGGTCCCGGTCGGGGAGACGGGATTCGAGGAGGGGGTCCGGGTCACCGGCCCCGAGGACCACCTGCTCGCCGTACTGGACGCGCCGTCCCGTTCGCGGGTGCAGGCTCGGATTCATGACCACGGAGCCCTGGTTCAACAGGGGCAGGCCCAGATCCTGATGAACGGGGTGGTGCGCGACGGAGCACGACTCCACGCCAGCCTCCTGGCTGTCCGAGACCTTGCGCGGGACCTGGCCCTCTCTCCGCCCCGGGTGCCTCGGGCACTGGCTCACAATGCGCACTCGGATCCAGAGGCCGAGGTGAGGGTGCGCAACCTGGAGGCCCTTCTGACCCACCATCCGGATCACCCGGTCCTGGCGAATGCGTTGCAGGGGGCTCTGGAGGACTCCTGTCCGGCCATGCGCCTGTTGGGTGCCTCTCACCCGCGGACATCGGAACCCGTCGGAACAGGAGGGCTGGGCGAGGCGGTGCTCCTGGAGCTCCTGTCCCACCCGGTCATCGAGGTGCAACGGCTGGCCGCCCGGGCCCTGGGAGAGGTCGGGAGCCTGGAGGCTGTGGTGTCCTTGCAGGCGCTGGCCCAGGGTTCCAGGGGGACTGAACCGGTCCGCCAGGAGGCCCTGCAGGCGATCCGGGCTCTCCAGGGCAGGCTGGGAGCGGACCGACCCGGGGCCCTGGCGATCCAGGAGGGTTCTTCGGAAGAGGAAGGCGCGTTGTCCCTGTCCGAGGCCTCATCCGGTGGGGCCAAGAGACCCACCCGACCGAACAAGACCTAGCCACAGCCCGCTGCGTTCCAGGGACCCAACCAGCCCACGGGTTCTGCCTGCCGTCGGGGCTACAGAACGTCCACGGTGGCGGTGAGGGCAACTCCCCCCTGGGGGGCATCCCATTCCTCGTCGGTGGGCCAGACGCGGGCGTAGAAGGTGCCGGAGGTCACCTCGTGCTCCAGGAGCGTCTCCTCCACCAGGTTCTGCTGGGCGATGACCCCACTTCCGATCTCGACAAGCTGCAGGACCATGTCCGGGTAGTCTGCCGTGGCCTCGGCCCGCAGGGTCGCGGGGCCCTCGACCGTGCCACCAGCGACCTCGGCCTTCTCCTGGCCGGTGACGACCAGGCTCAGGGTGGTGCCCGGCTCTTCGATGACCACCCTGCCGGCCTGCAGCGCTGCAATGGGGTCCTCGTCGTCTCGGACATGCACCCGGGTGCGGGGCCATCCCAGCGCCGGGTTCAACATGTCTCCAGGGTCCACTGTGCCCCAGCGGTGGCAGTCTGAACCCCCCACGGGGACGATGTCCTCACCGTCGGCGAGCAGGGTCTCCCAGGTGGCCAGACCTTCTGCGTCCCAGGGATCGAAGCGACTGCCGCCGTTGTAGACCTCCAGTGCGTCGAAGCCCTGGTGGGTCCAGTCATAGGCGATCCAGCCCGCGGCGGCGTAGGGATGGTTGATGATGGCCCAGCCGCCAGCGTCCTGGCACTGCTGGACGGCATCTCCTCCGGTCACGTCACCCGCTGGTCGGTCGACAAAGTGGTCCAGTCCCACAAACGACTGACCATCCCGGGGAATGCACCCCACGTGGCCCGTCGGTGTGAAGGTTGTCTCCAGGCTGGCGATGGGACTGATCTCGCTGCCGAGCACCACGCCCTCTGGCCAGTCCGCTTCGGTGACCTCGGGCCCCTGGTTCGGGCAGTCCTCCACGTCGGGGCAGTCCATGGACCCGGCGGAGTTGCTGTGATCGGTGATGACCAACCAGTCCAGCGCTGCTGTGGCCATCGCGGGTCCGAGGGCCTCGGCGGATCCGAGGCCATCGGTGTCGTTGCTTCCGAGGCTGCTGTGCACATGAAGATCGCCGCCGCGCCAGGAACCTTGAGGCACCTCGGGCGCTGTGCAAGACCCCGTCGCGAGTAACAGCAGGCCAAAATGCATACGGGAAGCCTATCCTGGAGGAGTCAACACCGGTCAGGCTTCGATACCGGACAGATCCGGAGGACGTTTCTGTCGCTCCTTGGCTAAGCTGTTCATCTGCGACTCCGACTTCCGACCTTCTGTCTTCTTGGGCTGCCTCTGCTGGTCGGCTGTGGTGGTGTGGTGCTCGAAACCACAGGCACCACCGGGCCCGATGACACCGGGTGCCAGACCTGGTACCCGGACCTTGACCTCGATGGCTTCGGCAATCCAGCCCATCCGAACACCTTCTGCTATTCCCCGGAGGGTTGGGTCCAGAACGGAGATGACTGCGACGACGAAGATGGGAGCATTCATCCTGAGGCGGACGAGATCTGCAACATCAAGGACGATGACTGCGACGACAACGTTGATGAGCAAGCCGATGACGCCCCACTCTGGTACGCCGACACAGATGGTGACGGCTTTGGGGACCCGGAGAACAGCGTCAGCGAATGCGACGGAGGAACGTCGTACGTGGCCGATGCCACCGACTGCGACGACGACGACCCGCTGGTCAACCCCGAGGCCGAGGAGGTCTGCGAAGACGGCCAGGACAACGATTGTGACGGCGATGACCTGTACTGCGGCTTTGGCGGTCAGATGAACTTGAGCGATGCGGATGCCAAGCTCTGGGCCTCGACTGCTGGCTACGATGCCGGGCGAAGAATCGATTCATTCGACATGGACGGGGATGGCGATGACGAGGTGGTCGTCAGTGCCATGTGGGCCAATGGCTACCAGGGCGGGGCCTATTTGCTCGACGGTCCCTTTGACGAGGATCGCACCCTGGATGAGGCTGGCATCTGGCTCGCCGGGGATGCAGGCACCTACGAAGGCGCCCGTGCCCTCGGGGTCGCAGAAGGGACCGGCGATGGCCTGGGGGATGTGCTGATGGGGGCGCCGGATGCCCCTGGCTACGATGCAGTGGTCGTGTTTGGGCCGATTTTCCAGGACACGACATTTACCATGGCCGACCTGCGCTTCTCCTGTGATGCCTCCATCGAGTGCGGGCATGGTGCGGACTTCGCCGACGTGAACGGGGATGGGATCGCCGATGCGGTCATCGGTGCCGGAGAGCAGACCCATGGAGGCTCGTCGAGTGGTTCGGTCTACGTCATCTACGCGCCGCTGGTGGCGATGACTGCGGACCTGGACAGCGCGGCAGATGCGGAATTCGTCGGGGAGTACGCGGGCATCGAGACCGGTCGCGTGGTGATGGCTGGAGGGGACCTCAATGGCGACGGCATTGGAGACATCCTGGCCTCGGCTTCCTACGACTCGGACTCCGGCTCCTACGCGGGTTCGGTGTTGGTGAACTACGGGCCGGCGGTCGGCGTCAAGGACATGAGCGACGCGGATGGCAAGCTGCTCGGCGAGCACAACTACGACTACTCGGGCGAGATCATCGGCATGGGGGACGTGAACGGGGATGGCCTGTCCGATTCCATCGTGACTTCCTTCCTCTCGGACAACTACGCGGGGGCTGTCTACGTGGTCTTTGGACCGTCGGACGGCCGGGTCTACCTGGGAGACGCTGATGTGAAGATCCGAGGCGGCATCAACGCTCAACTGGGCACGGCGGTGGTGGCCCGTGACATCGATGGGGACGATGTGGCCGACCTGTTGATGGGGTCGGGCTCGAGCTCGGAACATGCCCCGGGTGCCGGAGCCGCGCACCTGTTCTTCGGGCCGGTGACAGGGACCTACACGGCCTCGGACGCCGACGCGAGTTTCTATGGAGAGGACAGCTCCTCCGGGGCGGGTGGAGGTGTGGGCCAGGCGGATGTGGATGGAGATGGCTTCGGCGAGTTGCTGATCGGGGCGCCGGGGGAAGACACGGGTGGCAGAGATGCGGGTGCTCTCTACGTGTTGTTCTCCCGGTCCGTGGCTTTGTTCGAGTGAGCGGACTCGTTCCGCTGATCGCTACATTCTGGCTCGTCGCATGTTCCTCCAGCCCCTGCGAGGATGCCGACTGTGACTCGGGTGAGGTTCTTGCGGAGGAATGCGATGTCGCGGTGAACGCGGTGACTCAGGACGAGGTGGCAGACACCCCGCAGGTCCGGGACCTGACGGTGTCCCTGACGAGTGCAGCCGACCTGGCCGTGACCTGCCAGCGGGGTGCTGCGGACCCGGAGGTCCACCTCTGGGAGTCCCCGGAGTCCCAGGAACACGGGGTCCTGCTGGCAGGACTGCTGGCCGAAACCAACTACCAGTGCGAGGCCACCCCGATCTGTGGGGACCTCAAGGGGACGGCCCGTTCCTTCAAGGTCGAGATCGGACAGCGCCTCGGGTCCTTTCCCTCCGTGAATGTCGTCGGGGACATCGGGCAGAGCTTCGTGTTGGTGAACCACGCTCGCTTCTGCGATGACCAGCAGCCGCTGCGCCTGCTGGTCTTCGATGCGGTGGGACAGATCCGGTGGAGCTACGCGGGGTTTCCCCTCGAGGTCAAGATGAGCATCGGCCACCAGTACCTGGGGAATGGAGAGTTCTTCTGGGGCGGGGGGGAGACCGAGTTGGGAGACCCCTCCTTTGTCGATCTGCGCCAGGAGACCCTCGACCAGGTGGCCTATCCCGGGTCCGAGATGCTGGTCTGGCATCACGAGGCGCGGGTCTACCCCGACGGCCAGGTCCTCTCGATGGTGGAGACCACGAACACGTACGGCTCCAATGCCTGGAAGGGGTTTGGGCTCGACCTGTTCGATCCGGTGACCGAGGAGGTCACCTGGTCGTACTCCAGCCAGGCCGGCGTGGACCAGGGCGTCCTGGATGCGTCGAGCACTGGCGATCCCTACCACGCCAACTGGGCCACCGTGGATGGAGAGGCGGGCCTTGCCTACGTGAGTCTCTGCGAGGCGGAACAGGTCATCGCCATTGACATGAGCACTGGCCAGATCGTCTGGTCTTTTGGAAAGGGCGGCGACTTTGCCCTGGTCGATGCCAGTGGCGCCTCTCTTCCGGACGACGACTTTCCCCAGTGCCAGCACGGGCTTGAGATGCGGGACAACACCCTGCTGGTCTTCGACAACGGGCAGACCCGTGAAGAGTCCAGGGTGACCGAGTTCACCCTGGACGTGGACACCTGGACTGCCACCCGGAACTGGACCTGGACCGAGGAGGATTTCTACGAGCTGTCCCTGGGGGATGTCGACTACCTGGATGACGGGACGGTGTTGGTCGGACGCGGCCACGTGGACTGTCTGGACGGCATCCAGGGGGCGTTCTCCGAGGTGTCGAACCTGGATCCCGAGAGCGGGGAGACCCCCTGGCGGATGACCTTTACCGACAGCGAGGACGTGATCTACCGGGCCGGGCTCATCGATATCTGCGACGTGTTCGGCAGCTCCCTCTACTGTCCCGAGGTCGCTGAACGACTCGAGGTGCTGGGGCTGTAGAACCCACCGGGTGTCCTGCTCCCCGTGATCCGGACGGCGAAGGTCGGTCACGGCGGGCGGGCTGGGATACCTCTTCCCCCTCATGCTCACCGTCACCGATCTGTCGATGGAGTACGGGGCTCAGTCCCTGTTCCATGACGTGAACCTGCAGCTGGACCGGGGAAACCGCGTCGGCATCGTCGGGGCCAATGGTTCTGGAAAGTCGTCGCTGCTGCGAGTGCTGTGTGGCCAGGAGACGGCGACCCAGGGCGAGGTGGTGCGTCCTCGGGCCGCCCGGGTCGGGATGCTGTCCCAGGACCACTTCATCTACGAGGAGGTGCCCATCCTGGAAGTGGTGATGATGGGCAACAGCATCCTCTGGGACGCCATGGTGGAGAAGGAGGCACTGCTGGCCGAGGCCCACGAGTCCTTTGACGACGAGCGCTACGGCAGGCTCGAGGACATCGTGATGGCCCATGATGGCTATGGACTCGAAGCCCGGGCCGGGGCCATCCTGGAAGGGCTCGGGGTTCCCACCGAGGTCCACCGGGAGCCCCTGCGGGTCCTGTCCGGGGGCTTCAAGCTACGGGTGTTGCTGGGGCAGACCCTGGCCTCGGAGCCGGACCTGCTCCTGCTGGATGAGCCCACGAACCACCTGGACATCCTGGCGATCCGGTGGCTGGAGCAGTTTCTGCTGCAGTTCCGGGGCTGCCTGGTGGTGGTGAGCCACGACCACCGTTTCCTGGATGCCGTCTGCACCCACGTGCTCGACGTCGACTACGAGCGGGTGGTCGCCTACAAGGGCAACTACACCGCATTCTTGGCCCAGAAGGTCGCAGAACGGGAGCGTCGCGAAGGGGAGATCAAGAAACGGGAGAAGGAGATCGCCGACCACAGGGCCTTCATCACCCGCTTCAAGGCCAAGGCCACCAAGGCCCGGCAGGCGAACAGCCGCCAGAAGCGGGTGGAGAAGCTCGTGATCGATCCTCTGCCGGTGAGCTCCCGGCGATACCCGAATTTTCGGTTCAAGGCGCGTCGTCCCAGCGGGCGCAAGGTCCTCGAGGTCAAGGGCCTGTCCAAGGCCTATGACGACAACATCGTGCTTCTGGACGTGGGCTTCGAGGTCGAACGTGGGGACCGGCTCGCGATCATCGGGCCAAACGGCATCGGGAAGTCCACGCTGCTCAAGATCCTGGTCGGTGAACTGGCCGCCGATGATGGTGCCCACGAGTGGGGCTACGAGGCGGACTTCGGCTACTTTCCCCAGGACCACCGGGATGCCCTGGAACCCATGGACCAGACGGTCATGGAGTGCATGTGGAAGTCGGTGCCCACCGATGGTCGAGGCGCGGTGCTGGGCCGCCTGGCCCAGGTGCTCTTCGACCGCGACGACACCGACAAGAAGGTCTGCAACCTCTCGGGGGGGGAGGGGGCCCGCCTGCTCTTTGCCCGCATCGCGGCCGTGCAGCCCACGGTTCTGGTGCTCGACGAGCCCACGAACCACCTGGACCTGGAAGGAATCGAAGCCCTGGCAGAAGGACTGCAGGCCTACGACGGAACCCTGCTCTTTGTCTCCCACGATCGCTGGTTCGTCGAGAGGCTGGCCACCCGGGTGCTGGAGCTCCGGCTGGATGGCGTGGAGGACTTTCGGGGCAGCTATTCGGACCTGTTGGCCCGCTCCGCCACGGACCACCTGGACGCAGACCAGGTGGTGGCCCAGGCCCAGGCGGAAAAGCGAAAGAAGAAGAAGAAGAAGAAGAAGAGTCGAAGCTGACGGGTCTGTGGATCAGTCCAGGGAACAGGCCGTCGGGTCGATGACCAGGTGGGTCGGATCCTCCACCGGGACGAAGTCACCCGAGTCCGAGGCCGTCTCGATGGCCGACCACCCCATCTTCATTCCCCCGATGCCAAAGTAGAGGGCATGCTCGCGGTAGGTGGGGGGGTAGAAGTGGATGGCGAGCATGGTGTTGGCGCCATTGCATGCCACGCCCAGAAACCCGTCACTCGAGGTGTAGCTCTCGCTCTCATCCAGGTCGCTGTACGCCACAGGGATTTCCCAGGCCAACTTGATGATCCGCCCCTGGTCGTCGGGGACCTCCGCGACGTGGTCGGTGGGAGGCTGACCGGACAGGGAGAAGGACCAGGCCTCGGCGGATTCGTTGTCTGCCAGCGGGTCCGCAGGCAGTCCCTTCAATGCGGTCAGGGGTATCAGGGCCACCGAGGTCTTCATGGGGGCGACCAGGTTCTCCGAGGTTCCACCGATGACCAGCTCCCGGTCAGGGTCGTAGATGTTCACGTCCACGGCCGTGTCGATTTCCGAAAAGGCGGTCTCGCCGTCTGAGTTCTCGTAGACCAGGAGGAAACCGGGGTCCCTGCCCAGGTAGCGTTGGACCGCGCCGCCCAGGTAGATCAGAGTGCGCTCTCCGGGAGCGCCGGGAATCGCCTCTGTGCCCTCATCCTGCAGGTTGTCGCCGTTGTCATCCTCGAAGGCGAGGGTGAAGTAGGCCAGGGCCAGCAGGCCGGGCGTGTCGGGGCCGAGGACATAGAGGTCCGCCTCGTCCGGCACCGGCACCGCCACCACCTGGTCTCCGGCGTAGGAAGCACCCGCGACCTGGGGGAGCAGGACCAGGTCGTCGCCGGAGACGTCTACTGGAATGACTGCCACGCTGAGTCCGGTCGGGTCTCCGCCGGTGAATTCCACCGGCACATCGACGGTCTCCACCGGAGGCCCTGTGTCGGCGGTGTCGGCGGTGTTGGCGGTGTCGCCTGTGTCGCCTGTGTCGGCGGTGTCGGTGTCCGTGTCCGTGTCCGTGTCCGTGTCCGTGTCATGCACCACCCCCGAGTCCCCGGAAGAGGTCTGGATCTCACCGGTCAGGCAGCCTGTGGACAGGGAAAGCAGGATGGCGAGGATGGCCATGAAGGCTCCTTGAACGAGGGAGGGATTCTATCCGTTGGAATGCTTCCATCGACTTGGAACCGCGCCCTCCCCTGGATGGAAAAGAAATTTCAGCCCGGAGTCCCGTGGTCCTGGGCCTCCAGGCTCCACACGCCGGCTCCCCGGCATGCCACAAACAGCCACAGTGCGCTCAACGCAGCAGCCCGTTCCAGGTGAACTTCATCTCGACGAGCAGTCGTCGATGGTTCCAGCCCACAGCGCCGTGCAGCACCAGGCCGTAGTCCATTCGCTTTCGCCGTGTGCGCCACTCGAGCCCGGCCCGGACCGACGCGGCACCGTTGACCCTGGGGCGCCACTTCAACGTTTCGTCGATGACCAGCGGGTCGGCGCCCACGTCCAGATCCAGGCCGGGGGCCACCGACCACCGCAAGCGCTCTCGAATGGGGCGTCGCAGGTGGTAGCTGGCCGACAGGCCCAGTCGCGGCTCGGACGTCGCGGAGCGGGAGAGCCAGAGCTGGACCCGGTCTACCTGGACGTCGATGCTGGTGTCGGCGTCCAGGAACCAGCGGAATTCGAACACCATCAGGTCGACCATCGGTACCCGCCCTCCGAAGGGATGATGCTGGCCGCCCACGCCGAATGCGAAGCCCAGGCCGTAGCGGGGAACCGGGTCCCCAGGCTCTTCAGCGTGTGCCTGTGTCCCGACCAGGCCGAGAGTCAGCATCAGGGCCCATCTCATGGATTTACGCGCCGGACCTGGGGGAGGTCTGGGTGCCCGAGCGGGGGGTGTGGTTGACGTATTCCAGGGTCACACCTGGAATGATAGTCGCAGTCGCTGGGGCCTCGGACTGGTGTGGGCGGCTCGCAGGGGCACACGCTACAGAGCCGCATGGATGGCCCACCCCACAAGCCCGAGGAGTCTGTCGACCGGTTTGAAGCCTGTTCTCAACTGCTGGAACAGGTCATCGAGGACCGGGGGATGCTCTCAGCCCTGGACCCGGAACAACGGCGCCGATTCCTGACGGCTGCGGGTCGGGTGAGTCGTCCGACGAAACAGGAACGGCGAACTCTCACCCGAGCCCATCGCAAGAAGGACAAGCACCTTCGCCGGGCGACCGATGAGGCCCTGCTTGATCGGACCGGCATTCGGCAGTTGCGGGAAAACCCCATCTTCCAGACCCCAAGGAGGTCTGGCCAGGAGACCCCTGGCCCGATGCCGACTTCCCTGGGCGAGGTTGGCGAGGAGCGGGTCTGCTATGTCTGCCGGACCCGCTTCAGAGAGGTCCACTGGTTCTACGACCAGCTCTGCCTTTCGTGTGGGGACTTCAACCACGGCAGGCGAACCCAGACCGCCGATCTGACCGGTCGCACGGCCCTCGTCTCCGGGGCCCGGGTCAAGATCGGGTACCAGGCCGCCATCCTGTTGCTCCGGTCCGGCTGTCGGGTCATCTGCCTGACCCGTTTCCCCCGGGATGCCGCGAAGCGCTACGCCGGAGAGTCGGACTTCGGGGAGTGGGCGGACAGGCTGGAGATCCACGGCATCGACCTGCGCCACACCCCGAGCGTGGAACTCCTCTGCGGGGACCTGCTCCAGGAGCATGACCGCCTGGATTTCCTGGTCAACAACGCCTGCCAGACCGTGCGTCGGCCGCCAGCTTTCTATGAGCACATGCTGGCGCAGGAGACCAGCACCGGCGCAGATCTGGAGGAGGCGGCTCGAGCCGTCGTGGCCACGACCCGGGGTCCCCGAGGCACTCGTCTCTCGGCGGCCGAGCTGACCCAGGTGCCGCTGCTTCCCGAGGACAACGTCGATGCCACCGCCCTGTTTCCCCAGGGACGACTGGACGCCGACCTGCAACAGGTGGACTTGCGCAAGGTCAACAGCTGGCGGCTCCGGACCCACGAGGTAAGCGCCCTTGAACTGCTCGAGGTGCACCTGGTCAACGCTGTGGCGCCCTACATCCTCAACGCCCGGCTCAAGCCGCTGATGCTGGCTGTCTCGACCTCGGACAAGCACATCGTCAACGTCTCGGCGATGGAGGGGCAGTTCTACCGGACCTTCAAGAGCGACCGGCACCCCCACACCAACATGGCCAAGGCCTCCCTGAACATGATGACCCGCACCAGTGCCCTGGACTACATCCAGGACGGCATCCACATGAACAGCGTGGACACGGGCTGGGTCACCGATGAGGATCCTGTGGAGCACGCTCGGGTCAAGCGCGAGATGCACCGCTTCCACCCGCCGCTGGACATCGTCGATGGTGCGGCGCGGATCGTGGACCCGATCCTGGATGGGATCAACACCGGGAACCACGTCTGGGGGCAGTTTCTCAAGGACTACCGACCGACGGACTGGTAGCGAAACTACTGGCCGGGGCCAGAACCACCACCACCGCCGCGTCGACGCCGCCGCCGCCGCCGCCGTTTCTTTTTGGGCGCGGGAGAGTCCTCATTTGCGGGCCTCTTGGGGGTTTTTGCCGCGCTCTCCTTCTGCTGGCGCTTTCGTTCTGCGCGCTCCTGTTGTCGAGCCTGTTCCCGTTCCACTTCAGCGATGGCGTCCAGGCGCTTCTTCTCCTTCTTGGCCCGGTAGGCGCTCATCGGCTTGTCGCTGGACTCGGCGGCTGCGGCGGCGATCTCCTCCAGCACCGCCGCGGTGTCCGTGGGACCCGTTCGTCCCTTGAACTGACCGGTCAACTCGGTGTCGGGGAAGAGCTTTCCGCGCTCGTACAGATTCCACATCTCGGGCCCGTAGCGGGTTCGCCGCAGGGAAGGCGCAAAGCGACCCAGGTACCTGGCCAGGTTCTTCACGTCTCGCTTCAGCAAGCGTGCTGCATTGCGGTTGTGGGCAGCGTCGCAGGCCTGTGGCAGGTCGATGATGACCGGTCCATCCCCTGACATGAGGATGTTGTACTCGGACAGGTCCCCGTGGACCATGCCCTCGCACAGCATGAGCACCACCTGGCGGATCAGGAACTTGTGGAGGGAGCGGGCCTCCTCCGGGTTGGGCCTGATGTCGAAGAGCCTTGGAGCAGGCTCACCCTTGGCATTGGTCACCAGCTCCATGACGAGCACGTCGTCCGAGAAGTGGTAGGGAACGGGGACCCGCACGCCTGCCCCGTGGAGTCGGAACAACGCGTCGACCTCGGCGTTCTGCCAGGCGGCCTCGAGCAGGCTCTTGCCGTACCGGGAACCCTTGGCCATGGCCCGGCGCTGGCGGCTGTTGCGGACCGTGCGGCCCTCGCTGTACTGGGACCGTTGGCGGAAGCTTCGTTCCTGGGCGCTCTTGTAGACCTTGGCGACGCGCTGCTCGCCTTCGGATTGCACCACGTAGACCGAGGCTTCCTTGCCGGCCATGAGGGGGCGTACAACCGCGGTGATCAGACCCGCATCAACGAGCGGGAGAAGAGGTCCAGGAGTCTTCATGGCGGGGCGGCGGGCGGCGAGCTTGGGGCTCAGCACGGCCCGGTTCTGGGTCCTCCGATTCGAGGACAGTGTAGCGGGAAACGGCGGTTCGCTCCACTTCCAGCCGGAATCAGTGGCCTCTGGACCAGCGAACCATGCCCTCGATGTTGGCCTTGATCACCTGTGCGGCAGTGGCATCGGCGCCCCGTGTCAGAGCGGCAAATTTCAGGCGGCCGACATCGCCTTTCTGGGGGGCGGAACTCAGGGCATAGCCCACGGCGTCAGGCTTCAAGAGCCAGGCACCGTTGTTGTAGGCGCTTCGGGCACCTCGTCGGGTGTCCAGGCGCGAGGTCTCGGGGTCCAGCTGGTGCCAGGCCAGGACTCGGTAGCCCTCTCGCTCTCCGTGATCGGTGAGCACCAGTTCCATGTGGATCTCGCCCAGCACCGGTACCTTGATGCGCTGGTAGAAACGCACGGCCAGGGGAGGGGAAAACCGTTCGTCGGTGATGCCCTGGCAGGCCACCACGTGGTCCACATTGCCCACATACCGGTCCACATCCAGGATGTTCGACGCGAGCCTTTCCACGTCGACCCCGGGCAGTGGCAGGACGCCAAGGCCCTCCGAGGTAGGGCGATCGGCCTGTCTCCAGCTCTGGAACTGGTAGCGGGTCACAGGGCCTCGCGGATCGTGGCGGAAGACGCGATCGAGGAAGTCCATGGACACGATGGAACCGGCTCCTGGGGGCTGCCGCTAGGGGGTCGTGAAGCCCATCACAAAGGAGCCCGAACCCTGGCGGGAGCGGACGGCCCAGGAATAGTACCCACGACTGCCTTCATAGCTCACCGACTCTCGGCTGGAGCCGGAATTGCCCGAGGCCACCCGGGTCCAGCGCCCGCCGATGAACTGCAGCAGAACCAGGTCGAGGTTTGCCTGGCGATTTCCTGCCAGGCATCCCTGGTGTGTGCCGGCAAGGTCGACATAGTAGGGCGAGTCGGTGACCTGGACGGAGGCCCCGGTGCCGGAGATGCTGCCGGTGACGACCGTGTCCTCCCCACTGCAGGGACTGGCGGCCTGTTCGAGATCGGAGTCGTTGCTGCTGTCCGGGGGATCTCCCAGGCCGACGAGGTGCCAGGCAAGGGCCAGCACGTCGAGGCTCTCGTCCTCGTCACCGTAGAGGTCAATGGCCGCCATCAGGGTCGCGTCGCGGGCATCGGACAGGGTGCTCGAAGCGGTGAGAGAGGCCTGGAGCGCCTGGATCCAGATCTTGCCGGCCTTTTCGATACCGATCCCCTGGACCGGGTCCCCACCCGATGGGTGTGAGCCGCCCTGGGCGGTCAGGTAGAAGGCCAGGTTCGGGATGCCGGAGTTCAGGTGAACCCCGCCGTTGTCCTGGGAACCCTGGTAGCGATCGTCGTAGTGGTCACGGCTGGAACCGTCCAGGGTCGGATCGGCCATGTAGCGCAGGGCGTCGCCGTCGGTGTTCGGGGTCCAGCAGTCCTCGCCGATCAGCCAGACGTCGTCGCTGTCCCCTTCGACGCTGTGTTCGACCACGGCGGCAAAGGCATCGGCGTAGGACTCGTTCAGCGCTCCGGACTCGCCCTCGTAGATCAACCCGGCCGTGGCCTCGACCACCCCGTGGGTCAGTTCATGGGCGACCACATCCAGGTTGGTCAGCGGGGAGAAGTTTGCTCCGTCCCCGTCGCCGAAGACCGCGTAGCCGCTGGACCAGAAGGCGTTGTTGTAGGCAGTGCCGTAGTTCACCAGGCCAGCGATGTGGTTGGTGGAGTTCTTGATCGCTGCCAGGGGGTGGACCAGGTCATCCAGGGAATAGCCCAGGGTGTTCTGGAGAGCGTCGTAGGTGCTGGACATCGCCCAGTGGACATCGACGCCTTCGGTCTGATCATCCTCGGTCCAGTTGTTGTCGTCGTCGACCAGGTAGGCCGCGTTGGTCTCCGTGTTCTCAAAGGTGGCCGATGTCAGTCGACGGTTCTCGTCCTCCAGGTAGTAGGTGCCCCGGTATTCCAGGGTTTCGAAGTCGACCGTCCCGTCGTAGTTGGACGTCCCGGAGGCCGTCTGCAGGTTGTCGTAGCCCCAGAGGACCTTGCCACTGACGGCACTCACGAAGCGGACGGGCCTTGCGGTCTCAGCACTCTCATCCAGGCGCTCCAACTGCACTCGCCAGGCCAGGTGGTCTTCATCCTCCAGGCGGATCACCCACAGGTCGGTCTCGGGCTCGGCGGTCAACAGGTCCAGGTCTCCCACCGTGTCGGTCACGGCACTCGTGACGGCGTCCGCTTCGAGGACCTGGGGCGTGGTTTCAAGTTCCACGTTCTGCAGGAGCTCGTCCTCGATTCCCCGCAGACGTCCGTCCGGGTAAAGGTGCACCACGACGTTCCCCCCCCAGACCGGGACCCCGTTGATGGCTTGCTGGTAGCGAGTATGAGCCAGGCTTCCGTCGTCGACCCAGGTCTTCTGGGCCTCGAGTTGTGAAAGGATCTCGGGGCTCAGGCTGTCTTCCAGGTCGGCCATGGCGTATCGGGACCACTCGTCCGCCTGGTCCTCCAGTTCCTTGGGGGTGGCGTCCACGGGCTCGTCGAGCAGGGCGATGTCTCCATCCTCTCCATCACAGCCCCCTGTGGTGCCTGTGGCTGCGCCGGTCGGCGATTCTTTTGCCAGAATTGAGAGCAAACCAGCGCCCCCGATTCCGAGGACCAGGAGAGAGAGAGGTACGAGGACGCGGCGATTCATCAGAACTCCAACCCGGGGTGCAGGGTGGGAAGTCTCTCAGGGATGAAGCTCCTTTGGAAGGGGTGAAATGTCAGGTCCTCCTTCCCGGGGCTTGCTCTTCAGGGATTGCGCATCGCCTGGATGGTCAGGTCCAGGTTGCAGGGGTCTGAGAGGGGTGTCGTGCAGGCGTCGTCATCCAGCCCGGAGAAGACGAGGTTCAGGACCCCGTCGAACTGGTCGAAGTTCGTGAAGTCCCACTCCCCTTCGATGTCCACCTGGACCTGGCAGGTGTCGGGTGTGCCGGTCTGTGTTTCTTCGTCTGACCAGGGGTCGAAATCGGAGAGGCTCCCCAGGATGACGAAGGCATGTTCCGGGTGTCCGTCCAGGGTGGCATTCTGATCGCCCAGGGGCTCCGGAAAGCTGATCAACTGATCCTGGGGCATGTCGTTGCGGGCAGGTAGAAAGACCGCCGTGGTCCAGGCGGTCTCGACGCCGCCGGGCATGACCTCTTCCGCCCAGGTTCCGTCGTAGCAGCCATCGGTCACGGCCAGGGTGAAGAAGTTGAACTCGTCGCCATCGGCGCTGTGGGTGTCGGTGTCGGTGTCGGTGTCGGTGTCGGTGTCGGTGTCGGTGTCGGCATCGCCTCCTCCCCGACAGTCAGGAGACCCGAAGCAGCCATCGTCCAGGCAGTCGAACAGTCCATCGTCGTCGTTGTCGGCCCCGTCGCTGCAGTCTCCTCCCGTCTGTCCTTCTGGGGTCGTGCAGCCCAGCAACATGGCCGCAAGCCAGGCAAGCTTCATGGTCTCCTCCCACATCCCAACGTAGCACCGACTACCCTGAGGGCATGAGCCCTGCCCTCCTCCTGATCGGAATTGCCCAGACGGGCTGTTGGTGGGCGGAAGACACCACCGGTACGGAGGAGACTGCCACCGAGTGGAAGGAGGACACGGAGACCGAGTCATCCACCGGGGAGACCGACGACACCGACCCGCCAGATCCGTATGTTGTCGCCGGCTACACGCGCCTGGACGAGTTGGCCCTGAGTCATCCTGTTCTCGCTGGAGAACGTGAACCGGAACCCGAGCCGACCCTGCGTTTTGCCCTGATCGGGGACTTTGGCACCGGCGATGTCAATGCGGCGGAAGTGGCGGCCCTGGTTCAGGGATGGAACGTGGACTTTGTCATGACGGTCGGGGACAACAATTACCCCGCAGGGGATGCCGAGACGATCGACGCCAACATCGGGCGGGACTGGCACAGCTACATCCATCCCTACGCAGGCACCTATGGAACAGGGGCCGATGAGAATCGCTTCTGGCCTTGCCCGGGCAACCACGACTGGAACTTCGAAAACGAGTTCAAGCCCTACACCGACTTCTTCGAATTGCCCGGCAATGAGCGCTACTACGAGGTGATCAAGGGTCCAGTGCACCTGTTCTGCGTGAACAGTGACATCCACGAGCCGGACACCTTTGATGCCGATGGCGTCCAGGCTGGCTGGCTCGAGGCCGCCCTGGCTGCCAGCACGGCCCCCTGGCGGATCGTCTTTCAGCACCACCCGCCCTACTCGTCGGGCAACTATGGACCCGACGTGAACCGCCAGTGGCCCTTTGGGTCCTGGGGAGCCAACCTGGTGCTGTCGGGTCATGAGCACGACTACGAAAGGCTGGTCATCGATGGGCTGACCCATGTGATCTCGGGGACAGGGGGCATTGCCACGCGGTCCGTCGGGACCTTCCTGGAGGGCAGCCAGGCCTTCTGGACGGACCGACATGGTGCGGTTCTTGTCGAGTTGTCCGAGAACTGGGGGCGCTTTGCTTCCATAGACACCCTGGGCGCACTGGGAGACGTCTGGTACGACGCCCCCGGGGTGGACCGAACCAAGTCGATATTGCTGTTCAAGGCCGAGTCGACCTGGCACTACCTGCCGGGTCCCCTGGAGACACCGGTCGAGTGGACGGTGGCGGACCACGACGACCAGGACTGGGAGACTGCCCAGGCGCCGATTGGGGTCGGGACCAACGTGAACACGGAGCTCGAGAACGCGAGCGCCGTGCAGACCATCTACATGCGTTCCTCCTTTGCCCTGACCCGGTCGAGCGAGGTCCTCTACCTGGTCATGAGACTGCGGCGGGACGATGGTGCAGTGGTCTACCTCAATGGAGAGGAGATCTACCGGGTCGGCATGCTGGAGGGGGAGACCCCTGGCACCAGCACCCCCGCGGCTTTTGCCGTGGAAGGTGAGTGGGAAGAGGTCTATGCGGAGACCCTGGTCTGGCCGACGCATCTCCAGGATGGACGCAACCAATTGGCTCTTGAGGTCCACCGGGCGAGCGATGGAGATGGAGACCTTTTCGCCGATCTGGAGTTGGCGGCAATTCTCCGGTAGTGGTGCCCGGAATTCAGGCCCCGCGACGGTGGGGGAACCCGTGCTACGTTCCACGGGTGGTGCCGCTGCTGCTAGTGTTGGCCTGCGGCGACGGGGACTACGTGTCTGCCGACGCGTTGCAGGCACTCCGTGTGGAACCGTCGTCTGCGACCGTCGAGGTGCGCCCCGGGGATTCGGCCTGGCTCCAGTTCAGCGCCGTAGCCCTGTTGGCCGATGGCCGCGAGGTGGGGGTGGACGAGGTCAGCTGGGAGACCTCGAACCTCTCAGTAGGGTCCATTGACACGACTGGGACCTTTCGAAGTGTGGACACCAATGGTGGAATCTCGACGATCACTGCCTCCCACCGGGGGGTTTCTGCCGAAGCCGAGTTGACGGTCATCTACCGGGATGAGGTGTTCGAGGATGGCCTGGACGCTGACCTGGCCACCGCCTTCGAGCAGGGTCAATCCAGCCTCGACCCGGACCTGGTCCTCATCTACCCGCCCGATGGTGTCTCGGTTCCTCGGAACGTCGAGGGTCTCGCCTTTGCCTGGGAGGGAGGCCAGGATGTCAGTCGGCTTCGCCTGCGCACGGCGATCACCGACATCTCCATCTACACCCAGAAAGACAGTTGGAACGCCACCGCCGAGCTCTTTGCCCTGATCTCGGCCACGAACACGGGCGGTGAGGTCGAGGTCCGGGTCGAGTCGGGGCAGTGGGATGGTTTCCTGCTCACGGCCCTTCGTTCCAGCACCGCCCGAGAACTCTCGGTGAACCGGCTGGATGTCCATGGCAGCGTTTTCTACTGGTCGACGGATCAGCAGTCGATCGTGCGCATTCCCTTTGGTTCCCTGGACGCCACGGTCTACTGGCCGGAGGCGGACGATGTCGGGGGTTCGGACGGCCGCCCCTGTGTGGGGTGCCATGTGCTCAACGAGGCAGCACAGTCGATGGTGGTGACCCACGACGGCATCAGCGGTGCCTTCACCACTGTCGAGATCAGCGATGTCGATGAGCCCTATGACCGGTACACCTCGGACATCGACGAGCGGGTGACCTTCAAGGACGTCTCGCCGGATGGCCGGTACCTGGTGGGGGCGTCGAATGGGGTGCTCCACAGCTGGTACATGGCCAATGGCAGTCGGCTCGACAGCTACGAGGAGCTGGATGACTGGATCACCATGCCGTCCTTCCATCCGGATGGGGACCGCCTGGTAGCCATCCGCTCTCCGGTGAATTCCACCCTGAGCGACATGGTCTTCACGGATGGTGAGATCGTCGAGATTCCCTGGAATGACGGCCTGATCGGCGAGCCAGAGGTCCTTGTCCCGGTGGAGGACACCTGGAACCACTTCTACCCGACGTGGTCCCCAGACGGCCGCTGGCTGGCCTTCAACCGGGCCGTGGGCGATGGCTATGCCAACCCGGAGGCCGAACTCTGGATCCTTCCCGGCGAGGGCGGGGCTCCCATCCCACTGGACCAGGCGAATGGCTATGGGGCCAATGGCAACAGCTTTCCACGCTGGGCACCACTGCCCGATGACGAGGTGCAGTGGCTGACCTTTACGAGCCAACGGGACTACCCGGTCCTGTTGGGAAACAAGCCCAATGTCTGGGTCACCGCCGTCGATGAGCGTCTGCTGGAACAGGGGTGGGATGGCAGCAGTCCCGCTTTCTGGCTGCCAGGTCAGGACTCGGAATCGGACAACCACCTGGCGGTCTGGTGGGTGGAGTAGGAGTCCCGGGCGAACCGCGCCCCTTCAGCCCGAGGCAGCGGAAAATCTCCAGGGCCGAGCCGTGAATCCCAGGGGCTGAGACAGGGCCAGACCCGGGACATGGATGTCGTGCCTCCGGGACAGTCGGGGGCCTTGCCCGCCCAGGAAATCGACAGCAGGGGAGGTGTTCTGCCCAACTGGTCCACCCCTTGCAACGAGGGGAGGTGACTTACCTGATGGAGACACCATGATTCGAGCCCTCCCCCTGAGTCTTGTCCTTCTTGCCCCCCTGGCTGGCTGTGATGTCCTGGGTATCTGTGACGATCCTCCGCCGCGTGAACTCACGGGAGGGGAGTCGGATGTCCAGGTGCTCGTCGAGGGCAACGATGCCTTTGCCTGGGCGCTCTACGACACGGTGGCGGGGACCAGCGACAACGTCTTCTTCTCGCCCCTGTCGATCTCGGCGGCCTTTGGCATGGTCTACGCCGGATCAGCGGGCAACACGGCGACTGAGCTGGAACAGGTGCTGGGTGTGGGGCTTCCCGACGATGACTGGCACAGCCTGTTCGGGGTCATGCTCTCCGACATGGACACCGGTCGTTCCTGCGGGCCTGTGGAGGTCGCCATTGGGAACCAGGTCTTTACCAAGGAGGGCTTTGAAATCCACCAGGAGTACCTGGACCTGCTCGCCGACCAGTACTCCGCCCCCCTGGAGACCTTCTCTGACGCCACCGAGGCCGTGGACCAGGTCAACAACTGGGCCGACTCACAGACCCGGGGGAACATCCCCGAACTCCTGACGGAACTGGACCCCCAGACGGTGCTTGTCCTGGCCAATGCCATCTACATGAAGGCGGACTGGGCAGAGCCCTTCGACAAGGCCAACACCAGGTCGGACCCCTTCTTCCTGGGGGATGGCAGCGAGGTCCAGGTCGACACGATGCACGGCACCCTGTCCGGCAGCTGGGGCCAGCTCGAAGGTGGCCAGGTGCTGGCTCTGCCCTATGACGGCGAGGAACTCACGATGGTCATCGCCCTGCCGGACGAAGATGTGCCGTTGGGGGACTTCGAAGCATCCCTGGCCGCAAGCGGCACCTCCCAGCTGGTCGCTTCCCTCGCGCCGAGCGAGATCGCGTTGTCCCTTCCCAAGTTCGAGCTTCGGGAGCGCCTGGAACTGATCTCCCTCCTGTCCGTGATGGGCGTCGAGGACCTGTTTTCGCCCTCGGCTGCCGATCTCTCCGGCATGGCGGACACCCCGCTCTATGTCAGCACCGCGGTCCACGAGGCCTGGGTCCAGGTGGACGAGGAGGGCACGGAGGCTGCTGCCGCCACGGCCATCGGTGTATCGACCACCAGCGTTGTGATCTCGCTCGAGGTGGTCGTGGACCGCCCCTTTGTCTTCCAGGTCCGGGACCAGGTGACCGGAACGGTGTTGTTCATGGGGCGGGTGGCCGACCCGAGCTGATCGTCAGACCGAGCGGGGTTGACCGGGCGCTGTACCCACGGCGCTCGTGTCCATCTCCGCTATGCTGATCCGAGCCTGATCGATCAGGAGGTTCTGGTTTGGTCTGGATCTTCGGCCTGGCCAGCGCACTGGCTGCACCCTCGATCGTCCCGGTTCAGACGACCCAGTTGATCTCGATCGACGGAGTGATGGACGAGGCCGCCTGGGCCGAGGCCACCCCGGTGGAAGGCCTGGTCCAGTACAACCCCCAGGCGGGGGGAGAGGAATTCGGCACCCAGATCAGGGTGCTGGTCGACGACCAGAACCTGTATTTCGGGTTCGAGGTCCACACCGTTCCCGACACCCCGCTCAATGCGCCCCTGGTCCCGCGAGATGAGACGAACTTCCACAACTGGGTGGGGGTGGTCATCGACACCTATGGGGATGGCCAGCGGGGTTTTGTGTTTCGGAGCACCGCCAGTGGGGTCCAGGCGGACGCCGTGTTGGGGGGACAGAGCTCGGGTCTCTGGGAGCTCGACATGTCCTGGGATGGTGTCTACCGGTCCGCAGCACAGCCATTGGAGGAGAGGGATGGCTACACGGTCGAGTTGGCGATTCCATTTCGCAGCCTGCGCTACCCCTCGGGTGAGGACCAGGTCTGGCGCCTGCTGGTGGTGCACTTCACCCCGCAGCCCTGGACCCTCTACACCTGGCCGGCCCTGTCCAAGGAGGAGACCGGAATCCTGGAACAAGGAGCCCTGCTGGGACCCTTTGACCCCCCGCGGCCGCGGAGGCCATTCGAGGTCCTGCCGACCCTGACCGCCGGGCTCAGCACCGTGCCCACATGGGCGGGATCGGTGGATCCGGGACTGGGGTTCAAGGTGGGGCTCACGAGCGGTCTCACCCTGGACCTGGCCCTGAACCCCGACTTCTCGCAGATCGAGGCCGATCCGAGCGAGGTGACGGCCAACCTGAAGTACGCCCTCTACCTGCAGGAGAAACGGCCGTTCTTCCTGGAGGGCAGCGACTATTTCCACACGCCCATCGAGGTGTTCTACAGCCGATCGGTGGTGGACCCGTTGTTCGGGGCGAAGCTGACGGGTCGTGTGGGACCGGTGCCGGTGGGGATGCTCCTGGCCTGGGACCAGTCACCGTCAGAGTCCAGCCTCCAGGGGGACCGTGCCACAGGGACGGAGCGCGTCCGGTGGACCGCCGAGGATGTGGAAGACGCGAGGGCGGCGGTGGTGGTCGGGCGCACCGGGATGGAGCTGGAGAACGGAACCTCTGTGGGACTGCTCCTGGCGGACAAGACCCTGGTGACCCAGGAGGGGGACAGGCTCGCCAACACGGTGACCGGTGTGGATGCCGCGGTCCAGTTCGCCGAGCGCTGGCAGGCAACGGGTCAGATTCTCACCAGCCAGACCCAGGTCAGCGAGGGGGACACGCTGGTCGGATCGGCCTGGGACCTGGGCGTCCACCGTGCCTCGGAGACGGTCTTCTTCGGGGTCGGGCACCAGTACATAGGACCCGAGTTCCGGGCCGAATCCGGGTTTCTGACCGAAGTCGATCGGGTGGCTTTTCACGCCGGCGGAGGGGGCACCGTCTTCACGCCGACCCTCCGTTTTCTCACCGTGAGCCTGGATGCCAATTCCTCCTGGACGACCGCCGGGCAGCTCGTGGAGGCCGGGATCGGTCCTCGGTTGACGACCTTGATCGGGGATCGGACCTACATCGAGGCCTTCGTAAAGGCCAGGCGTGAGCGGTACCTGGGCCAGGACTTCAACCTCTGGGACACCGGAGGATTCCTGGGGGTCAACCCGACGAGCCGCTTGTTCGTGGGCCTCGGCGGGGGAGCAGGTCCACAGATCGACTACTACGATGTCGATCCCTACCTGGGGTTCGAGGCCCTCTTGATGCTGGTGGCAGAGGGTTCGCTCTGGGGAAGGCTCCGGGTCAACTACGGCGGGACGGCCTGGACCTTCCTGGATCAGCCTGGAGGGGAGCGGGTGTACTCCACCCTCATCAACCGGGTGGACGGCACGGTCTTCATGACCTCAGAGCTGTCACTCCGGTTGATCCTGGAGCACAATTCCTGGGAGCAGACGTTCACCTCCAATGCGCTGTTGGCCTGGCGCCTGAACCACGGGACAGCCGCCTACCTGGGGTACCAGGAGTCCCTGGGCCTGGATCCCATGGCCTCCAGGGAGCGGGCGATCTTCGCCAAGATCGGGGTGCTCTACCGACCGGGGGAGCCGATCTTTCCGGGTCTCTCGGGGGCCGGGGCCTCGCGGGGTCAGACAACCCCGGTGACGTTCATTCCAGGCAGGACAGGTACTCCAGGATCCATTCCAGGTAGTCGTCATACGTCGGGTCGTTGAATTCGCCGTTCGTGTCCAGGTAGAACTTGTCGCCACCACCGTGGGCGATTCCGAGAGAGGTCCCTGCGGCCGTGGTCACCTCGAGTCCCTCGGCCAGGGGCTTGGTGATCAGCGTACTGTTCGCGGGGTCCTCGGCGTTGATGGTCCCCAGGCCGATCAGGTTGTACATCGTGTTGCGGGCGGACTGGGTCTCGTCGTCGGTCCACTCGAAGAAGGTGGTTCCCGGCCACTCTTCCCGGCTTACCCCGCCGACCACGTGACAGGATTTGCACCGGCCGTGCCAGTCGAAGACCTTCTCTTTGAAGCTCTGGACCAGGGTGTCTTCGTCGCAGTCGCCGAGCGGGGTGGCCACCCCCTCTGGAAGCTCGGACCCGCCGGTGCTCAGGCCACAGGGGTCTTCGAGCACTCCGCAGACCGTGTCCTGGCATTCTGCCGACCAGAGAATCCACTCCAGGAAACCGTCGTACTCCCGCAGGACCACCTCTGCGGTGATCAGGGATGAGTTGGGCTCTCCTTGCAGGATGAAGTCCAGGACCTGGCTGGTCTCGGGGTCTTCCAGGTCAACCCAGCCCATCTCGACCAGGCAGGCCATCGATCCGCAGGGCTCGTCCTGGATGAACATGCCGAGATCCACGCCCGACAGGTGGCACTCATTGCAACTGCTGGGGTGGGCATCGGTCAGCAGGGGTTCGATGTAGCGATCGTAGGTCTCGCTCAGGTCCTCCTGGGTGCAGACAGGCAGGTCCTCGGTGGTGGCGGACCCGGTGTCATCGGTGGAGGACGTCCCTCCGGAACAGGCGATCAAGGCGGAGAGAGCGAACATGTCCCATTCTACCGGGTCAGGGCACGCCCTTTTTCGCGGAGTCCGGGTCGTAGCCGTAGACCAGAGACTCGGAGAATCTCCCGGCCTGCCACAGGATCTCGCTGGGCGAGTCGGTGTCAAGGACCCCATGGACGGTTCCCACCCGCTTGGCTGCATCTCCGGCGATGCCCTGGGCGACCTGCCAGTCGATGAGTCCGAGGCCGGACAGCCCTGAACGTCGGATCGTCGTGGTGTCTGGCCAACCGACCACCCGTTCGATGACCAGGCGCGAGGCCCCGGTCACCCGTGTCGGGTCGTCCAGACCTTCTGGCAGCGCCGAGAGGGAGACGGGAATCGCCAACCCATCGCGCTTGCCGTCGGAGATCACGTCGACGCCCAGGGCCTGGGCGCCCCTGGCGACGGGATCGGTCAGGGCCCGTGCGATCTCATCGACGGGGACCCTCTCTTCGGAGAGCACCACCTGGATGCGGGTGGCGTCCAGCCCACGAACGCCGGCCCGAATCCAGCCGGTCTGCCCCAGCACGGTCTCGTAGCGGAGGTCCTTCCAACCGTTGAAGTGGGCCAGGGTGAGAAAAAGCTTGCTGGCCTCAGGGGTGACCAGACGCTTGATCTCTGCGGCCAGGGCCTCTCCGAAGGCCTGGCCTGAACCGGAAACAGTGAATCCGAGCATCTTGCCCTGGGGGGAGACCAGCCATCCCACGGAGCCTCCCGCGGGCAACAGGCGCTCCAGCATTCCGGTGAGAGGCTGTTCAGGCAGCACGGTGGTGCTGCGCAGCATCTGGAAGCGGGACTGAGTGAGGGGATTCAGGTCTAGTGTGTCGGGCTGGGTCATGGCGTCAGCTTGGGTGGCGGGAGAGGGTGTGTCGGGGTCTTCGAAGCGGACGGGGTTTTCCCGGGGCAGGAGGTTCGGGTCTCGACGCTCCAGTTCTCTCCAGGTCCTGAGTCCGAAGGACCCGGCGCCGGCGACAGCGAGCAGGGCAAGGGCGGTCGCCCCAATCCTGAACAAGTTCACGGGCCCGGTCGACGGACCCAGAACGCGCCTTGCTGTTCATAGTGATGGCGCACGTCGTCACCGACCTTGCCGAGTTCGTAGCCCACGGCCTGGAACATGCCCATGCGGCCGTTCATGCGTTCGATGGTCGGGTCCCAGACCAGTTCGAAGTGGAGGATGACAGCCTCGCCTGTGGCCTCGTCCTGGGTGCTTGTGGGCACGAATCCGTGTCCTGCCGCAACGGGCCAGGTCACGGGTTTGTTGTCCGTGTCCACCATGGTCTGGGGGATGCCCAGAGTGCGGGTGGTGCCTGTCACCGGGTCCTCGACCGTAAAGGGCTTGCCAGACATCACGGCCTTCAGGTGGCCCCCTTCCCCGACCGCTCGCGCAACGGCCATGTCGTCATCCCAGTCAGGGGGGACTGCCGGGTCCTGGGTCGGCACGGATGTAGCCGCGGTCGAAGCCGCCGCAGGAGGAGAGGTCTCAGGTTGCCCTTCGCCGCTGGGACTCGCCGCCTCGGCTGCGGTGGCTCTTCGGGCCTGCTCGGAGTCACCACATCCGGTCATCAACAGGGCCAGGGCGACAGGGGTGACGAGTGGGGTCTTTCGGGATTTCATCGGGTCCTCAACTCGGGGCAGAACCCGCGGCCGCCGCCGCCGCCTTCTGCGCAAGGAAGTCGTTCCGTATCTCCTTGGAGGCTGGCATCAAGACTTCCTCCTTGAAGTAGGGCACCTCGTAGACGTTCTGGAGCTGCTGGAAACCGCTGGTTCCGGCTGACTGCCGGGCGGCGATGATCCGGTCGGCCACTCCGTCGCCGATGCCCTTGACCTTCTTGAGTTCTTCCTTGGACGCGGTGTTGAAGAACTGGAGGGACTTGGAGGCGTCTTCCTGGGCACTCTTGGCGCTGAGGGCCGCCCCATTGCGGGTGGTGGCGACTTTGCACACCAGCGAGACCCAGTCCTTGGCGGTCAGGGGTGTCCCCGCATTGAGCTTGGTGACGGCGGTGACGATGGCCAGGTCGACCAGCTTCTTCTGGAGCAGCACGTCGGCGTATTCATCCCACACACCGGCCGACTTGAGCTCTTCGAGTTGAGCGGTACGGTCGTTCACGCTGTAGCTGATGGCTTTGGTGACGAGACCGACGGCGTAGGACTTGACCGTCGTGGAGAGCGCACCCTTGACCCCCAACAACTCCTGGCGGAGCAGTCCCTCGGTTCGAATGGCATCCGAGGCATAGGACTTGGGAAAGGTGGAGAAGGCGCTGGTGAGCGCGGACTTGCCCGCATCGGCGGCGAACCGGGCAAAGCTGTCGCCGAATCTCTCCTTGAGCAGGGCGTTGAAGGCCGTCATGGATTCCGTGGCGGCGAGGCCCTTGGCCATCTTGTCGGTCACCGAGCCCAGGCCCATGCCCATGAGGCCGGTCACCAGGGCCACACTCAGGTCCTCTGCCCCCTTTTCCGGGCTGTAGTCATTGCCCTGGATGGCGGCCTCGGTCAGCTCGGTGAAGACGGCTCCACAGAGACTGCTCATGAGGGCCACAGCGGCTGGTCCTGCTGAACCGGCGGTGGCAATGGTCATGATCGTCGAGGCGATGACCCCGACGATGGCCCCGGCGATGGACGAGGCACTGGCTTTTGCGGCTGCGTAGTCGGTGTGGCTCTGGATGTACTCGGTGCGTTGTTGCTCGGCGGTGGCCAGGGCCTCGGTGTGCTGCTGGGTCCCCTCCTCCTCGCCGACCACTTCCTCCATCGCGCCCTGGTACTCGCCGAATTCTCGCTCGGTGTTGCTGCCGCTTGCGGAGCCGGTGTCCATCAGACCCATGCTGATGTTGTTCCAGAAGCCCGGTCCTCGGTCGTGTTCAGCAAAGGCCGAGGCCTGGGCATATTGCAGTCGAGCCAGCAACTCCTCGCTCACCACGTAGTGGAATTCATCCTGGGCGACCTTGGCCATCTCGGGCTTCTTCAGTGAGCCTGCGAGCTTGTCTCGGAGCTGGCCCACGAGCTCGAGCCAGTCGTCCCGGTCGTCCTTGATCATGGCCTGGATGTTCTTGTCGACATCCACCACGAAGTGGGCCAGAGCCTTGACCTCGGTCTCACTCCTGGCGGCCTCGGCCTTGGCCTTGTAGTCGTCCAGGTTGGACCACTCCTTGATCAAGACGTCCTCGGGCACCTCGCTGATGGTGGCTTCGAGTCCCGTGTTGTCGGTGCCGTTTCCGACAACCGCATTCTCCAGGCGGTCCTTCCAGGTGAGCTGGCGCCGCCCTTTTAGCGCTGAGTCGATCTCCCGCCAGCGGTCATTGTCGACGTCCAGCAGGGCCTCGAAGGCTCTCGCCAGCAGGTGTTGGTCTGCCAGCAGATCCATCTTTCCGCCGGCGCTCTGCCAGTCGATGACGGCCTTGTAGATCTTGTCCTCGTTGTCATCCCAGTGATCAACCGATTCCTCGATCAGGGCAACAACACGCTCATTGCTCTTGGCGAGTTCAGCGCTCGCTGCTTGCTCGGACGTGGCGAGGGCCTCCCTGTCGGTGTCGGTCAGGCCGGCCTGGTTGGAGGATGTGGCCTCCTGCGTCGAGGCGACGTAGCCGATGGTGGCGTGGAAGCGGGCCACATCGGAGAGGCCTCTTTCGATGCGCCCTCGCACGGTGGCGTCACGACGAATTCGGACGAGATCGACGGGAGGCATCCGGTCCAGACACGCGAACACGTTGGTGTCGCTGACGTACAACCAGCTGTCCAGTTCGTCCAACAGGTCCTGGTAGGCCGAGGCCGAATCCCCTGTGGCCTGGCCCGCCAACAGCTTCTTCACCCGTTCCTGTTCCGTCCCCTCGTCGAGGAGGGCCATGACCTTGCTGAGCTGTTCCGGGTCGTTGAGGATCGCCAGGCGTTGTTCGGGTGTGGCTGCGGAGATCGCGCTGTAGATCCCCTCTTCATCGACGTTGTTCCACCACCAGGTGGTGTCGTCTCCAGCCTCTTCGATCTTGTCCATCAGTCCGCGCTGGCCGCCGGTCCGCAGGGTGTTGACCGCCTGGGTGAATTCCCGTGCGCTGAGTTCGCCCTCGAGCCAGTTGATGGCGGGCATCAGCTCGGCGGGCTCCCCCTTGTCGACGTCCAGGGTGGGAAATCCGTCTCCCCGGGCTGTGACCCAGGCCTCGACGTCGGTGAGCATGCCTGCTTCGTCGTCGTTCCAGAGTCCCTTGCGGGCCTTGAGCCGGGTGATCAAGGTCTGGACCTGGGACCCCAGTTCGGCCTCCACCTGTTTGATGGTCTCGAACAGGGTGGTCTTGGCCTGTTCCGTGAGGTTCCCGGATGCCATCAGGGGCTCAAGGGTTGCCAGGCAACGTCTCTTCTCAGCACCACTGGTGTCATTCTTGATGTAGAAGAGGATGGCCGAGTTGTTGGCCATCTCGAACCGCTCCTCGACCGAGGCGGTCTCGAGGATGTGGTACAGGGCCTTGGTGTCCGTTCCCAGGATGTCCAGGGTCACCGCCTTGATGCGGGATGCCAGGTCGGCCTTGCCGTACCGAACAAAGGACAGCACATGGGTCCACTGACTGTACGGCATGGTGTCGATCACGTAGGCGTAGACGGGTTCTCCATAGGACTGGAGGAAGGCGTCCTTGACCGCGGTGTTGTTGCCGCCCAACAGCATGTAGATCGTGCGGGTGTCGTTGTTTCGGATCGCGGTACGCAGCTGGGTCGCCTTCTGCTCCGGGGAGACCTCCAGAGCGCCTTGGGCATCGTTGGCGTCCTGGATTTCCACATCCGAGGTGTCTGAGGCCAGGGGGTTCTCTTCCAGGTGCAGACCGGCCGTACCCACAGCGGAGAAGTCCATCCCTGTCACGGACTCGCCAGAGGCCACCGCACTGCCGGCCTGTTCGGCCTGGTGCTCGGCCGGGCCGTGGGCGGCGCCGACCTTCAGCGAGGTCTGGGGGCCGTCCGCCACGCCGCCTTCTCGGGCCTGCATGACATGGGCGACCTCGTGGGCCACGGTTTCCTTGGAAGCGCCGCTCTCCAGGAGCACCTGGTCGCCAGCGGCGGCGCCGTGTGCACCGAGTTGAGCGAGGGGGTCGTCAGCACTGCTGTAGGCCTCTACGCCCGTGAGGTCCGTCCCAAAAGCCGCTTCCATCTCCCCCAGGAACGGGAGTGACCCGGCAGCCCCCGAGGTTCCTTCTTCGAAGGCCTGGCCGGGGTCGCCATCGGCGGCTTCTCCGGTTCGGGCACGCATGAGTTGGAGCACTGCCGCATTGCCCAGGGTGTTCTGGGTCGGATCTCCCGGGGACTCCGTGGCCTCTTCGCCTCTTCTTCGAGAGCGGTTCGGACCGTCGGTGGAACCGTGACCAGGCTGGGGCCCGGAGTGTGACTTGGACATGCAGGCAATCCTGCCCGAAGAGGATTCAGGGTCGAAAAAGTATAGTCGGTTGAAAGGGGCCCGGAGGGTTTTCAAGAAGAGGCGAACTTGGGGGTCCCGGATCCTTTCGTGGACCTTTCAGAGAAACCATCTTCATCGCACCCGCATTTCCGCTTCCGCTCATCGAACGAAGCAGCGGCCCCCGTTGACCTGGTCGATCGGATCGTCGGTCAGCAGCAGCAGGTACTCGTCCAGGGTGAGGCCCATGGGGGAGACGGCCTCCACCGGGAGGTCATCCGGGCTCTCGTCGCCGTCGATATCCACGGCAGCGTCCCAGACGTGGGTTCCGTCCAGGGTCACGATGCCATGGCTGCTGAAGTCCCACTGCTGCCAGGCCGACTCCCCTGCGGCCCGGGTCAGGTGCGTCTTGAACGAGTAGGCGACGGTCACGTACTCGGCGGGCAGCCCCAGGTGGTTGGCCAGGGTGCTCAGCATGCAGGCCACGGAGTGGCAGTAGAGCTCGATCCCGTCAGAGCGATCCAGCCACTCGCTCAGGTCCACCCAGATCCAGTCCCAGGTGATGTAGCTACCCGAGTACTCGGAGTAGGCGGCGTCATTCGGGTTGTAGACCAGGTACTCATCGTGGTGGAGGTCCTCTCTCAGGGCATCCATGATCCCGAAGGTGTCGGAAGCCTCCAGTCCGGACACGGCCTCCTGGAGGTCTGCGAGGACCCCGATCCAGGTGACCGGGGGTGCCGCGTCGTAGTCACGGCCGTCGGGGACCTCGCTCTGTCCGGCCGTGGTGTAGCGGGTATGGGTGGTGGTCAGGGTGCCCGGGATCGGGGCCAGTGAACCGTCTTCCGCCTCGGCATCAAAGGTCCAGCTCAGCGTCAGTGTCTCGTGTTCCAGGGTGGTGGGCACCGGGTCCAGGAGGGTGAAAGAGACCTCTGCGCCCGGGTGCCAGTCCTGCTGCTCGACCAGGCCGTCGGCACTGGCCACCACGCGGGGCAACCAGCTCCAGCCAGAGGTGGGTCCCCCGGCCTCGACCGCCAGTCCGGTGGCCTGGGACACCGCCAGCTCACCAAAGGTCACCGTGAACTGGGGGGTGCTGCCAGCCACGTGGGCGGAGGGCAGGTTGTGCTGTCCGAGACCCGAGGTGTGGGTCACCCCGTCTCCCCAGGGCGGACTGTCGGGATCCTCCCAGGGAGGCACCGGGTCACGGGGGGTGCCATCGTCCCGGTCCAGGTCCGCCAGTTCGCCGGGACTCTGTCGGTCCAGCAGGTACTCGGGAATTCCATCCAGCTCCGTGATGCCTCGCTGGACAAGGTCGAGCTTGTGGAAGGCCAGGGGGACCGTGCCCGCATCTTCGCCGCCATCGAAGTCCACGGCGGTGATGCCCAGCCGGACGATGTAGGCCACGGCGTCGGCAAAGCCCGTGCCCACCTCTCCGCAGTCCAGGGTCGCGCCGAGCTGAACCGGTCCGGGATCAAAGGGAAGACCGGCCTCATCCAGGCCGGTGAAGAGTGCCTCCAGGGGCTGGGTCCAGGACGCCGAAGCCTCCGCCAGCAGTGCACTGCGTCCGGCCGGGTCGGTCGCCACCAGGGAGACGGTGCAGTCCTCGATCGCATCACCGTAGAGGGTCACTGCGACACCCAGCGAGGGGTCTCCCTCCAGCTTGGGGTCGAGGACCCCGGGTGCCTCCAGGACGACGGAGAGGGTCGCGACCGGCGGTTCCGTGGTGGTCAAGGTACCGCTGTCGCCGCAGCCGGTGAGGAGCAGCCAGAGCATCATCGGCGTCTCCGGGTGGTCACCAGGGCGATCAGGGCGAGCAGTGGACTCATGGTGCGGTCTGGCACCTGGCTACAGCCTCCGGAGACGTTCTCCTCCTCCGTGTTGCCGACCAGGTCGGAACTCTCCTCCCAGGCCCCGCCATCGTCTGCTCCGTCGCAGTCGTCATCGCCCTGGCCATCTCCTTCTGCGCCCGGAAAGACCGTGGCGTCCTGGTCGTCGCAGTCTCCCTGGGCTTCGCTCCAGCCGTCGCCGTCGTCATCGGACGCGGTGGTGTCCTCGTCCACCTGGTCGTCGCAGTCATTGTCCAGGCCGTCGGGGTCCTCGGTCGCTCCGGGAAAGGCCAGGGGATCCCGGTCGTCGCAGTCGCTGCTCGAAGGATGCCCGTCCGAGTCCCGATCGTCGGAGACGGCGGCTTCCTCGGCTCTCGTGGTTGCTTCGGAGACCGTCTGGCCGAGGCCGTAGACGAACACCACCTCGGCTGACTCGCCGGCGCCCAGGTCACCGACGGCGACGGCGACACCGATTGCATCGTCAGCCATGGTCTCTTCGGTGGAGCCTGTGAACACCTCCATGGGGGTCGAGCACCAGTCCTCGGACGAGGGGCAGACGGCGGCATGACCGTCTGGAGAGGTCAGGGCCAGGGCCTTGCCCGACAGGCTTCCATGGGACCAGGCCACGCTTCCAGAGGCGCCGTTCGTTGTCTCATAGAACCCGAACATCTCGTCGGGATCCGTGTCGATGCTGCGGGAGACCATGATTCCCGACAGGTCCTGGTGGGCCGTGAAGCGGAGGGTCAGCCAGACCACCTCGCTCTTGGCAGGCAGGTCCACTTCGATCTCGACGGTCATCTCCTCGGTTTCGGCGTGGCCCCAGAGGGTCTGCACGTGGCCGGAGTCCGTGGACGTCCACTCCAGCACCAGGCCACTGGTTCCATCCGGCGCCGAATTCACGATCAGCCTGGCGTCTGAACTGAAGGCCCAGACCTCGAAGGGTCGGCCCGGGGTGATCAGGTCCCCGCCCAGGGGAACAGGGCCGGATCCGCCGTCCGGATCGTAGAGCAGCCCCACCGTGCCCGAGTCATTCACCAGGGAGCCATCCGAGTTGACCCCCACAGCCAGGGTGTCAGACACGAGGGTGGCCCCCAGGGCCGGACCGATCAGGAGAAGTGTCACCGGTGCAAGGTAGCCCAGAGTGGCCAGGGGAGTCGCTGGTGGGGAGGAGTCGCCGGGTACGGGTACTCACGGCGCATTGCAAGAGCGGGAGCCTTGCGGTACCCATTCCTGGGGCAGAGGAGACCCGGTGATGCAGACACTTCTTGGATTCGCCTGGTTTGCCCTGGGTTGCTCCGGTGGCGGAGAGGACTCCGGAGACGGAGAGGACTCGGAGGCCGGGTCTGTCGAGGACAGCGCCTCTGAGACCCACGAGGACCGGTCTGCTCGCCTGGAGGGTGTCGTGCTGGACGGGGCCGGAACACCGCTGTCGGGGTCCGAGCTTCGACTGTGTCGGGGCCCCGCCTGTCGCAATGGGGAGACCGACGAGGCGGGCAGCTTCCTTTTTGAAGAGGTCCACGTGGACTGGCACGCCTTTGAGATCAAGCCGCCAACGGGGATGGATCAGCTGGCCACCGCCTTTGCACCCCTCGTCTTTGCGACCGACGAGATCCGTACCCTGGCCGTTGTCCTGCCCACCCTGGACGCCGCCTCGCCCCTGCCGGCCAGTCCCACCGAGCTGGAGGTGGGTGCGGGCCTCTTCCTGACCCTGGACGAGACCACTCTGGAACCACCTCTGTTCGTGGAAGCGGCCACCGAGGTGTCGGGCATCCAGGTGGAGGGCGCGGACCAGTTGCCGGTGGATCTCGAGGGGACGGTGCTGGGCATGTGGTACCTGGAGCCCTTTGACCACGAGGCCCCGGATGGGGTGCCGGTTCGGGTGGCCAATCAATGGGACCTGGCAGAGGGCGTCTCCGCCCAGGTCTGGGTGGGCTCCTATGGGACCTCGGTCTGGCTGGAGGCCGGGAGTCTGGAGGTCTCGGGGGCGTCTCTGGAAGGGGATGCCTTTCTGCCTTTGTTCTCCACCGTTGTCTTGCTCGCGCCCTAGCTTCGGATCAGGGGGTAGACTGCCGGCATGCGTACCTTCCTCTTGATGGTGTTCCCCTTGTGGGCCTGTTTTGCCTGCACGATCGACGAAGACGACGATGGCGTGTCCGATGTGGAGGACTGCGATGACGCGGATGCCTCTCTGGGCGCGGTGGCCGAGGACGCTGACTGCGACGGCGCGGTAACAGCGGAGGACTGCGACGACGCAGACGCCAGTTCAATGGTCATGGCGGAGGACGGCGACTGCGATGGCTACACGGACGCCGAAGAGGTCCATGCCGGCACCGATCCCTTCGACGCCGACAGCGTGATCTACGAGGGCGGCTGGCCCTACAACATGGACAAGGACGCCATCGTGGATCCGGGCTGGGACAGTGAACCCGCCGACGGGACCACGCTGCCGGAGTTCATTGCGGTCGACCAGTACGGAGACCAGGTCAGCCTCTACGACTTTGCGGGCAGGGGACGTCCGGTCATCCTGGACGTGGGCACCAAGTGGTGTTCCCCCTGCCAGGCCATCGCCGCCTACCTGTCCACCGGGGACACCACCCAGTTGATGGAGGAATACGACCAGTACTGGTGGGAGGAGGAGTATGAAGGGCTCTTCGAACTCGTCCAGTCGGGGGAGATCAGCTGGGTCACCATCCTGTTCTCCACCAGTGAGACTTCGGGACCTGCCACAGAGGCGGACGCCGCCGAGTGGCACGAGGCCTATGAGAACCCCATGGTGCCCGTGCTCGCGGACACCGACCTGACGCTCCATGACTTCCTGGACATCCAGTCCTTCCCTGCGATCAGCGTGGTGGATGAGGGAATGGTCTTCGAGGTCTTCGACAATTCCGGGCCCTACGGTGCCCTGAGGTACCTGGGTGAGCTCCTGGCGGAGTGAGGGCCGCCGAGGATCTGGGGTGTGCAGCCCGGTTCTTCACGGTCAACTCCGCCTTCGGCCACTGGGGGTCCACGGCCCGCGGCTATGATGCGCGGCGATGTTTTCTTTTCTGATGCTGTCATTGGGATGCACGGGCGACACGGATCCGCCGCCTCCTCCGGATGACTCGGCGACCAGGACCACGGTCGTCGACTCTGAAGACACCGGCCAGGCTGTCGGGGTGATCAGTGTCACCCTGGGCACCCAGATGGTCACTTCGGCGAGCTTCACGGGGGTCTTCGACAGCGAACTGACCCTGTCGTTTCACTGTGTCGGCGAAGCGGACACCCAGGTGCCTGAAGAGCACCTCTGGACCGCGGAAGGCCCGGCCAAGACACACGCCTGGCCCCTTCGAGGACTCCTGGCCGAGACGACCTACACCTGCGTAGGCTCTTCGGTGGAGGGCGCGGTGAGCGTGGACCCGGTCACCTTTACCACCGAAGCCCTGCCGGATGCCCTGCTGGCTCACACGGTCACCCTGGACACCTGGGAGCCCAGCGCTGAAAACGGCTGGACCCTGATCGACCTGTTTACCCACGTCACGTCGACAGATGTGAAGACCTTCCTGGCGGTCCTCGACATGGAGGCCCGGATTCGCTGGTACTGGGAGGTGCCCGAGAACGAAGGCATCATCGCCTTTGACTGGAATTCCGACGCCGGTGCCTTCTGGATCGGCGGAGGCCACATTCGCACTGTGACGCCTCGGGTCATCGACCTGGATGGCAACGTGTTGTACGAGACCAGCACAGAGGCCAACCACGATTCGCACTGGCACGACGACTCCGCCTACGGGCTCATCCTGGGGCCGGCGGGCTTCTGCATCCAGGAGCGGCTCTGGGCCGACGACAGTGAGCAGTACCTGATCTGCGCGAATGAGCTGGGGTACGACGGCCAGCTCCAGGGAGCCAACAGCTTCGACGTGGTGGAAGAGGACGATGGCAAGGTCTACATCTACGCCACCCTGACCGATGCCGGCCAGGTGCTCAAGATCGACCGGGACGAGCGATCTCTGGTCTGGACGTTTGGCAGTTCCGGGGACTTTTCAGGGGTGGCGCCGTTCAGTTGGCTCCACGATGTGCACTGGGTGGACTGTGAGTACGACGTCTGTCTCTTCTACTACGACAACGGGGACCAGACGGCCGGCAGCCAGGCCATTCTCTGGGGGCTGGATGAAACCCAGGGCGTTGCCACGGAGATCCGGTCCTGGCGCCAGTCTGGCTGGTACGAGAGCACCCTGGGCGGGGTCCAGATCCTGGACGGGGGCCACTGGTTGATCGGTCGAGGACACAACGAAATCGAGAACAAGGAGAGTCCCGACACCACGGTGGTGGAGGTGGACACGGACGGCCAGGTGGTCTGGCAGATCTCGATCACGCCTTCTGACCATGCCACCTACCGGGCCCGGCGTGTGGGGCCGTGTGAGCTCTTTTCCCATGTGGGCTACTGCCCCGAGGGCTTGCGATAGACTCCGGGCATGCCTGCCCTGATGATGGTTCTTCTTGTCTGTACCGGTTCCACCGAGGACACCGGGGCCCCACCCCTGCCCACCTACCTGTCGGCCGAGGTGGTGGCGGACCTGTCGATGACCCGGGTCAAGGCCCATGTGGACGTGCTCGCCGATGACAGCATGGGGGGTCGCGTTCCCGGTTCTGTGGGACATGCTGCTGCGCGGGACTACCTGGCGGGGGAGATGCAGGCGGTCGGATTGGAGACCTTTGACGACCAGGGGTACATCCGGTCCTACCCGAGCGAGGGCGTGGACGGTGTCTGGCAGGTCCTGGAGGACGGCACGGTGGTGCCTGCCGAGACCGACACGGGCCACAACGTCATGGGCCTGATTCCCGGTGTCGATCCGGACCTGGCCGACCAGTACATCGTGGTGATGGCCCACTACGACCACCTGGGCGCCAAGGAGGATGGCGAGATCTTCAATGGTGCCTTTGACGATGCCACGGGTACGGCGGTCCTGTTGGAGATCGCCAGGACCCTGATCGCCCACGAGATTCAGCCCCGTCGCTCCCTGCTATTCGTCCTCACCGACGAGGAGGAATTCGGTCTGAAGGGGGCCGAACAGTGGCTGGAGGAACAGGTGGTCCCCCATGGAAACATCGTCTTCGGTGTCTCGGTGGACCCGATCGGTCGCGGGGTTTTGCCGGACTACTGGCCGTTGGTCCTCATGGGCATGGAGCGGAGCCCGGAGCTGCTGGAGGCCTGGCGCCAGTTCTCCAAGTACGCGGCCATGGACGTGGTCTTCGTGCACAGGGATCTCATCTCTGTGTTCGCCTCGGACCAGGATGAGTTCTACCGGGTCGATGACCCCATTCCCGCCATCTGGTTCGCCAGCCCGGGGATGAGCTTCTACCACACGGTCAACGACACGCCGGAGACCATTGACTACCGGACCGTGCAGCAGCAGGCACGCTTCCTGATGCAGGCGCTGGCCTTCTTTGGGGAGGACGACGGCGACTACCCCTACACCACGGTTCCGGAGATCGGCCCAGAGCACGCCGCGGATACCCGGGTGCTGGTGTCCGGGGTCCTGGAGAGCGAGTACCTGACGGATGACCAGCGAGAGGAGGCCCAGGCGATCCTCGACGAGTTGGACGCCGTGATCGAAACGAACTCGCTGGACGTGTTGTCCATGAGCCCTGAGCCGTTCTTCCTCTATGCCATCTACTTTCTCGTGTTCTACCTTCCCGGTGACCACATCGGGGAGATCCCGCCGCCATTCCCGGAGGAGTGACCGGAACTCCTCGGGTCGGTCACTGCCGGGTCAGAGCAGCTTGAGCACTCGCTTCAGGCGGGTCGTCACCGACCACCCGATGGCCCGGAAGAAGCGGGCCGCAAAGGGCGCATCGCCATCGAAGCGCTCGCTCAGGACCCGGTGTTCGACGCGAAGGACCCGCGAGGCCTCCACGGCGGTGACCTGGGCCGATGCGGGCTCTCCATCCAGAAAGGAGAACTCCCCCAACACCTCGCCCGGTCCAAAGGGCACGCCAGGGAGTCTCCCTCCCGGGGTGGCCAGCAGGCCTGAGAGCACCAGGTAGATCGCGGCCATGTCCTGCCCTTGTTCGATCAAGGGTTCACCCGGGGCCAGGTCGTGCTCCTCCCCGATCTCGGAGAGCCACTGGACGTCCGAAGGGTCGAGTCGGTCGAGCAGGGTCATGTCCCACCATACCGCTTCGAGAGAAAGAGTTCCTGTTCGGGCGCCTACTCGGCGATGAGGTTGCTGATGGAGGCCATGTAGACCCCACCCACGATGGTTCCCTCATCGTCCACCTTGTCTCGAGCGGCCACGAACAGGAACGGCAGTCCACCGTCATCGATTCCGTCGATTCGAACGTTCCAGCCGGCGTTCTCACCAGACCCCGCTCCACCGAGAAGAACGTGTTCCATGTCCGACACGTTGGTGTTGTAGGACTTCAGGGTCTCTGAAGCATCGAGCACCAGGTAGACCGCGCCGGCACTTCCTGTGTTTGGAGGGGAGTAGCCCATCGCTCCGATCAGGACCGCGTCCTTCGGTATGCCCGTGTCTGTCTTGGTGGATGGGAGTGTCAGTGAACGCATGTCGTTGCCCAGTTCACCGTCCGCCACTACGCCGTTGATCCGGCCAGCAAAGGAGCTTTCACTGGACATTGCCGGTCCTCCCCGGACCACGTAGACCTGTCCTGCGACCTCGGAATCGTTCGCCCTGGCCGCGGACGCTCCGATCAGCAAGTCGTCGTAGCCGTCGCTATCCAGGTCTGCTCCCACGACCGAAACACCGAATTTGTTGTTGCTCTCCTGGGTCCACCACAGGTCCGGTTCGGTCACTGTTCCGCTGACACCCCCAAGCACCACGGAGGCGTAGCCTTCCAGGGAGCCGGACGGATCGGCCAACACGAAGTCGGTGAAGCCGTCACCGTTGAATTCGCCCACGGCGACGGCCTGTCCGGCCGTGTCGGGCTCGTCGAACTGGATCACCAGGTCGGCATTTTCAGAAGTCTCCTCGGAGGACCAATCCCGGGAAGACGCAAAGACAAAGGCCATGGAGCCCTCTTCGGGCAGGCTGGGGGCCGTTGCCAACAGGGCCGTGGTGCCGTTGTGATCCCAGCGAGGCACCTTTGCGAACTCGTAGCCCAGCTGGAGATTCTCCTCGTGTCCCAGGAACACGGCCTGGGCCTGGGACAGTTCGAACCCGTCCACCAGGTCGTCGGGGTCGAACACGTAGATCTTGCCCCCCTTTTCCACGTCGTCCACTCCGTTGGCATCCCGGGCCGACACCAGCAGTTCCTCGATGCCGTCGTCGTCGATGTCCATCATGTCCATGCGATGGGTGAAGTAGTGGCGATGGCCTTCCCCCGTCACCTTGAAGTCGGCCTGGGCGAGTGAATGGGTCCCGCTCTGGACCGGGTCCCGGAAGACATAGAGCGCTCCGTGATTCTCCGTGTTCTCGGTCCCGTCGGGGTCATCGTGGCTCCCAGCCCCGATGAAGAGGTCCCGTGGCTGTCCTTCAAAGGAGTGCATGGCCACGGAGTTCGGCATGTCCTCTGCCGCCTCGCCCAGGAAGATGGCATGGGACATGGTTCCCAGATCACCCTCACAGCCATTGTTGTTCTGGCCGTCGCAGTCGGAGTCCCAGGCGTCGTAGCAGATCTCCGTGGCGTCCGAGTTGATCGCGTCGTTCTCGTCGTCGCAGTCTCCACCAGGCAGGGTCTGGCCGTCCCCATCCTGGTCACTGTCGTTCATGTCGCAGTCCTGGTCGGTGCCGTCGTACCAGATCTCCTCTGCCCCCGGGTGGACATCCTCCTGGCTGTCGTCACAGTCGGTGGCGTCGTCGACGTAGTCCTCCCTGGGCTGGTCACAGGCCTTGATGTGCACATCGCTTCGTCCGTAGCCGTCCCCGTCGTCGTCCAGGTACCAGCGGACACCCGCCCCCTCGTCGACAGTGTGATCGCAGTCATCGTCGACCTGATTGCAGATCTCCGTGGCCCTGGGGTACACCTCATCTGAGTCGTCGTTGCAGTCTCCCCCCCCCATGGCCATGTCGATGTGCCCGTCCCCATCAAGGTCATACCGCTCATGGTGATCCTCAAGCTTGATGTAGGTGCAACTGTTGAGCACCAGGGTCAGGGCGATGGCCGTCATGGGGAAATGATAGCGAAAGCTGGTGGGGATGGGTGGTCTGGAGCCCGTGATAGGGTGATGACCACCCTGGGGTGAGCCGACGAAGACGATGCGACCATCCCTGCTCGTCGTGGTCCTGGCATGGTCGCCCCTGGCAGTCGCCGAGGAGTGCGAGGAGTTCGAGACTGCTGCTGCGGTGGAGTCCTGGCTCGCGGCGGCGGAGATCCACTACAGCGCCCTGAACCGGGCGGGCTTTGTGGAGTCGGTGGACCGGGCATCAGCCAGCCTTTTGTGCGTGCAGGAAGCGTTTTCCTCCTCTCGAGCGGCCCGGTTTCACCGGGTCACCGGTCTTCGGTCTGCCCTGGAGGGTGACTCGGTGAACGCCCGGCTGTCGTTCGCCGCTGCCAGGTCCATTACACCGGACTTCGAATTTCCCGAGGATTTGCTGCCCGGGGATCACCCGTTCATGGAACTGTACCTGGCGATTCCGGTCGAGGATCCAGCCACGGAGCTCGTGCCGGCACCCAGGAGCGGGTATCTGCAGTTCGATGGACGTCACGGGTTGGACCGACCGGTGAGCTGGCCGACCGTCTTTCAGCTCTTTGCACCGACGGGCGAGGTGCTCTCCACCCGGTTGCTCCAGCCGAGCACCCCTCTTCCCGAGTACACGAGGGCCGGCGCGGGCGAGTCCGCCTCGATCGTCGACAAGCTGGTGGAGGAGACCTCTTCGCGACGCCTGTCAAAGCCGTTGTTTGCGATTGCGGCAGGCACCATAATGGCTTCAGCGGCCCTGTACGGGACGTCGGCGTTGAGCGCTAAACGCTACTGGGGTGAGGAGGATTCAGAGAACTGGGACCGCTATCGTTTACAGACGAATGGTCTTTTCGTCGCTTCCACCGCCACCGCGGCGGTCGGGATCACCGTGGGTGCATGGGCATTGATTACCGTGGAATTCTGACGGGACCGGGTTGATGCTCAAGAAAGGACAGCTCGTCGGCCGTTTCGTGGTCAAGCAACACCTGGGTACGGGTGGTGTGGGTGTCGTCTACCTGGTTCTTCATCGCAACCTGGGAACCCCTCATGCGCTGAAGCTGGTGACGGCCCAGGACCATCGCATCCAGCAGAGGGTCCTGCAGGAAGGGCGGGTACAGGCAAGTCTGCGGCACCGAAATGTGGTCTCGGTGACCGACGTGTTCGACATCCAGGGCGCCCCAGCGCTCCTGATGGAGTACATCGATGGGCCCAGCCTGGATGAATGGCTGGAGGAGAATGACCCGCCCTTGGAGGAAGCGGAGTGGATCTTCCGCGGGATCCTGCTCGGGCTTCACACCGCCCACGAACTGGACATCGTTCACCGGGATCTGAAGCCGAGCAATGTGTTGCTGAGCGCGGCGGACGGCATGACGCCGAAGATCGCGGACTTCGGACTGGCCAAGGCCCTGGCAGACAGCGAGCCGGTTCACGTCAAGACCCGCAGTGGCGTGGCGATGGGCACTCCTGGCTACATGTCCCCGGAGCAGATCCGGGACGCCAAGAGCGTCGACAAGCGGACCGATATCTTTGCGCTGGGCTGCATTCTCTACGAGCTGGTTTGCGGGGCCAGGCCCTTTGACGGCCCGGACATTCTCACGGTGCTCAATGCGATCGCAAACGGGTCCTATGTACCGCCCCAGGAACGCCGACCGGGTCTCCCGGACCGGGTGGTCCAAACCATCGAGGGTTGCCTGGCCACCGACCGGGAGGAGCGCCTCGCGGACTGCCACGCCGTGGACACGATGCTGGGCGGGCCCCTGGCCTGGCCTGGGGGAAGAGTAGCGGGCTCTTCGCCCTCAGACATGGGATCGAGCATCACTGGTGTGCGGGCCCCCAAGGTGACCCGGCGGCCCCTGGATCGGCAGGTGCACTCGGGTCGATTCACACCCACGGCCATGCTCAGTCCGGTGGCGGTCCGGGACAGCGATGCTTCGGAGATGCCGAGCATTCTCGACTCCGGGTCGGAGACCTGGCAGGACTCGACCATGGAGGACAAGAAGTCCTCGAGACTCACCCTCGATCTGCGCTCGATGTTCGCCGAGGCGCCCGAGCGGGAAGACGGAAGACCGCCCTCTCCCTGGCGGGGTGGGCTCCTGGTGGTGATGGTGCTTGCGGTGCTGGTCCTGTTGCGGGGCTTGCTCCCCGACTCGGGCAGTGACCCGGTGATGCCGGTGGTTCTCCCTCCGGAGCAGGCACAGCCAGTCGTTCCCACTGGCCAGGATGCGGTGACCTCCACCGCGGAAGAAGGCGGGGAAGCCGTGCCCTCCGAGGAGACTGTGACCGAGGACAACGTCACGCCCTCGCCAGGGGAGCCCCCCGAGTCTGCGGATGCAGGGAAAAGCAAGGAGGCTGTCCCGTCTGCCCGGCCCAGGCCCAGACTCAGGCCCGTGCCCACGCCCGAACCCGAACCCGAACCTGAACCCGTTCCCGCGCCCGAACCTGAACCTGAACCTGAACCCGAGCCCGAACCGGCGTTCGCCACGGTTCACTTCAAGGGGGCGGAGAGGCTGTGGCTCGAGGCGGGGGACCAGACCTACCCGGCAGGTTCGGTCCCGCCGGGGAGCTACGTCTTGAAAGCCCGGTTCGCCGGGGGAGCCAAGGTCTCAGTGGGCCGCCTGGTGCTTCGACCGGGCCAGGTCGTGACCCTGGAGTGCCACGCGGACTTCATGCGCTGTGCGCCCTGAAGAACGGGTTCGTCATCGGGTCTCGCCCTCGGTCGGGACCGCGGGGTAGGATGAGGCTGGGGTCCGGCCATGTCATCGCTTGCCTTGTTTGTTCTGCTCGCTGCATGCCAGGACTACGAACTGGTCGGGACCGCCGATCCGCCGGCCACGGGGCAGACCCCGGAAGAGACCCTCTCGCCGGTCCTGCGGGTGGAGCCGCTCCACATTGACTTTGGCTCCCTGGAGCGGGGTGAGAGCAGTTCAGCGGTTGTCACTGTGGCGAACGACGGCCCAGGCGACCTGTGGTTGGAGGCCATCGAAATAGACGATGCCGAGGGCCCCTTCTCCATCGGCGAGATTCCCTCGGAGCAGTTGGGGCCCAACACTTCCACGCTGATCACCGTGAGCTACCTGCCCACGAGTGACAGTGCCGCCCTGGGGTCCCTCTGGGTGCACGCCAGCGACCAGCCGTCGTCAGAGGTTGTCCTGGAGGGGGACGTGTTGCGGCCCCTCCTGGTGATGGAGCCCCTGAACCATGACTTCGGGTCCCTTTCGACCGGTGAGGCGGACCTGGTGGACATCGCCGTGCGAAACGAAGGCGCGGGGACGCTGAGGATCGATGACCTGACCTACTCGGCTTCTTCACCGTCCGAGATGTGGGTGGTGGACGCGGGCGGGCTGGAGGCCGGTGCCATCCTTGCTCCGGGTGACGCCACCGCGGTGCAGATCGTCTATGCCCCCCAGGACGACGTGGCCGATGAGGGCACTCTGCGCCTGCTGAGCAACGACCCTGTGCTGCCGGATCTCACCGCGACCCAGGTGGGCACGGGCGAGGCAGTGACCGCCTACGACGTGGAGATCGCGCTCACCGCAGACGACTCCTGGGAGGGATGGCTGGATGGCGTTGCCCTTTCCTCTTCCGGAGGGGCCTCCTGGACGAGCTCTGACACGTTCAGCATCGTGCTCGACAGTGGAGACCATGTGCTCGCGGTGCACGCCTGGGATGTGGCCCAGGTCATCGCCGGCCTGATCGGCGCGGTCTGGGTGGATGGCAGTGCGTACCGGGTGACGGGCGATGGCTCCTGGCTGTTGACTGCCTCGAGTCCCGCCTCGAATTGGAACGAACTGGGCTTTTCCAGCGCCGGCTGGATGCCGCCGTCGATCTGTTCGGATCCCTCGCCCTGGGGCACGTCCTATACCGGGGACCTGCTCGCCGAAGGCGCGAGTTGGGTCTGGTGGACCAGTGACTGCAGGGCGTTGGGAGAGGCCTGGTTCCGACTGGAATTCAGCCTGCCCTGAGAGGGTGGGGCGAGGCCCCACGCTTGTCGTTTCTTCGGTCGCACCAATGCTGGGGAGGCCCACTGCGCCTGGCAGTGGGCCCTGGAGCAGGTCCGGATCGGGGATTCGCCTGCAGTTGCTGTCTTGCCAAAGGAAAAGAAAACCAGGGTTGGATGTACTGGGACCCTGGGGGGAGCATCGGCGCCATCACCTCATGACAGAGGTGTACTACAGGCGCCGATGCCCCCTTCTTTTGGCGCCGATATCCAGGAACTTTCGATCCCTGGATACGATCCTCGGCTACGCCTTTGGGGTTCGTTTGATGCATACCTTCTCGGATCCTTCTCATAGAATTTGAAGGTCCGGAGTGGAATATCAGCGAATTTCAAATTCACCAGAACGACCTCTTCGTGCCAGGAGAAGGGAGCGTCCAGTGAACGCTGCCTCGGGATCTCCCACGGAATCTGTTCCGTGAGTCCCCTGACGTCCTGTCTCCCTGGGCGCTCGCCTCTTCCTGAATAGGGGGTCGAGGATGCTTCTTGCCTGCGCGATGTCCAGTGCGGCTCTGGCCCACGAGCCGGGGCTGTCCTATGGCCAGGTGTCCCAGGACCGCCTGGTCCAGACCTTCAGTGCTGCGGAGATGGGTGGGCTCGGGCCGTCCGGGGAACTCGGGCCCCTCCTGGAAGGCTTCTCCTTTGCGCGCACCGTGGTGAAGGTGGATGGCGAGCCCTGCGACGTGGGGCCTTCGGAGGTGTCCGAGGTCGAGGCGGATGGCATTCGGATCCAGGCCAGCCTGGACTGTCCACCGGGGTCCACGTGGACCTACGAGACCGGCTTCCTCCAGGACCTGGACCCCGGACACCGGCACTACGTGGCGGCGTCTGGTCAGCCCGTGGGCGTGCTCGAACTGGGTTCTCCCAGTGTTGATTTCCAGGCCGAGGCCACGACGGGACAGGTTGCAGTGGCGTTCGTGGAACTCGGGATCGAACACATCTGGACGGGCCTGGACCACCTGGCGTTCCTGCTGGCGTTGCTCCTGGTCGCCGGGTCCCTGCGCCAGATGCTGGTCATCGTGACCGGGTTCACGGTCAGTCACTCGATCACCCTGTCCGTGGCGGCTCTGGGGTGGTTTGTTCCGCCGGCCTGGCTGGTCGAGCCGGCCATCGCCCTGACCATTGCCTATGCCGGGGTCGAGAACCTCTGGCGACCGGGCCCCCGGCGTCGCTTTGTCGTGACCTCGGCACTGGGTCTGATCCACGGCTTCGGCTTCGCCTCTCTCCTGCTGCAGTTGGGGCTTCCACGGGACCACCTGCTCACCGCCCTGCTCTGCTTCAACGGCGGTGTGGAACTCGGCCAGGCAGCCGTGGTGCTCGTCGTTCTCCCCCTTCTGCTGTGGGCATCACGGTGGGCCTTCTGGCGAGAACGGGGGGTTCCTGTGGTCTCCCTGGCCATCGCGGCAGCAGGGGTGTTCTGGTTCCTGGAGCGGGTGCTGGGGTAACAGCACCCTGGCCTGTCCTGGCCGTGTCCGGGTATCCTCACCGTCTCCTTCCCCTGGGTCCTGTCATGCAGATGCATCGCCTGGTTTTGCTGATTGTGTTGCTCCTCCCGGCCTGTCGCCACAAGGGGGACACTGTGGACTCTGGTGGTGTCTGTGGCTGGTACGAGGACCTGGACCTGGACGGTTGGGGTACCGGAGATGAGAGTCTTGGCCCGTGCGTGGAGCAGCCAGCCGCCAGCGCTGCGCAGTCCGGCGACTGCGATGACGGCAATGGTGCTGTCTACCCCGGACAGTCCGAGGTCCCCTATGACGGCCTGGACAACGACTGCGACGAGGCCACCCCGGACGATGACCTGGACGGTGATGGACACGGGCTGGCCGAGGACTGTGACGACACCGATGCGGGGATCAATCCCGACGCCGCAGAGGTCTGCAATGGCGTCGATGACGACTGCAACGACGCCATCGACGACAACGTGGGCGACCTCTTCTACCAGGACGCTGACGGTGATGGCTTCGGGGACCCGACGGTCACCGCTCTCAGCTGCGAGGACGCCACGGGCTACGTCGCCGATGCGAGCGACTGTGACGACACCGATGCGGCGATTCACATCGCGGCCGACGAGATCTGCGACGGGGTCGACAACGACTGCGACCTGTTGATCGACGACAGCGATCCGGGCGTGCTCGACCCTGGCACCTGGTACCGGGACGAGGACCAGGATGGCCATGGTGACGAGGAACAGGCCGTCGAGGCCTGCGACGTTCCCGAGGGCTACGGCGACGCCGGCGGTGACTGCAACGACAGCGATCCCTCGGTCCACCCGGCTGCCCAGGAGATCTGCAACGAAGTCGATGACGACTGCGACGGGCTGGTCGATGCCGACGACGACTCGGTGACGGGACTCTCGGAGGTCTGGATCGACACCGACGGGGACGGGCATGGCTCCGACGCCTTTGGCATGGAGACCTGTGGTGTGCCCGAGGGCTTCAGCGAGGACGTCGACGACTGCGATGACAGCAACCCCGCCACCTACCTGGGGGCGAACGAGACCTGCGATTCCGCGGACAATGACTGCGACGGGGACATCGATGAGAACGCCGGCGACGCCGGCACCTGGTACGCCGATGTCGATGGCGACACCTTTGGCGACCCGGGTGACCCCCAGAACTCCTGTGAGGGTTCTGAGGGCCTGGTGGCTGACGCGACGGACTGCAATGACGGAGACTCGGCCATTCACCCGGGTGCGGCAGAGGTCTGCAACGGCACGGATGATGACTGTGATGGGGCCACGGACGACGAGGATGACGACGTCACCGACGCGGAGACCTGGTATGGGGATGGGGACGGGGATGGCTACGGAGATCCCGATGCCTCGGTGGTGGCCTGTGAGTCACCCACGGACCACGTGGCAGACGCCACGGACTGTGATGACGGGGACCCGAAGACCCATCCTGGGGCCGCCGAGGTCTGTGACGGGGATGACGAGGACTGCGATGGCCTGGTCGATGATGACGACCCCGACGTCTCGGATGCCAGCACCTGGTACCTGGACTTCGACGGGGATGGGTTCGGGGGCGTCGACTTCTCGGTGGAGGCCTGCAAGGCGCCCGGCGGGTACGTGGCCGATGACCAGGATTGTGACGACAGCACGGCCGATGCCAGCCCCGATGGTGCCGAGACCTGTGACGGCCTGGACAATGACTGTGATGGGGACATCGACAACGAGGCATCGGACGTCGGGACCTGGTACGCCGACAAGGACGGGGATGGTCACGGGAATGCGGATGTGACCACCGAGAGCTGCGACGAGCCCTCGGGCTTCGTGGAGACCGGCAAGGACTGCGACGACGCCGACAGCGCGGTCAACCCGGAGGCCGAGGAGGTCTGCAACGGGGTCGATGATGACTGCAATGGCGACACCGACGAGGACGATGCGGGGCTGGTGGACGCCACGACCACCTGGACCGACAGCGATGGGGATGGCTACGGCGACCCGGCGACCGCCAGCACCTCGTGTTCACCCGCCTCGGGAGCGGTGGAGAATGGGGATGACTGCGACGACACCGACAGCGGTATCCACCCGGACACCGTCTGGAACATCGACTACGACGGCGATGGGTATGGGACCTCGACCTACACCCAGACCAGCTGCGAGGCCCCCAGCGGCTACACGTCTTCCGACGACGACTGCGACGATGCCGACAGCGCGGTCCACCCCGGTGCCACGGAGGTCTGCAATGACCTCGACGATGACTGCGACACCCTGGTCGACGACGAGGACACGGACCGGTCCGGTGGTGACACCTTCTACGCTGACAAGGACAGCGACGGCTTTGGCGACGCCAGCAGCACCACCGTCGCCTGTGAAGCCCCCAGTGGCTACCTCGAGGACGACACCGACTGTGACGACTCCGATGGCACCATCTTCCCGGGGGCCGAAGAAGTGTGTGACGGTGAGGACCGGAACTGCGACGGCGATCCGCTGTCCGGCCTGACCGACTCGGACGGCGACGGGCTTGTGAACTGCGAGGATCCCGAGGTCTACACCATGGACTTCGACAGCGGCTGGGGGACCTGGTCCTGGGTGGATCTGGGCGGCGGTAACGGCCCCAACTGGTACGCGAGCGGCGGTACCCTGTCCGAGGGGTCCAATGCCGCCGACTCCATCGCCTACAGTGAGGACCTGGGGGCACTCGACACCTGGACCATCACCGTCGATGTCTACAACACCGAGGGCGCCAACAACGACAGCGGTATCGCCTTTGGCCTTGTGGACGAGGACAACTACTACCTGGCCGCCTGGAGCGACCCCACCGGCTACTACGGAACCGCCGGGGACATCCGCCTCGAGCAGTGCGTCTCGGGGACCTGCTCGACCCTGGCCACCGCCGACGGCTCGATGGACCTCACCCAGTCCGGCGACGGCTGGGCCACCCTGGCGGTCACCGTCGACTTCGACGACATCACCGTGACCTGGAACGGCAGCGAGATCTTCACCTACACCGACACGGACGCGGCCCCGATCGGGCTGGAGAGCATCGGGCTCTACACCTTGGACAACGACGGCACGGTGACCTACGACAACGTGGTCGTCACAAACCCCTAGACCGGCAGTCCGCTAGTCCTCCCGGTTCAGGAACTGCGCCAGCCAGCCCAGTGCCTGGGCCTCGGTGTTGTAGATCTTGATGGGAAAGGCCACCTGGTGCATCCCCAGGAAGACGTTTCCGATCACGCGGCTGACCGGGGAATTGACCAGCAGTGCGACGGCTGTGGCGACCCGGGCGACCTCGGGGCCCAGGAAGTACACCCGGGCCTCGTCGGTCATGGACTCGGTCGGTCGGGCGTCGACCAGTCCGGGCACCTTTTCTCCGCGCAGGAGCTCATCGACCGCATCGATGGTCTCCCTGGCATCGGCCAGGGTCACCTTGACCTGGGGCAGAAAGGTCACCCGAAAGGTGCCGTCATTGTCGAGGAAGTGCATGGCTGCCTTCGTCGTGATCACGCCCTGGCCAGCTCTTGGGGACATCGCTGCTGTCTTCAACCCCACTGCGGTGACGGTCGGCTTCGAGAATAGGACAGACCAGGCCCAGGGTCGACTCTTCTTGCGTCGGCCGGGATTCCTTCAGGACCTGGTCCACGACTGGGGCGGACCTCAGGGCCTGTAGAAACTCTCCAGGGGTGTGCTGTACGCCAGCCCTGGCCCGTGCCCGGTGGTGATCTGCCAGGTGACGGTGCCGTCTGCTTCCAGGTGCTGCACCTCGCCATAGCCGTCCCAGACCACGCGGGTCAGGCCGTCTTCCAGGCGTTCCACATCACCTCGGGAGGGGCCGTAGAAGGACGGGTCATGGGCCATGGTCCAGATCTCGGTGGCCTCCCAGGTCTCGAAGTCCAGGGCGTACTCGACAACCCGGGAGGCGTTGCGCTCGGCCGCTCCGTTGTCGTAGATGACCACGCCATCGGCAGTCTGGTCGAACTGGTGCTGGGAGGAGAACAGCGTCGAGTCTCCGACGAAGTCAAAGTCGCTGGCGTCCCCCCCCAGGGTCCAGAGGATCTCCCCGGTCTCGCGGGAGAGGGCGATGAGACAGCTGCGGATCAACATCGAGACCAGGTAGGTCCCGGTCTCGGCGTCCCAGTCCAGGGCATTGGCGTGGCTGAGTTCCTCGTCCGTGCCACAGGGGGAGGGTTCGCTGTGGATGCTCCAGACCACGCGCTCGGTGCCGTCTGGGGCCCGCTCCATGATGCCCGATCCCCAGGGCGCATTCTCGTCTTCGGGGTCCAGCGAGACATGGGTCAGGGCGGCCAGCGTCCCGTCTTCGAGCTCCACGAAGTCGTGCTTCAGGTAGGGCCAGTCGAGGGTCTCGGGTTCCCCGCCGTCCAGGGGGACTCGGACCACCCGGCTGCTCGGGTCCTGGCCAACCGCCATGCCCTCTGCCCCGTAGATCACCGAGGTGCCATCGACGGAGAGCCGTCCACGGAAGACGGTCAGGTCCGGATGGCCCACGTGCCACCAGACCACCTGGCCCTTCTCATTGACGATGACCACGGTGGGGTCGCCATCTGCTGTCGCCAGGATCTGAAAGCCCTCCCACGATGTCGCGTCCCCGGTCTGCTCAAAGGAGACCAGGCCCTCTGGTGGGGTGCCGGTGGTGAGGGAGAGGGATTCCGACACCGTGGTTCCGTCGGCCTCGGCCTGGACTTCAATGGCGATCTCGGTGTCCGGAGCCAGCCCCAGCAGCAAGGCCTCGTGTTCCGTGGTCGGGTCGGTGGAGGGCGGTGTGGATCGGGACGCTCCCCCTTTCTCGGAGAACTGGACAAGACCGGTCGTGGGGATGTCCGTGGACCACTGGACGGTCACGACGGTGGGAATGGACTCGCTGAGACTGGCAGACAGGTCCTGGATCCGGGGGGCATTGCTGTCCACGACCGGGCTGCCACCACAGGCGAGGGTCCAGGAGAGGGCGAGGAGCCGGATCACGGGGCTCATCCTGCCATCGTCTCCGGACGGGTGGGGTTTGATCTGGTGAGACCTGCCAACCCGGGAGGAGGGTGCTACAGTAGCGGCGGTCAGGGCATCCGGGAGCCGCGATGACCCTTTTTGCAGTCCTTTCCCTGCTGGCGACACCGCCCGCGCAGGCCTTTTGTGGCACCTACGTCGGCGAAGCTGGCGCGGGCCTCTACAACCACGCCAGCCAGGTGCTGATGGTCCGCCAGGACGGTCGGACGACCCTGAACCTGGCGAATAGCTTTGAGGGGGATCTCTCCAGCTTCGCCCTGGTGATTCCGGTGCCTGCGGTGCTCGCGGATGGGGACGTGACGGTCATCGACCCGGACCTGATCACCAAGGTGGGAAGCTACTCGGCCCCCAGGTTGGTGAAGTACACCTGTGACGACTTCTGGTGGGAGTACCAGGGCTGGGACACCGGCTTTGGGGTGGACTACTCGGCGAGCGAGTCCGAGGCGACCGAGGAGGCTTCGAGCTCGGTGACGGTCGAAGCGGAGTTCAGTGCTGGCGAGTACGACATCGTCATCCTGTCCGCCCAGATGTCCTCGGGGCTGTTGACCTGGCTCGATGACAATGGCTACGCGGTGGACGCGGCCGCAGCCGAGCTGCTCCAGGAGTACATCGACGCCGGGACCTACTTCATGGCGGCCAAGGTCGACCTGGACGCGGTTCCTGACGGGCAGACCTACCTGCGTCCCCTGCAGTTCTCCTATGAGAGCGACGCCTTCGCTCTGCCGGTGCGGCTCGGCACCATCAACTCGGCCGGTTCACAGGACCTGCTGCTCTACGTGCTGAATGATCGCGATGCGGGCCAGGCGGGCATCTCCAACTACACGGAGGTCGAAGTCGAGAATGAGTGCATGGTCGACCTGGCGGACGCCGGCGAGGGCAGTGACTTCGGCGATTTCTTCAACGAGGGTTTCGATGCCCCCCGGGTCGGCCTGGACCGTGCGGGCTGGACCCTGGAGTACGGCTGGAGTCCCTACCACTGCGATCCATGTGCGGGTGAACCTCCGGAGACCGAGGATCTCAACGGGCTGGGCTGGATCGGCGACCGGGAGAACAGCTACCTGAGCCGGTTGCACCTGCGGTATGGGCCTGACCAGGTCGACCAGGACCTGATGCTCTACAGCACCAACGACACTGCGAACACCCAGTTGCGGTACATTCTCTACGACCGCTACCTGGAGGACCGCTACCCGGTGTGCGGCCAGGGCATGGTCGACGACCCGGGAAGCTGCGCCGAGTACTTCGGGATCGAAGAGGACACGGACACGGACACGGACGACTCGGACCAGGGCCAGGAAGACGACGAGACCCGCGATGGTCTGTTCGGCTGCGGTACGCCGCTGGCTCCGGCCATGGCACCCACCCTGTTGGGACTGCTGGGTCTGACCCTGCGTCGTCGTCGGGAGCGGAGGGGCTGACCGCCTCCTGTCCATGAGCACGCTGTGGGGGGGGTGGCTCCTTCTGGGCTGCACGGGGTCGCCGAATGCCGGGGACCCCGCCACGCCGGAAAGGCCGCAGAACCTGGTCGTGCTGCTGGCGGACACATTGCGGGCAGACCACCTGGGGGCCTGGGGGTACGAACGAGACACCACGCCGGTGTTGGATGGCTTCGCCCGGGAGGGTCTGCGCTTCGCCCACCACCACACCCACAGCTCCCGTACCGGTCCCTCCGTGGCCACGCTCTTCACCGGGCGCTACCCCTCCAACAACGGCTTCGTCTCATTCGCATCACAG
>CAZMNK010000018.1:0-1078 GCA_964567625.1 uncultured Enterobacterales bacterium | reverse complement strand
CCCCGGAGTCACGGGGTGGTCAATCCCCTCGACGCCTTTGATGCCAAGGGCACCCTGGCCGAGGACCAGCTCACCCTGGCCGAGATTCTCTCCAGCCGGGGTTGGCAGACCGGGGGGGTCGTGACCAACCGGAATGTCTCGACTCGGTTTGGCTTTGGCCAGGGATTTGGGACCTTCCTGGAGTCGGAGGCCATTCCTGCCGAACGGGTTGTGTCGGCCGCGACCGACTTCCTGGACCAGGTCGGTCAACAGTCCTTCTTTCTCTACCTGCACTTCATGGACACCCACAGCCCCTACGAGGGCCAGTCGGGTGGCTTTGTGGACCCCGGCTACAGTGGCCCGGTGACCGGCGCCCATGCCGAGCTGGATGCGATTCTCCGAGGCAACTACACGTTGACCGAGGCGGATCTCACCCAGCTGGTCGCCCTGTATGACCAGTCCCTGAGAAGCCTGGACACCGCGATTGGTGGGTTCCTGGGGGACCTGGACCGGCGGGGGCTCTCCGAGAACACCACGGTGGTGTTTCTCTCCGATCACGGCGAGGAGTTGATGGACCATGGGGGGCTTCTGCACGGCTACACCGTCTTCGAGGAGCAGTTGCATGTGCCGTTGCTGATTCGTTCCCCGGGGGTGGAGCCGGGCGTGGTGGACCGGGTCACCCGCCAGGTCGATGTCCTGCCCACCTTGTTGGCGCTACTGGGTGTCGAAGAGTCGCTTCCGCTCCAGGGGCAGAGCCTGCTGCAGAAACCGTCGGAGCCCGACACCCCGATCTATGCATCCACCCAGATTCGGGCGCTCTGGACCGCCCGGGCTCGTAGCTACAGCGTCGGTGGCTGGAAGCTGGTGAAGACCGACCTTCCGCAGCCGGGGCAGGCTCTGTACCACCTGGCGGAGGATCCCGGGGAGCAGGTGGACCGGAGCGTTGCGGAACCCGAACGCATTCGGGTCCTCGGCGAGGCGATGGACGCCCTGTTCCAACAGTGGCCCGTGGGCCCTGGGGCCCGTGTTCAACTCGACCCGGAGGAGATCGAGGCCTTGTTAGCGATGGGGTATGTGGAGTAGTTTTGGAATCCGTGAT
>CAZMNK010000017.1:0-56994 GCA_964567625.1 uncultured Enterobacterales bacterium | reverse complement strand
GCCGGGTGGTCAACGCCGGAGCCCCGGGCTCGGGGGTGTCCCTGGGACTGCTGGAACTCGCCTGGGCACACCCGGGCATCGATGGCCTTGCCCTCGGAACCGACGCACGCCCGGCCCGGACCGTCTGCCCGCCCGTGATCGACAACCGCAGCCTGCACGTCAACCCCCAGCGACACCGCTACGGGATCGACGGCAAACCCTCCACACCATGACCGCGACAGGACACCAGCGGGACCACAGGAGGCGTCGCGGGACATGAAACGACGAGAAGACGCACTCGACCTGGGGCCCGACGTGGTGGCGCTGCTGCTCCCCCACCGCCGCCCCTTCCTGATGGTCGATCGGATCGAGGCCTACGCAGGCCCCACCTTGTGGGCCACCCGGCTGATCTCGGCCAACGAAGAGGTCTTTGCTGGCCACTTTCCCGGGCGGCACCTCTGGCCGGGTGTGTACACCATCGAGGGCCTGGGCCAGGCCTGCAACCTCCACCATGTCCTGGCCCTTCTCGAGGCGGATGCGAGCGCCCGCGGAGAGGATCCCGGCCAGGTCATCGGGGCGCTCCAGGACCTGGAAGCCGCCGCCCGGTTCACAGCGCCCCGGTCAGACCGGGCCGAGGCGCTCCTCGCAGCCCTCCAGGTCGACCCGATGTCCCGGATGGGCCTGGGTGCACGCGTCGACGTCAAGCTCCTGAACCCGGTCTTCGCCGGCCAGAAGCTCGACTACCGCGTCACGCACATCCTCGCCGTCGACGGGCTCTCCCGCTTCGAGGTCGAGGCGAGCGTGTCCGGTCAGCCGGTGGCGACGGGGACGATGACCGGCGCCCTGGGCACGGCGGCACGGGCCTGAGGTGCCCCGGTTCTCTCTTCGCGGCATCTCCTATGTCCTGGGTGAACTGAGGGACATCAAGGAGATCCCGGCCCTGCGAGACGACCCCTCGCTGCTCGCCCGCGTCCGACACGGGGGCTTCCATCACTGGGCCAGGGCCGACCAGCCAGTGATGAGCCTGGCCCGGGAGGCCGCGGAACAGGCCATTGCACGCGCCGGCCTCGGTCCCGAGGCCTTTGACCTCCAGGTGATCACCACCTTTCGGGCCGAAAAGGACGCACCCCAGGAGCACAAGGACACCCTGGACCTGGGACTCCCCCGGGCCCGGGTCGTCGAGCTCTTCCTGGAGGGCTGCACCGGGGCCTCGGAAGCGCTCCGAACGACACGGGACCTGATGGAGGACGAGGGCCTTCAACGGGCCCTGGTGGTGTGCACAGGCGTTGCCCCCACGCCCGAGTTCTCCCGGGTGTACGACTACGGGCTGGCCATCCTGAGCGACGCTGCAGCCGCCTTTGTGGTCGAACGGGACGCCCCTGGGGACTGGGAGTTGCTGGCTGTGGAGGGGGTCACGACGCCCGGGCTGGCGCGCACTCACCCGACCGAGTTGCTCGCAGGCCAGCTGGGGGTGGTGCGCCAGGTCACCAGGGCGGCCCTGACCGCCGCCGAGATCGTCCCGGAGGCCTGCAACCGACTGGTGATGAACAACCTGGCCCTGCAAGCCTGCCAGTTGTTCGCTTCCCGGATCGGCTTCGAGGCGGAACGCTGCTGGTTCGAGAACATCGGACGCATCGGCCACTGCTTCGCCTCCGACACCCTGGTCAACCTGGTCGATGCCCAGGCCGCACACCCCCTGCCTCCCGGGGCCACCTGCCTGATGTTGAGCAACTCCGAGACCTCCTGGGGCGCCGTGGTCCTGCGACGCGGCACAGAGGCCCTGTGACCCCTCCCGCGCGAACCCGGGTGGCGGTCATCGGAGGAGGGCCGGCGGGGGCCATCACCGGGGCCCTGATCGCCCGGGAGGGTGTCGAGGTGGTGGTGTTGGAGCGCGAACGCTTCCCGCGCTACCACGTCGGCGAGTCCCTTCTTCCCGCAGTCCACCCCATCCTGGCCTTTGCCGGAGCCCGGGAGAAGATCGAGGCCCACGGCTTCGTCAAGAAGTACGGCGGGTTCTTCCGACTGGCGCCCGGCACGCCGGCCGGGCACGTCGACTTTCGACGCAATGAACAGTGGACCTACAGCTACCAGGTCGTCCGCTCGGAATTCGACAAGCTGCTGTTGGACCATGCCGGCGACCAGGGAGCCGCCGTGTTCGAACAGACCGCGGTGCAGGGAATCGACTGGGAAGGGGATCGCCCGGTGTCCCTGACCTGGTCCCGGGACGACGCCACCACCGGAAAGCTGGCCTTTGATCACCTGGTCGACGCCTCGGGCACGGCAGGACTTCTCGCCCAGCGCTACCTGCGGAGCCGCACGGTGGAGCCTGCCCTGGCCAACGTGGCCATCGGTGGGTACTGGCGCGGGGTCCGGACCTACCGGGACGACGACGGGGCCGAACATCCCGGGGCCTTCTCCATGGAGACCCTGGCCGACCGGTCCGGCTGGACCTGGGCGATTCCGCTCCACGACGGGACGACCAGCGTGGGGCTGGTGCTCCACCGCGACACCTGGCGCCTCTGGAAGGACGAACCTGGCGACGTGGAAGCCGTCTACCGCAGGGGCCTGGAGGCCTGTCCCGACCTGGGCGTCCTGCTGACCGAGGCCACGCGCACCGGTGAACTGCGCCAGTGGGCCGACCAGTCCTACGTCTCGAGCACCTTTGGGGGGCCCGGCTTCCGGATCGCCGGCGATGCCGCCGCCTTCATCGACCCACTGCTCTCCTCGGGGGTCCACCTGGCCATGCTCGGCGGACTCTCCGCGGCAGCCACCGTCTGCGCCGTGCTTCGTGGAGACGTGGACGAGGCGGAGGGCAGTGACTTCCACGACCGCTACGTGCGCCGGGCCTACACCCGCTTCGTGGTGACCGTCGCCGGCTTCTACGGCCAGATCCGGGGGACGATCCCCGAAGGCCCCGAGTCCCTCGGTGTGCAGTCCTTCCAGGATGCCTTTCACCGGCTGCTCCCGGTGCTGACCGGCCAGGCGGACCTGGGCGACACCCTCGATCCCCAGGTCCTCCAGCAGGCACTGCGCCACAGCACGGACATGATGCTGGAGGTGCTCCAGATCCCGACCGGCAACCCGGTTGGCCGCCTGATGTCCCGCACCTTCCTGGAGCAGGAGCTCGCCCACCCGTCGGACGGGGTGGACGGTCGCTTCATCCGCTGGAAGCGGGGAGAGCTGGGTCTGGCCTCCGCGCGGTGGGCTCGAACGGGGAGTTCACTCCGGCGGAATCAACGCTAAATAGATAGTTATTATCGTTTAGCGATAATAAATAGTTGACGAACGCATCTTTCGTTCCTATCCTCTCCCTGTCACCAAGCAGGAGTCAGCCATGGACAACGACCAGATCCTCGAGAAGAACCTGAAGAACATTGAACAAGGAGCATCCGGGCTCCGGATCTTCTCGGCCATCTTCAGGGTGCTCGCCGTGGTGTGCGCGATCACACTGGGACTTTTCTTTTTCGGAACCGGACAGGTTGAGGACCAGACTCTGGGCGCATTTGCACAGGAATACCAGCCAATCATCTCGCACCTGGTCGAGTGCGTCTTGCTGGGCTGGGTGTGCGAACTCGCCAGCAAGGCCTTCGACTCCATCGCGGCGTTGACCCGAGAGAACAAGGGCCTGGTGTAGCCATGCCGATCGTGGTTCGACTGGACGTGGTGATGGCCCGTCACAAGGTCCGCGGCAATGATCTCTCCGAGACCATTGGCCTGAGCCAGGCCAATCTCAGCAAGCTCAAGACCGGGCGGGTCAAGGCGATTCGCTTCTCGACCCTGGAGGCCCTCTGCCGGGAGCTCGACTGCCAGCCGGGCGACCTGCTGGAGTTCGTTCCCGACGAATCGCCTGGGGGGTAGACCCTCGCCTGTCGTGCCTGGAGGAACCTCCCCGCCCTCCTGGTCTCCCTTGTCAGCTAGTAGTCGTACTCCTCGGAGTCCGGGTCGAAGTCCCTCTCCAACCGCTCCGCCTCGGCTTCGACCTCGGCAAATCCCGTCTTGAGGATGGTCGTCAGCGAGGCCTTCCGGGAGTGCTTGGCCGCCCCGAGTCGAACGGCGTTCAGGATTTCCGTGGGCGACTTGCCGCGAGCGGAGAGCCCTTCCATCAACTCCGCCGTGGACGTGAGTTCCTTGCCCGTCGGCATGGGTCTTTCCAGCTCCTCGTAGACCAGCTGGACAAGCCGGTGGGCCGCCCGGCCGGGGGGAGCGTCCTTGGCTCGGACGGCAGCGGTACGGGATTCGGCCGTCCCGAAATACACCGGCGTGGCCGAGATCGTCGTGCAGAACTCGTTGAACAGGCCAATTGGGTAGGTGAAGGTCGTGTGGGTAATCGTGATCTCGATCAGGGCGTCGTGCTTGCCCCGGAGCTTCCTGTACATCTGTTCCATCGTCATCCCCGGAGCCCACCTGACCCCGCAGCTCTCCAGGGTTGCCCGCTTGCCCATCACGTACTGTTCGGGAATGGGTTTGGACGAGGCAACGATCTCCCAGGGGGTGTGCATCACACACCCCGAGAGCGCAGTTAGACTCAGGATGACGAGCAATCTCACGGCACCTCCCTGGGCGGGTACTTCGGCCGGACCGAGCCTACACACGAGGCCAACGAACCACAAGAAAGGCCCCTTGCTGGCCACCTTTTGAAACCTGCTCGGCCTGTCGGCTCCAGGTTCCCACCACAGGAAGAACCATGAGCCTGGATTCCGCGACCGCCCTTCTCGACCAGCTGGACACGTGGCGACACTTCCCGAACTACCAGCTGGAACGCCGGGCTGACATCCTGTTTGCCCACTACCTGCCCGGTGCCCTCGCGGCGTTCCTGGACACCCCGCTCCTCCCGGAACTGGTTCCCGAGTTTCCCATCAAGCGGGATCTCATCTGGCCCGAGCACCCGACAGGCAAGTCCCTCAAGGTCGACTACCTGGCCCTGAGCGCCGACCACTCGACAGCCTGGCTCATCGAACTCAAGACCGACGCCGGGAGCCGTCGTGACGCCCAGGACCACTACCTCCAGCGGGCCTCGGACCTGGGGATGGCCACGCTTTTGGACGGCTACCTGGCGATCCTCCAACACACCTCTGCGCACCAGAAATACCACCACCTGACCCGCCAGCTGGAGCGAATGGGCCTGCTGCAGGTACCCGAGGAGCTGGACGAGTTCCTCTACCCCTCTCCCCGTCCCGGACTCCGGGCCCAACTGGCCCGGATCCAGACCCTGACAACCCCTTCCGAAACCCGGATCGTCTACGTCCAACCCACGGGCGGTGAACCTGGAAGCGTCCTCGACTTCGAGGGCTTCGCGGACCACCTGGAGGGGCTGGGGTCTGCATTTGCCCAGAGGTTTGCCGCGTCACTTCGGCGGTGGCGCACCCCCGCAGGCTCCCAGCGGCCTCGCTGACCGGCAAAACGCCGCTGCCACAGCGGTGAGGCTCCGCACCTCCCGCTCCGCCCAGACCCCACCTTTCATCGGTCATGTTGAGTTCACGGAGTTCCTCCATGAACCTGCTCCCCCTCCTCGTCAGTGTGTTCGCCTGTGCAGAGATCGAGGAGTTGGAGACCGAGGAACTCGAGGCCCAGAAACCCTGCTTCGACTCCCACGACCTGGTGGTGGACCAGGACTGGCACGAGATGGAATCGGGGGCGGAAATCTGTGACGGCCCGGTCGGGGTCGACGTCGGGAATTGTGCACCGGACATCGAACTCCCGGATCAGGGCGACGGGATGGTCACCTTGTCTCGATACAGGGGTCGCGTGACCGTGCTGAGCACCGCGGGCTGGTGGTGACCGGTCGCCTCCCCCTTCGGTGAAGGGCTCCAGGAGATGGTCCAGTCCGGGGACTACGAAGGCTTCTCGCCGCTGGCGATCATGATCGGGTACACCGACGGGGCCTTGCCGGAGCGCGAGGACGCGGTCCAATGGGCCGATTGGTATGAGCTCACCTACCCCGTGCTCGCCGACGTCGACGGCGAGGTGCTCGAGGACTGGGTGCAAACCCGGTGGTTCCCCGCATACGTGATCGATCCAAGCGGCAGAATCCGCTGGACCGGCGACGAGGGACGCTACGAGATGGCCGACGTCCAGGAGATGGTCGAGACACTGCTGGCCGAGTGAGGGCCCGTTCCGACCCCGCCGGGTGACAGGCGCCCTGCCTTCCACCCAGGGCAACCCCCGGCGAGAATCCTGACCACCAGGCTCAGGGGTGCGCCCCTTCCTTCCAAGGCAAGCCGGGCTGGGTCGGGCTGGGCACGGCCTCCTCCGTCTCCGACACCCCCTCCACCACCAGGTTGAACCTCGCCAGCCGCCGCCGCATCACAGTGACCGCCTCGGGGTTGCAGTCGACCAGCTGAACGCTCCGACCCGCCTCGAGCGCCGCCTCGCCAAACCCGCCACTGCCGGCAAAGAAGTCCAGGAGCGAGTCCCCCGGATTCGAGTGCACCCGCACGATCCGACGCAGGATCGCCAGGGGCTTCTGGTTCGGGTAGCCGGTTCGTTCTCGGGACCGCGGGGGCACGATGGTCTGCCACCAGACATCGGTGGGGGTCTTGCCCCGAGCCGCCTTTTCCGGTCCCACCAGCTTGGGGGCCATGTACGGGATCCGGTCGATGTCGTCGTAGCGGTAGGTGTAGTGCTTGGGATGCCTGGAATACCAGAGGATGTTGTCGTGCTTGGCCGACCACCGGCTGCGACTGCGGGCCCCGTAGTCATAGGACCAGATGATCTCGTTCTGGAAGCAGTCCCGCCCGAACAGGCCGTCCAGGTAGACCTTGGCATGGTGGACCTCCCGGGGGTCCAGGTGCACGAACAAAGAACCGCCCGGCCTGAGGATCCGGTGGGCCTGTTCGAGCCGCGGGGCGAGAAAACCCAGGTAGTCGTCGAACACGTCCGGGTAGGCCTTGCTGCCCAGAACCTCCGTCCGGTAGCGCCTTCCCTGGAAGCCGACCCGGTCCCCCTCGGTGTCCAGGGTGGTTCGAATGCGCGTCTGGCGCTGCACCTTGCCGGTATTGAAGGGGGGATCGACGTAGATCAGGTCGATGGACTCGGCGGGCAGGGCCTCCAGGACCGGCAGGTTGTCCCCCAGGGTGATGACGCACCGTCCGTCCGTCCGCGCGGGCACCGGCTCCCTGGCATCAACCCCTGGACAGGTCCGCCGGTTGTGACCCGACTCTCCGCAGATTCCACAGCGACGGGCCACCCTCTTCCTCCCGGAGAGGGATTTCCCTACTCCGCCTGGTGAGGCCGGACAACTCCCCCCACAAGACCTCCTTCCTCGCTGCAGACCCCTCCCGGACGGTCCGAAAGGGTGGAGGAATTCCGGGCTCTTCGTAGAATGTCGCTGGCATGCGTCCTCTCCCCGACCTCCTGCTGCTGCACATGACCCGCGAGGGTTCAGGTTGACCCGGCGATTCTCCCTGAAGCCGCTCCTCGATTTCCTGCGACGGATTCAAGAGCTTGCGCAGTCTGAAATCCCCTGGAAGTCCCCGATCCCCCCGGACAAGCTCCGAATCGTCGGGGTGGGGGTGGTCGCGCTCTTCGTGGTGCTCTTCACCCTCATCCTGCTGCCCCGGGACTTCCTGGTCGAGGAACCCCCACCCCCCACACCGGCACTCTGGATCGGCGGGAATGTGCACCTGGACACCCTGGGGTTCGAGGCCTTTTCCAAGATCCTTCCCCTGGTCCAGGGGCCGGGCATCGTCAGCCTCCAGGGGCCCATCTCCAAGGGGCTCTCGGGTCCCAAGCCGACAGGAACCCAGCTGTTCAACGGCACCCGGACCGCCCAGACACTCTCCGCGGCCCGGGTCCGCGCCGCCGGCATCGCCAACAACCACAGCCTGCTCGGGGGGGCGCACAGCGAGACCATGACCGCCTGGGCACTGCGAAATGCCGGCGTACACGCGATGGGGGGGCCAGCGGGCATGGCACTTCTCGAGGTCGAAGGCATCTCTGTGGCCGTGACCGCTCACAACCTGGTCGGTCGACTGCCCCCCCGCATCGACGGGGAACTCCGGGCCGCTGCCTCTGCCGCCGACGTGTTCGTGGCCACCCTCCACGCCGAAGAGGACCGGCGCCTGCCGTCACGGCTGGTCAATGACGCGGTGAAGCTGGCCCTCTCCGCCGGGGCCCAGGTGGTGGTGGTCCACGGAAGCCACATGGTCGGACCGGTGGAGCGCCGGGACGACGCGGTGGTCGCCTGGGGCCTGGGCGATGTCCTGTACTCCTACCCGGTCTCCATGAAAGAGGATGCTGTCTTGCTCCAGGTGGAACTCACCACCCCGGTTCGGGCCCGGATCATCCCCATCACCACCGGTCTCGGCGGCAATCCCGCACGGCCCTCCCGAAAGGCTGCGGACCTGTTGGACTTCATGGTGGACATGGGTAGCCAGTTCATCGAACGGGACGAACAGGGCGCCTGGTTCTGAGAGTCCGGGTCCGGGGATGCCCCTCCCGCCCGGGTGATTACCCTTGCTGCGCCCTCTCACCCAGGACGGACCCCTTCATGGCCACCATCGACCTGAACTACGACTCCTTCAAGCAGCACGTCGAAAGCGAGGGAATGATCCTCGTGGACTTCTGGGCTTCCTGGTGTGGGCCCTGTCGCGCCTTTGCCCCGACCTATTCCGCGGCCTCGGACAAGCACCCGGACGTGGTGTTCGGCAAGGTGGACACCGAAGCCCAACAGGACCTGGCCGCCCACTTCAAGATCCAGTCGATCCCCACCCTGATGGTCTTTCGAGACCAGGTCCTGCTCTTCCAACAGGCCGGGGCCCTGCCCCCTGACGCCCTGGAAGAGGTGATCACCCGGTGCAAGGAGTTGGACATGGACGATGTGAAGCGCCAGATCGCCGAGCACGAAGAAACCCAGGCCGCACCAACCAATGAGGACCCGCAGTCCTGATCGACACAGGCCAACGCCCTACTTGAAATTGCAGGAATACACCCAGCTGGTGTTCGTCAGGCTGGCGTCGTTTCCATTTCCGCTGATGTCCTCGAGCACGCTGCCGGACCCCTCGCCGAAGGAGAACAACAGGAAGGTCTGGGGGGTGGCCTCCAACTCCTCCGCGGGGCTGAAGTCTCCGCTGTACTGGGGTCCCTCAGAGAGCCGGATCTCGCTGAACTGGCCTTCCATGTAGTGGCCACTCGAGGCGCTGTCCCGGCCCAGGACCATGTCCGATGTGGCGGTGTTCGGCGAAGCCAGGTGGCCGGAGTTCTCTTCGAGCCCGTCCACATAGATCCGAACCTCGCTCGCCGTGGGATCGTGCACAAAAGCCACGTGGGTCCAACTGCCCGTGCTGAGGGTCGAGGAGCCCACCATCTCTTCGAACTCGCTCCGGGCAAAGAAGACCTTGCCCGAGCCATGGATGCTGGAGGATCCGGTCACCCCCAGCACCCAGCCGGCCCAGGATGTGCTGGCGTCGCGCTTGGAGATCAGGTGGGTGTCGTCCGTGCCCAGGCTGTCCAGCCGGAACCAGGCCTCGAGGGTGAAATTGCCCGCGGCCAGTTGCAGGTCCGTGCTGTCCCCGACCGTCCCGTAGGAACTGGACCCATCGAAGTCCACGCTGAAGCAGTCGTTGACCAGGACCTCCATGGTGCCCGCAGTGCCCTCGGCCTCGCCGTCATCCGGCAGAGCAGAACACTCCCAGCGCTCGCCCCCAAGGGTGTCCGAGCTCGGGACCGTGTCCCCGGTCCACGTGGTGGTGGTGGCATCGCTGTAGTCCAGGCCATCCACCAGCCAGGTCATCGTGTAGGACAGGGGGTCCTCGTCCACGTCGTCGGCTTCAAGATCGACGACACAGAGCAGGTCGTCCACACCGCTATAGGGCTGGTCCGGATCGATAACGACGGTGGGCTGGCCCGGGGCGGTGTTGACCACGGTGACCGCAGAGGAGGTCATCGTGCTTCCGATGTCCGTGCCATCAAAGGGGGTCACGGTGACGGAGACCTCTTGCCCCTTGGCAAAGTAATAGGAACCGTTCAGGGAGCTCTCGTAGACCCCCTGGTCGATGCCATCCACCGACCAGGAATACTCCAGGCTGACACTGTCCCCATCCAGGTCATCGGTGGTGGCAGAGACATTGAGTTCCTCGTCTGTGGTCGGCGAGACGGGACTCAGACTGACGCTGAGGACTTCGGGCGCGGTGTTGGAGATGTTCAGGCTGGCCAGGAGGGTGTTGCCGATCTCCTCGCCGTCAGAGGCCGTGCACTCGCACTCGACCAGGTCGCCACCGTGGAACCCCCCGGCCAGCGTGTCGCCAGTCCCTGCGGAATGGCCATTGACGATCCAGTTCACGTTGGAGACATCCGCGTCGCCGTCGCCGTCCTCGAAGTCCACGCTGGTGCAGACGAGGGTGTCTCCGGTGTAGGCCGGATCCGGGGTGATCTCGGCCCCCCCGATGCTGGGCGCCATGTTGCGGATGGTGACCGAGTCCGACAACGACGAGCCGTCGTCGATCCCATCGTTGGGGGTCACCGTGCAGACGACCTCGTCCCCCTTGGCAAACACACCGCTCAACTCCTCGGTGGTCCCGACCTCGGTGCCCGCGATGGTCCATGAAAAGGTGGAGTTGTCCGGGTCCCCATCGGCATCCGAATACCCGCTGTAGCTGCAGCCCAGGGTGTCCTCTGCGGTGGCAGTCCCCGGGGTGACGCTGACGCCGGTGATCTCCGGGACCCGGTTGGCGATGGCGACCTCGTTCGACGAGACGGGCGAGCCGTTCTGGTAGCCATCGTTGGGCGTGACCTCGCACTGCACCACGTCGCCCTGGGTGTGGTAGTCCCCGGTCAGAGTGGTGCCGGTGACCGCGATGTCGCTGCCATTGACGATCCACTGAACCGACACGGTGACCGGGTCCCCGTCCTCGTCGGCGGGCCCGTTCGCCTCGCACTCCAGGGTCACCCCCAGGTACCCGGGATCAGGCAACAGGAACACTTCTCCCAGGGTGGGGGGCGTGTTCATGATGGTGATGCTGGCCGAGCCCGGATCTCCGGCGGTCAGGCCATCGTTGGGGGTGAGCACGACCTCCCAGGTCTCGTCCTTGGTCGTCAGGTCGGAAGTGACGGTGTCCGAAGTGCTCATGACGGTCGAACCGCCATCGACGAACCACTCCCAGGCGTAGCTGATCTCGGCACCCTCGGGGTCCTTGCTCTCCGTGACCATGACCGCCACCAGCGTGTTGCCGGTGTAGACCGGGTCTGGGGTGATCTGGACGGACGGCCTGTCCGGCCCCACGTTGATCTCAAAGGAGATCACAGCGCTGTCGGTGAGCCCGTCGGAGTCGCTGGCCAGCACGGTGATGGTCTGCGCCCCCGGGGTCAGGTCCTCCGCGGTGAAGGAGACACTGCCATCCGTGGCCGGAACCTCGCTGGCAAACTCCCCATCGATGCTCGAGGTCCACACCACGGTCAGCTCGGTGTTCTCGCCATCTTCGTCGGTGGCAATGGCCTCGAAGTCGACCCCATCCACATCGTGGAGGGTCTCACCCTCGATGGGGGTGAGCACCGTGAGGGCCGGCTCATTCCCGATGACCAGGGTGAGACTGTCGGTGCAGGACAGGTCGGCGTTGTCCACGATGGTCAGGGTGATCACGTGGACGCCAAACTCCAGGCTGTCGCTGCTCACCGCGACATCCCCGTCAGCCGTGGGCCCATCGGTTCCCAACACCCCGTCCAGGGAGCTCTCCCAGAGAACCTCGAGCGTCTCCAGGTCCTGGCCCCCATCGCTGACGGTGGCCAGGAAGTTGACGGTCACCCCCGGTGCAGACGAGTCGCCATCCTCGGGGCTGGTGATCTCACACACAGGCTCGGTGTTCGGCGCACCGACCGTGACGCTGACCGAGGCCGTGCCCTGGCCACCAGCGGTGTCCTCGGCGAACAGGGTGAGCACATGATCGCCCTCGTTCAGGGTGATCGTGGTGCTCGTGGTGCCGTCCTCCTCCAGGGCGGCGACAGCCCCCAGGAGGCCGTCCTGGTCGCTTTCCCACCAGGAGACCAGGTCCTCCGGTTCATCGAGGTCATCGCTGGCCGAACCGGACAGCAGGATCCCGGACTCTCCGTAGAGCACCTCCCCGTCGGCGGGACTGTCGATGATCACCGTGGGCGGGTAGTCGTGGACCCCGACCACCGTGATCTCCTCGGCACTTCCCTCGTTTCCGTCGGGGTCCACGACCACCAGGGTCAGAACGTGTTCGTCCTCGGGGATCAGCGTCTCGCACTCGACGTGGCCATCGGACTCGACCGCGACGTCCGCACAGACCGCCTCACCATCGAGGGCAAAATTCGCCACCAGCGCGTCCTCGTCGCTGTCACCGTCCAGGGCCGTGCCGACGAGCAGGACCGGGATGTCATCCGGAAAGCTGTCCCCATCCGCTGGTGTTTCGATCGTCACGTAGGGGGAGTAGGACGATTCCTCTTCGCCGCAGGCGACCAGTGCAAGCAGCAGGGTGAGCATCGCGAACTCCAGGAAGAAGGTGGATTGTATCCTCCACCCACCTCCACCGGGGCCGCTCAGCGGTCCCGGAACGACTGTTGTCCCCAGGGCCGGGGCACCCGGAACCCCCGGGGTTAGGGAATCGTCGTGGACAGCCTTGAAGCGATCCAGGACCTGATCCAGACACCCCTGTGGGGCGGGATCTACCCGCTGAAGGCCCTGCTCGGGCTCCTGTTGTTCTACGGAACCCTCGAGATGTCTCGCCGGCTGAGGCGGTGGCTCGATTCCCTGGAGACAGACCGCCCGACGAAACAACAGGCAAAACTCCGACGATGGGGCACCCGAAGCGTGCTGATCCTGGGCACCCTGGCCTCCATCGGGGTGGCTGGATTGCCTCTGAGCACCCTCCTGAGCCACCGGATGACCACCCTCGGGGACACCGAGTTGACCCTGATGACGTTGTTGACCGCAGGGCTCGTCGTCTTCTTGAGTTGGTGGTTCTCACAACTGGTTCAAGAGGCCATGCAGGGGTCCTTCCGGAGACGAGGCCTCACCGAAGAAGGCACCCTGAACGCCATCAACCGCCTGCTTCACTACGGGGTCATGGCGGTGGGGCTGGGGGTCGCCCTGCAGACCATGGGCGTGAACCTGGCCGCGCTCTTCGCCGCCGGTGCGGTGTTCGCCGTGGGGATCGGATTCGCCCTGCAGAACATCGTCCAGAACTTTGTCAGCGGCGTGATTCTGCTGGTGGAGCGCTCCATCACGACGCGAGACGTGCTGGAGATCGAGGGGCGCGTGGTGGTGGTCGAGAACATCGGCATTCGCTCGACTGTGGTGCGAAACCAGGACGACGAGGAGGTGATCGTCCCCAACGGCATCCTGGTGCAGACCACGGTGAAGAACCTCACGCTCTCCGACCCCCTGATCCGCGTCCGGGCCACGGTGGGCGTTCACTACGAGAGCGACATGGAGCAGGTGGCAGAGGTGCTCGCAAACGCCGCAAAAGGGCTTCCCAGCCAGGCCGAGAACAAGCCTCCAGCGGTCTTGTTGCTGGGCTTCGGACCCAGCTCGGTGGACTGGGAGGTCTCGATCTGGACCCGGCACCCCTGGGGCCTGCCCGAGGCCCGTTCCGACCTGCACCGGGCGATCTGGCGAGCGCTGAAACAGGCCGACATCACCATCGCCTACCCCCAACTCGACGTGAATCTCAAGCGCGAGGAAGCCCTGTGATCACCCACCTGGACCACATCGCCATCGCCGTGGACGACCTGCAGGCGGCCATTGCCCGCTTCGCCGCCGACTTCGGACTCACCTGCAGCGGCACCGAGGAGGTGCCCACCGAGCAGACCTCCACGGCCTTCTTTCCGCTGCCAGGCACCCGCATCGAGCTGGTGCATCCAATGGACGGCCAGGGAGCCATCCAGGGTTTCCTGGAGAAACGCGGACCGGGCATCCACCACCTCTGCTTCCGCACCGACGACATCCTGGCGGACATGGCCCGGCTTCGGGCCAAGGGCTACCGGTTCCTCTCCGATACCCCCAAACCGGGCGCCCACGGGTCCCAGGTGGCCTTCATCCACCCCAAGAGCGCAGGAGGGGTCCTGATCGAGCTGGCCCAGCACCCGGAGGAGCCCGCTCCATGACCTGGCGCGTCACCGCCCAGGGAGAGACCACTTCTCTTGCCCACCGAAAACGACGGGCAGGGCAGAGGATGATTCTGGGCTTTCCCGGGCCGGACCTCGACCCGGTGACCCGCCGGGTGGTGAAGCTGATCCAGCCAGCCGGCTTCATCCTCTTCTCCCGCAATGTCGAGGAACCGGGCCAGGTACGCGAACTCAACCGAGAGCTCCAGAGTCTGCTCCCGGACAGTCTGCCCCCACTGCTGACCGTGGACCAGGAGGGCGGACGGGTCCAGCGAATCCGGGACGGCGCCACCCCCTGGCCTCCTCTTCGGGCCCTGGGCAATTGCCAGGACCTTCAGCTGACCCGGGACTTCGCCGTGGCGATGGCTGACGAGGTGGCGGCGATGGGCTTCAACGTGGACTGGGCCCCGGTGGCTGACGTGGACTCCAACCCGAACAACCCCGTCATCGGCGACCGCTCCTTTGGCCGGGACCCGGGCCAGGTGGCCCACCAGGTGGCGACCTTTGTACGGGCCCTTCAGAGCCGCGGCGTGATGGCCTGCGTCAAGCACTTCCCTGGCCATGGAGACACCCACACGGACAGTCACCACGAACTTCCGGTGGTGGAAAAGGAACGACCAGACGTGGAGGCGGTGGAGTTGCCGCCGTTTCGCGCCGCGATCCAGGCGGGCGTCTCGATGGTCATGGGGGCCCATGTGGTCTTTCCCGACTACGACTCCCACCCGGCAACCCTGTCACGGAAACTGCTCCAAGAGGTTTTGCGACAGGACCTGGGCCACGACGGGCTGGTGGTCTCCGATGACATGGAGATGAAGGCTGTCCACGGGCGGTTTCCCCTGGAGCAGGCCCTGGAACAGGCGTGCAACGCCAGCATGGACCTGTTCCTGTTCTGCAAGGACCAGAAGCTCCAGGTCGAGGCCTTTGAGACCCTGGTCCGACTCCAGGAACGCGACAAGACCCAGGACACCCTGGCCCGGGACAGCAGTAGGCGACTGTTGGCCTGCCGAGAGACCCACCTGAAGGACCGGGGACACCTCCCTGGACTGGACGTGTTGGGCTCTCAGAAACACAAGGACCTGGCAATGCTGATCCGCGCCCGTGGCGGGGATTGAGGAGATGAGATGCTGCTGACCTGGATGCTTCCCCTGGCCCTGGCCCAGACCCCGGCCTCGACACCGACACCGACCTGTCTGAACCTCACGCCTGTGCCCGAGCGTCTCCAGGTCGCCTGGGTTTCCAAGGCCGGCACCCGGGTGGGTTCCGACCGGGTTCTCGAGGTCGTGCGTGTGGCGGATCTCCGGGCATTCATGGAGGCCGAGAAGCCCGACCAGGCGGAGTTTCTCCAGGAGTTGGGGCTGATTCCGCGCAACGAGCGCGGCGCCTCCGAGAAGTGGCAGCTCACCATCTTCGACGTCGACGCCCAGATGCTCTGTCGTCCCATCAGCGGTGCCGAAGCAGGCAAGCTCATCGTCGGCGTTCCCGCCTGTGCGGAACACCTCCAGACCGGGGGACGCAACTTCACCGGCTGTGGCTACACCCAGGACACCGAACACCTGGACCGGGGTGTCGACACCTTTCGAGTGACCTGGGCCGAGGCTTCTGCCTGGGGTTTCTGCGTCTTTCCACTGGAGCGCTTCATGGTCGGCGACGCGGCCCGGAAGCCTTGATTTCACGGGGTTTTCCGGAGATGTGTTAGATGCGCGGCTCCTCAAGTTCCTGGAGACCGAGATGTCCCTGCTACTTGCCCTTGCCGCATGCGGTAATTCCATCCCGTCCAACTACGTCCAGCTCGACTGGAATTCGGGCGACCAGTTCTACGTCGGGACCACCTACCGGGTGGCCAACGTCATGACAGAAGAGGTCCCTGTGGACCTGGAAGGGACCGAGCAGGCATACGTCGAAGATCACTGGACCGAGGAGATCACCTGGTCCTTCCAGGTCATCGAACAGGGCACGGCCCCGGCATCCGATGACGAACTCTACGCCTACAGCGTGACCGAGGATGGCCGGGAGGTCACCCTGGACGTGCTCCGCGCCTGGGTCGATCCCGCGCTGAACGACGACCCCGAGATGCTCGAGGCGGACCCGGTCATCTACCTGGTCTTCCGCACGGATCGGGATCGGCTGGCCGCCATCATCCAGTTCATCAACCGGGATGGAGAGCGGCTGGAACAGGCCTGGAGCACCCAGCAGCTCGGCCGCTCCTACTCCGCGCTCTCCCAGTCCATGCTCACCGCAGCGCCCACCTACCTGGCCCCATTTGCCACTTCCTACGAGGAAGATGAGAAGACCCTGGAGAACGGCTCGCTGCTGAACACCTATGCCAACGACGACGGCAGCGTGGATGCCTACTACGACGACGAGGTCGGTGGTGGACTGGTCATGAGCCGCTACGAAGAAGGCCAGCCCTGGCCGACCTACACCGCCACAGAGAACGTGGAGGCCACGCTGCTCAACAGTGACGAGGTCGCCGCACGACGGGTCTCCCGCGGGGCCATGTTGATGACCACCGCGCCCGAAGAGTTCGACTACCGGGCCGCTCTGGCCAGCAGCGTCGACATCGACAGTGCCCTGATCCTGGATTCAGAGACCCTCGAAGGGGGCTTCAACGCCGAGGTCAGCGAGGAGTTCCGCCCCTGGGCCGGGTCCTGGTGGAAACTCTCCGAGGCCGCCCTGGTGTTTGGCTACGAGACCCACCGGGAGACCTATTCCGGGCGCATCAAGGACACGGTGGACCCCCTCAAAATCGCCATGGACGACCTCTCCGGCGAGATGCGTGACATGGAAGACGGGGACGAAAAGGAAACAAAGGTCACCGAGTACAAGGAGAAGCGGTCCGAGCTGATCACCACCCTGGTGGAGTTCTACAACACGCTGCTCCAGGACATGGATGGCGGTCGCCTGACCATGGCCGATGGCGCACTGACGCACACCGACGGCTGGAGCTACGAACTGGACGAGCTCTCCCCGATGGACAAGTTCGCCATCGAGCTCTACCTCCAGGGCCAGACCACCCCGAACCCGTTCTTCCTGTCGGCCTGGGAGATCCTGAACTCCTACAACCCCTCCGGTGGAAGCTGGTGGGGCCACTGCAACGGCTGGGCTGCCGCAGCGATCCTGACGAACGAGCCGACCACCAGCTTGACGTCGACGTGGAACGACGAGGTCGTGGAGTACACGACTGCGGACATCAAGGGACTGATGACCGAGTCCCACTACTCGACCTACAGCCGGTTCTACGGCGAGCGGTACTACAAGGAAGGCGATGACATCACGGACCTGACTCCGGCGGCCTTCACCAAGCTGGTGAACTTCTACATTCGGGACCAGGGCGTGCCCCTGGTGTTCGACACCACCGCCGGTGATGCGGTCTGGAACTTCCCTGCCTGGAAGGTGGCTCTGGTCACCAACGAGACCACCCCCGAAGGCGCCGAGGACCTGGTCAACGTGAACACCGCCGACGCCGCCACCCTGGACACCTTGCCGGGCATTGGCGAGGCCAAGGCGGCCCGCATCATCGAGCACCGGGAATACTACGGTCCCTTCCAGACCATCGATGAGCTCGACGACGTGTGGGGTATCGGCTCCTCGACCCTGGAGGACATGCGGCCCTACGTGACCGTGACCGTCCTGGAGAGGACCTTTGACGTGGACGCTGCGGTGACTTTCACCACGGACGGCGTGGACGAGACCTGGGTCGACAGCGGCTCAGAGCCCGAGAGCTTCACCGAGAACTGGGGCTACACCCTGGTCACCGACGTGGACGGTGTGGTCCTTCGCGGCACCTGGGACATCGAGAACAAGCACCCCGACTTTGCCTGGGTCCCCTACAACAACCCCCACACCGCCAGCAACGGCAGTTCGGAGAACCCGTACCTGCCCTATGGCAACCTGCTGGACCTCGTGGGCGAGGACTTCGAGCGCCGCTGATGTTGTTCACCACACTGTTGGTCCTGACGGGCTGCAACGGGGCGGGTCCGGAGGACACCGGCTCCCCGGGGGTGTTGGTGGGCATCCTGGTCACACCGGAGTCGGTGGTGGTTCCCCTGGGTGGTGACACCCAGCTCACCGCCACCGGGCTCTATGATGACCGGACCAGCCGAAACATCACCGCCGTGGTGTCCTGGTCCTCGGCCGACAGCGACGTGGCGACGGTCTCCGAGGGCCTTGATGCAGAGGGCCTGCTGAGCGGACTCTCGGTGGGCGAGACCACTGTGATCGGTTCGATGAACGACATCGCATCGGTCTCGGCGCGGATCACCGTCACCGATGCCGAGCTCCTGGGACTGACCGTCGAACCGGGGGAGTTGACCCTGGAGCAGGGCAGCGAGGTCCAGCTCCAGGCCATCGCTGCCTGGAGCGATGGAAGCCGCGGCGACGCAGCGAGCCAGGTGCGCTGGCTCACCGCTGACGGCACCGTGGCCCAGATCGCCACCGGGGGCGTGCTGAACGCGGCAGGCACCGGGCAGACGGACATCCACGCCGAGTGGGACACGATCAGTTCACCCCAGGTGCCGGTCGAAGTCCTCCAGTCCGCCAAGCCCGACCTGACAATCACCGAGGTCGAGGGCGTCTCCGGCACCGACGAGGTCACCATCACCGTGACCGTGTCCAACCAGGGCACAGCAGGTGCTGCCTGGTACTGGCTCGACATCTTCCTGGACCCGAGCGGGACACCCGGGGCCGAGGACTATGGCGATGCCTACGGCCTCGTGGAGTACACCGGCCCGGGGGAGACCGTGACCGGATCCTTCAGCCTGCCAGCCTCGACTGGTACTCACGAGCTCGCTGCCTACGTGGACCTGGTGGGCGAGGTCGAGGAGTCCAACGAGTCGAACAACAGCTGGACCGGGAACATCACCGTCGACGACAGCACCAACGAGGGCCCGAACATCTCGGTCACCTATTTTGACTGGGTCGCTGACGAGACCAGCATCTACTACGCCGTCGATGTGACCAACACCGGCGCCGAGAGCGTCGCAGAATTCTACGTGGACCTGTTCATCGACCAGACCCAAGAACCCGCCCTGTTCAGCGATGGGGACAACTGGGTCACGGTCACAGGACTGGACGCCGGCGAGACCGCCTATGCGGACTTCCTGGTCGAGACCTGGTGCGCCTACTGCTCGTCCTGGGTCCTCGCAGACTCCTACGACACCATCCTCGAGACCGACGAGACCGACAACATCGCCGGGCCCCTGACGGTAGAGAGCCCCTGATCCTGGTCCTGCGCCTGTTCCGGTTCGGGTTGTCGCTGTGCTGGGCGGCAGCCTCTGCCGTCGGACGAAGGGCGGTGAAGGGACCGGGCAGCCCCCACTGGACCTGGCGAGCAGAGGTGCTCTTCTCGGTGGCGCGGCAGGGAACGATTCGCATCCTGGACGTGCCTGTCGCGCGCATCCGCCGGGTATTGGCCCGATCGCCGCGGCCCTATTTTCTGAGACGCCGCGTCACCCATGCTCGTGACACTCTGGCCGGGCGACCCACGGAGGTCCACACACCCCGGGGCTGGACTTCCGAGGGCACGACGATGCTCTACCTGCATGGTGGAGGCTACTCCGTCGGCAGCCCCGCCACGCACCGGGACCTGATCAGTCGTCTCGCCTGGTCCACCGGCTGCCGCTGCATCGCACTGGACTACCGCAAGGCACCAGAAGAACCCTTCCCCGCAGCCCTCGACGACACCCTGGCCGCCATCCGGGAGCTGGCCTCCCAGGACGTCGCCACCAGGACCCTGTGGTTGGGCGGCGATTCCGCCGGAGGTGGGCTGACCATGGCGACCCTCCTGGTCTTGCGGGATGAAGGAGCCGAAATGCCGGCAGGTGCAGTGCTGCTTTCCCCCTGGGTAGACCTGACAGAGGCGGCAATGGACCCGGTCCCGGACAACGAACACGACTACCTGTTCTCCGGCATCCTGGAACGTTTCTCCGGGGACTACACCACCCAGGAGAACCGTCAGGATCCGCGCGTCTCCCCGGTTCTCGGCAACCTGCACGGCCTGCCGCCCCTGTTGATCCAGGCCGGAGAGGTGGAGATCTTCCTGCCCCAGGTCCGTCGACTGGCCGAGCGAGCTCGTGACGCCGGTGTCGACGTGGTCCTCGAGGTCGGGGAAGGCATGGTCCACGTGTTCCAGGCCTTTGCCTGGTTCCTGCCCGAGGCCCGCCAGGCGATTCACTCCCTGGGCCTCCTGGTGCGGGCCCGGCTATCCGAGGAAGACGGGGTGGTGCAGATCGAAGCCGGCGAATCGGAGCCGGGCGTAGTCAAGGTAGTCAAAGTCGATGGGTGAGTAGCAGGCCTGGATCACCGCCCAGGTTCCCCACCACAGGTGGTCAGCCAGGACAAGGGCCTCGACCGCAGACGAGAAGTCCGACACGTCTTGTGTCGTCGCCCGCGCTCCCAGGTAGTGCGCGATGAAGTCGTCGCGAGCGTCCCGGGCGGGAAAGCCCGACGCGAAGTCCGAGTCGAAACCCGCGTACTCGCAGAAGTGGTTGGCGACGTCAAAGGCCGCCACCGAGGTGGCCCCGTACTCGTAGTCGATGAAAATGACCCGGTCCTGCTCCTGGTTGGTGAGGATGTTCCCGGCCAGCAGGTCGTTGTGCGCCAGGACCAAGCGAAAGGCCTGTTCGGAGCCCCAGGATGATGTACGAACCCCCGCCACGCGACCGGGCAGGTCCTGGAGGAGCGAGGCATAGCGGCCCACGTCCAGGGCCTGGTGTCGTTGCCCATCCCTTCCCTCGAAGGCCAGGGTCCGGGCGGTCTCCATCCAGCCCCCGAGCGTCGACCACAGCCTCGACTCCCGGGTCGGAGGCGGGAGTGCATGCAGCTCCCGCAAGCGTGCGGCGATGAGTCGACGGAAGTGCGGACGACCCAGATCTGCGGGCTCCAGGGCACAGTACCCCTCGCACCAGCCCTCGATGCGCCCGTTGGCGAAGCGACCCCAGTAGGCCGGCGAGAACCCCTGGCACGAGAGCTGCGCGAACAGCGCGTTCTCCGCCTCTCGATCGATCACCACCTCGGTGTTGTCTCCATAGACCCGTACCAGGAGCGGACACCGCTGGCCGCTGCGCAGAAGGAACAACAGGTTGGTGATGCCGCCATCGACCACCGAGACCTCGGCGTGGCGAGCATTCGCCCAGTCCGGGACCACGGAACGGGCCACAGCGAGGAACTGGGCATCGCGGTCCGTTCTGGACAGGTCGATGGTGACTGGCAGGATCCGAGCAGCGTTGTCGCGAAAGGCACCTGGCATGAAGGCCTTCTTAGGAGCCAGGGCGGTCGCCGGCCATTTGAACCCCGGGGTGACGGCCAACTTCAGCGCCGGAACGAAGACGCTCCTCTCGACCCCGACGGCTGGTCGGTCCGACTGCTACGGTGTCGGCGGATGTCTGCTCGGCCGCCCTCCTTTCGCGAACACGTGGCGATCTTCGCGGTCAGTGCTGCCGTCCTGCTCTTCCAGATCGCGCTGACCCGGGTGCTCAGCGTGGTGGTCTGGTACCACTTTGCCTTCCTGACCATCAGCCTGGTGATGCTGGGACTGGGGGTGCCCGGGATCTGGCTCTCCCTGGTCCCACGACCCCAGAAGTGGCTGGGCCCGTCGCTGATCGCCGCGGGTATCGGCGTTCCCCTGGCCACAGCCTACGTGGTCCAGGGGGGTGCGCTGGCCCTCCAATCCTCCATCGGACTGGTGGTTCTGGCGGTGCTTCCCGCCCTGCTCGCCCTGGGGTGTGCGGTGTGTGTGCTGCTGATGCGGGCGACAGGGCCCGACATCGGACGGATGTACGGGGCAGACCTGGCGGGGGCCTTTGTGGGGGCCTGCCTGGCCATTCCCCTGATGCACGGGCTCCCCACTCCAATCCTGGCCGCCGGCTGCGGTCTGCTGCCCCTGGGTGCAGCGGTGCTGTTGGGCGGGTGGTGGCGGTGGCCCGCGGTGGGCCTGATGGCGGTCCTGGCCGGAGCCATGGGGGGGAGCGACCTGTTCCAGGTGACCCACTCCAAGGCCTATGACGAGACCGTGCTTCCCCCGCTGGCGGAAGTCTGGACCCCCACCGCCCGGCTCACGGTGTTCTCCGGGGACTATTTCCAGCTGGCGAAACACGAGGCCGGCTTCGCCTGGGGTCGAGGAACCCGGGCACCTGCAGACCAGGCTCCGGAACAACTGTGGCTGGAGCAGGACGGTCACGCCGGGACCCCCATCACCCACTACACCGGGGACCTGGAGGCGGTGGAGCACCTGCTCTACGACGTCACCACCCTCGGTCACCAGTTGCGCCCCCCCCAGAGCGTGGCCGTGATCGGGGCCGGAGGAGGAAGGGACGTCCTCTCGGCGCTGCTCACCGGCGCCACGACAATCGACGCGATCGAACTGAACCCCGGCACCATCGAACTGGTCAGTGAGCGCTTTGGCGACTTCTCGGGCGACATCTACCACCAGCCCGGAGTCACCGCCGTGGCCCGGGAGGGCCGAAGCCACCTGACCCACAGCCCCCGGTCCTTTGACCTGGTGCAGCTCTCCCTGATCGATTCCTGGGCCGCCAGCGCAGCAGGTGCCTTCGCACTCGCCGAGAACAACCTGTACACCCTCGAGGCCTTTCAGCTCTACCTGGACCGCCTCACCAGGAAAGGCGTGCTCGCCACCAGCCGCTGGGAGAGCGAACTGCCCCGCCTGTTGATCCTGGCCCGGGCATCCCTGGAGGCCCGGGGACACCCCAGGCCCGAAGAGCACCTGGTGGTGGTCTCGGCCCAGGAGCTGGTCACGGTACTGATCACCGAAGCCCCATGGTCTTCAGAAGAACTGGTTCAACTCGACACCATCTGCGACACCCGGGGCTTTGAACGTCGCTACCCCACACCACCAGGACAGGGTGGCTGGGTGGTGGACCTCGCCGAGGGAAGGACCAATGCCCTGGCCAGCGCCGGGTTGAATCTCCGCCCCCCCACCGACGACAGCCCCTATTTCTTCCAGGTCCGATCACCCTTTGCCCGCGTCGTCCCCGATGCCTCCCTGGCCGGGCTGCCGATGAACAGCGAATCCACAGAGATTCTGCGACAGTTGATGCGAAGGGTCCTGCTCCTGAGTGTCCTGCTCTTCGGACTCCCCTTCGTCCTGCCTCAACTGCGCCGGGCCCTGGACGATGGAAGTCCTGCGCTGGGGGGATCGGTCTTCTTTTCCGCGATCGGTGCCGGCTTTCTGCTGTGGGAATCCCTGCTCATCCAACACTTCGTGTTGCTGCTGGGCCACCCGTCCACCGCCGTGAGCGTGGTGCTGGCCTCGCTGCTGGCCGGCATGGGGATCGGGTCCGCCCTCAGCGCCCGGGTGGGACTGGACCGGCTCCAGAGAATCGGGTGGACGGTCCCGCTGCTCCTGGTCCTGGTCGTGGCGGTGCTTCCTTCTCTGATCCAACTCCTCCTGCCGGTTCACCTGGCGGTCCGCATCGCCCTGAGCGCCGGACTGCTGGCGGCTGGCGGGGCGGTGCTCGGGCTGTGGTTTCCCCTGGGCATGGTGCGATTCGGAGAACGGCGCAAGCCCTGGCACTGGGCGCTGAACGGGGCCTTCGGGGTACTGGCTGCCGTGATGTCCCTGGCTCTGTCGATGGCCTGGGGTTTCGCCACGGTCGGCTGGATCGCCGCGGGCTGCTACGGGGTCGCCTGGGTCGCCTTGCGGGGTGCGAAAACAGGGCACTGAAAGACAGCGTGACACACGCCGACACTCCGGGACACCCACTGACGTCCGCGGCCCCTACATTGTGATCGGAAGGACGGGCAATACGCCTGGGAACCCCGGCCGCTCACGGACGAGCAGGCCGGGGTTCCACCCTTCGGGGCTGCTCGGGGTAAGGGTGGAGTGGATTTCGACCTCGAGGTCAAGGTGTCCGCTCCTCGCGATTCGTACGACCCCAACCTGACCCTGCAAGAGGCTCGCGGGATCTACTTCGAGGCCAACGACTTCGGCGAAGACGGGGGCTACTCCAAGGACACGGTTCAGGTCAAACTGGGACTGCTTCCCCTGGAAATCTCGAATCCCCCCTCCCGGGTGGAGGCCGTGAAATTCCACGACCTGCACCACATCGTGACCGGCTACCAGACGAACTGGCGCGGCGAATTCGAGATCAGCTGCTACGAGATCAGGGCCGGCTGTGGGCGCCTGTGGTTTGCCTGGCTCATCAACCTGGGCGGCGTGGCTGGAGGGCTGATGTTTCTCCCACGACGTTCAGCCCGGGCCTGGACCCGCGGAAGGGTGAGTGGCGGGCTCTACCGCACGCCCTACAACGATGCCCTGCTGGAACGCACCGTCGGAGAAATGACCGCTTCCCTGAATCTGGACGGCGAGGACCCCCGACCAACGCTCATGGACTGGCTGTCCCTCACCCTGACCGCGCTGACGGTCACCGCCGCAATTCTCGCGCCGGTGGCCGGCATCTTCAGCCTGACCTGGTGGCTGGTGTCCTAGGGCGGACCCTACTCCCAGATGACCTTCTTCCCTGCGCCGTACCAGGCGTCCATGTGGCCCTCGTACTGGCCCTCGATGGCGTTGCGGCGGATCTTCATGGTCGGGGTGAGATGGCCCGCCTCGATCGACCACCGATCCCGGGCCACCACGATGAAGGACAGCTTTTCATAGGCCTCGATCTGCTGGTTGACGTCGTTCACCAGGGACTCCAGGGCCTGGGTGACCTGGTCCTTGACCCCCGCCTCGTTGAGCTTCGGAAGCAGGTCCTCGGCCAGCTGAACCACAGCATGGGTGGCCGATTGACCGGAACCGGCAACCAGGGACAACTCGATGTGGGTGTCCATGTTGATCAGGTTCTCGATGGGGGCTGGCGCCACGTACTTGCCCTTGGAGGTCTTGAAGAGTTCCTTGACCCGGCCAGTGATGCGAAGCCGCCCCTGGTCGTCGATCTCACCTCGGTCCCCCGTCTTGAGGAAGCCATCCTCGGTCATGGCCTCGGCGGTCAACTCGGGGGCCTTGTAGTAGCCGATCATGGTGGCCGGGCTCTTGACCAGGATCTCGCCGCTGTCAGACAGCTTGCACTCCACGTCGCCGTAGGGGTGCCCGATGTAGCCAGGACGCCCCTTGCCGGGAACCGTGATGTGGCTGTAGTTGAAGTTCTCGCTCATGCCGTAGCCCTCGAGCAACTCCAGCCCCAGGTTGCGGTACCAGGTCAACAGCTCGGCGGGAATCGGGGCGGACCCGGAACCCGCAAACCGCACGTGGTCCAGTCCCAGATTGCCCAGGATCTTCTTCTTCACGATCCGACGAAGGATGGGAATCCGGAAGATCTTGTCCAACTTCTCCTTGGGCATCTTGGCAAAGACGCCCAGCTGGAACTTGAGCCAGAGCCTGGGCACGGAGACAAAGAGCGTGGGCTGGGCCCTCTTCAGGTCCGCCACGAAACTGTGGAGGCTCTCGGCAAAGAACAACTGGCTCCCCGCGTAGAGCGAGAGGCATTCACTCAGCCAGCGGTCCATGCCGTGGGCCAGGGGCAGGTAGCTGAGTCCTCGGTCAGCGGTGGTCACGTTCAACGCTTCCACCAATCCGACCGTGGGGACGGAGATGGTGCGGAAGCTGTGCAGCACGCCCTTGGGCTGCCCGGTGGACCCGGAGGTGTAGATGATCAGCGCCTCGTCGTCGGCGTCCCGCACCGGGTGGCCCTCGATGGGCTCGCTGGCCGCCAGGATGTCGTCCCACTTGGGGTAGTCGGTGGCCGGGGCATTGGGAAAGGCGATGGCTGGCAGCTCGGCAGGCACGCCCTTCTGCACTTCATTCCAGGTGTCCAGCTTGCCCACAAACACCATCTTGGCGTCACTGTGCTCCAGGATGTAGGCCACCGTGTCCGCGTTCAAGGTGGGGTAGAGGGCCACCGAGACATGGCCGGCCATCCAGATGGCCAGGTCCGCGATGATGAACTGGGCACAGTTCTTGGAGATCATCGCGATCTTGGACTGGGGCTCCCAGCCCTTGGACGCCAGGTGGCTGGCCAGGCGACGAGCCTTCTCCAGCACCTCACCCCAGGTGTAGGGGGTGACCTGGCCGCCACCATGGGGCTGGTGCATGTAGATGTCGCCTGGACGCTCCTTGCAGTGCTTGTAGAAGCGCTGGAGCAACAACTGGTCGTCGGAAAATCCGGACATGAAGACCTCATCAAGAAAAAAGGGGAAGCCCGCTTATCCGGCCTGGAGTTCATCGGGCACCCATTGTCAGCGGGCACCCTGGATTTCCCGGACACCGGACATCCGCGACAGGCAGTGCTGAAAGACACGCCCTCCCGCCTGATCAAGGCCACCTGGCCAGAAGGGTCTTCAGGACAGCCACAGAACCAGCCACGGACACCTGTATCCCTGTCCTCCAATGGCCCCGAGTTCACCGAGAACAGGGCGAACCACGGCATTTCGCGCTAGCTTTGGGAGGTGACCTGGGCCCTGCCAGCACTCTCCTGGCTGATTCCCTGGGCCTGCCGGCCAGGAAGCCTCGAGGAGACCGCCTGGGAGACCGGGTTGCCCGAGGAGACCGGCACCACCACCCAGACCAGCCGCTGGGTCTGGGGTGACCTGCATGCCCACAGCCGTTGGTCCTACGATGGCTGCGAACTCCCCGACGACGGCTGCAGACCCGTCGGCGAGCTCCCCGCCGAACAATTCCTGGCCGAAGCCATCGCGGCGGACCTGGATTTTGTGGCTCTGACCGACCATGCCGAGATGAGCGCCTACTACCCCGAGGGCCTGGACGGCCCGGCCCACAACATCTGGGCGGGGCAGCAGGCCGTACTGGCCGAGGCCCAGGGGATCCTGGGACTGCTGGGCTACGAGTGGACCTGGCAGACCCACGAAGAGCGGGACGGCCACCCGATTGGCGGGCATCGCACCGTGGTGCTCTCAGACCCCGCCGCATGCGAGCAGGCCCGGGTTCGGGCGGATCACCCGGTCACCGGCACCATCGAGGTCGAGAGCGATGGCAGCTTCTACGACGAGGGATCGGTTTCCTGGGCCGTCACCCCCGGGGACCTCTGGGAGGCCCTGGACCAGGCCCGGGACACCTGCGGTGATCTTCGATGGCTCAGCTTTGCCCACCACACCGCTGTCCTCAGCCCCCAACCCACGGACTGGGGACTGTCGGAGAACACCCCCACCCGAGAGCACCTGGTCGAGATCGCCAGTGAGCACGGGGTGGGTGAGTGTACGGACCTGGCCAGCGAGGGCTGTGCCTGGCGGGTCAACCCGTCTGTGGACCACGTGCCGGGAGGCGCCGTCCGAACGGCTCTGCGCAAGGGACATCGCCTGGGGTTCACCGCCGGCACAGACAGCCACGATGCCCGCCCCGGCAGCCTGGCCGATGGTCCGGGACCCGTGGGGTACTGGGGACAGGTCACGGGCAGTCCGGAGCCCCTGCAAGGCCATGCGCCCGGAGGACTGACCGGGGTCTGGCTCTCGGGAGAACTCACCACGGAGAGTCTCTTCGACGCCCTGGAAGCCCGAAGCACAGTGGCCACCACCGGACCCCGGCCCGAAGCCCTGGTGATCCAGCTCCAGGACGCCGGGGGGGAGACCCATCCCCCAGGCACGGCGGTCGACAGTGGGGACGGCCCGTTTACCGTGGTGGTCGAGGGCCTGGACGCCTCGGTGGAGGCCATCACCTCGGAGAGCACCGTGAGCCTGGGCACGGTGAGCACAGCAACGCCCCTGCACTGGGACTGGACACCCGGCCCCGAGGACTGGATCTACCTGCGATTGAGGGTCGATTCCGGCGACCAGGAGGAGCGACTCTGGGCCTCCCCCTGGTGGGGAGAATAGACCGCACTACTCCGAGGCGTTCGGCCCGCCGTACATGCCGATGTCCGATCGGCTCCCGTCCGGGTCCAACCACTCGGGCACACCGGCATCGATCGCCGGACTTCCAGCATTGAGCCGCAGGTCGGAGGACCCCGGTTCGTCCTGGTTCAGGTCCACGAAATCCGCATCGTCCAGGAAGCTGCCTTCCGCCTCGATGAAGGGCAACTCCTGGGTCTCACTCTCGCTCGAGCAGCCATCCGTGATCACCTGAACGCAACTGACACACGTCGAGTCCATGAACAGGTTGTGGGAGGTCAGCCAGTCCTGGTCCAGGAGCAGTTGTACTGCAAAGGTCACGCCCACGAAGACGTTGTTCTGCAGGCTCAACTCCGTCGTGCTGTAGACCCCACAGGCGGGGTCCTGCTGGAAGACAAAATTGCCGCCCACCAGCACGTTGTTGGACATCTCGATTTCGGCGGCCTCGGCCAGTCCCAGGCCATCGGACTGTGTGCTGAGCAGGTTGCTCGGGCCATGGACCAGGCTGTTTTTGATCTCGAGCACGTAGTTGTCCGCACCATCCAGGTCGATGATCACCGGCTGGCCACCCACAACCAGGCTGCGGAGCAGCGACAACTCCACCCCGGCCGACCGGGTGTTGCTGTCGATGGCCAGGGCCGCCATCTCGCTGTCTTCCACCTGCACATAGACCGTGCCAGCGGTTCCTCCATAGGTGGTGAGTCCACCCAGGATGCGGGTGTCGCGGATGACCACGTCCACCCGGTCTCGTTCGTCACTGTCCGGACGAACGACGAGGTCGGGGAGCCGGCTGGCGGCCACCGTGGTGTCCCCGGTGAGCGTCACCATGCCCGAGGAGCCGACCACCCGGGTCAGCCGGCCCCATCCTTCGAGCTCGATCTTGTCGGAGAAGTCGACGTCGTTGAGCTCGAATTCGGCAATGCCCTGCAGGGTCTCCGTGTGAAGCTGCATCGCAGAGACGTCTTCAAGATCGATGCGCGTGGCAGTGATCCGGCGGAGCTCGGTCTGCTTGGCGTCCAGGACCCCATCGATGATGAGGTCCTCCAACGTGGCGTTGAGGGCCGAGATCTCCCCGGTCGGCACCAGGATCGGCGGGTCACCGGGATCCTCTCCTCGGAAGAGCACGTCGTTCTTGAGGACCAGGTCCCCTTCGATCTCGTAGATCCCCGGCGCGAGGATGATCTCTGTCCCTTCCAGGCGCCCGGCCTCTCGAACCAGGTAGCCCAGGTCATCACACTCCAGGGGCACATTGACACGTCCGTCCGTCAGGGCGCCTTCACAGGCATCCGGCGTGATTCCCGTGCCGTCATCTCCAATGCACCCCACCAGAAGTGGGACCAGGATCCAGGCAGCGGTGCCGGGCATCGGGTCCTTCGTCTCCTCCAACCACGCAAGGACATCGTACCCGGTTCATGACGAAAGGCGCCGTGGAATATCGCCAGCATCCCGATCACGCTAAATGGGCCTCGTGACACCCTTGTTCCTCGTCCTGGCAGCCTGCTCCAGCGATGTCATCTGCCCCGATGGACAACTCGCCGTCGATGGCATCTGCCCCGACGCCACGGATTCGAGCACCCCCCCGACCGATTCCGACACCTCGGACACCGGCCCCACAGACACGCGCGATCCAGCCTTGCCCCCGGTGGCCCAGGAGCCCGATCCTGTCACCTTTCCCGACACGATCTCGACCCTGTCCGTGGCCGTGCGCACCGCCGACACCCAGTACGCAGGCACCGACAACAACGGCCTGTTCCTGTGCTTGACGGAGACGGAAGCGGAATGCCGAAAGCTGGACGTGGCGGACGTGAATGACTTCCGGGTCGGAGAGATCGACATCCACCACTTCGAAGGCGTGAACCTGGACCGGGCCGACGTGGACCGGGTCGAAATCCGCTCCGAAGAAGGGGATGACCAGTGGCGACCCGAGTGCCTTGCACTGCAATTCGACGGAGAACCCGTCCACTGTGCCGACGGCCTGTCGGACCTGAAATTCGGTGTCGAGGATGACGAACTGCAGAGCTGGAGTGACCCGGCTGGACTGCACCTGGCCTGCAGCTCCTGCAACCCGACCGGCGTGACCCACGGCCCCATGCTGGGGGCCCTGGAGCCCGAGACCGCCCGGATCTGGATCCGCACCGACGCCACCCGCCGCGCCGGGTTGCGGCTCGCCCTGACCCAGGAGCTGGAGAGCGCTGAAGTGGTCGCCTGGGCCGATCCCTCGCCGATCGCGGACTACACCCATGTCTTCGAGGTCGGTGGGCTGACCGCCGAGACCCTGTACTTCGCCGGGGTCGAAATCGACGGCACACTGGACCCTGACACCACTCTGAACTTCACGACCCCACCGGTCCTGGGCACCCCTGGGGACACCACTTTTTCCTTTGGGTCCTGCAGCAAGTACGACGACCAGCCCATCTTCGGGCCCATCGCGGAAGACGAGCCGGACCTGTTCCTGTTCGTCGGGGACAACCACTACGCCAACAGCGACGACCTGGACAGCCTGCGCTGGTACTACCGATGGGCCCTGGAGATTCCCGAGCGGGCTTCCCTGGTCCGGCAGACCGTGACCCTCGCCACCTGGGATGACCACGACTACGTGGGAAACAACACCGACGGGGACGAGTCGGGCAAGAGCACCGCCTTGCAGGCCTTCAAGGAATACTGGGCACACCAGGACTACGGCACCACGGACGTCCCCGGGGTCTTCCACCAGTATGCCTGGCGAGACCTCGGGTTCTTCTTTGTCGATGACCGCTACTACCGGGACATCGACGACAGCCTGTTGGGCGAAGCCCAGAGCGCCTGGTTGCTGGATGCCCTGGAGGCGAGCACCGCGACCTTCAAGTTCGTGATCTGCGGAAGCCAGTGGACACTGGACGGTTCCAGCGACTCCTGGGCATCCTTTCCGGATGCCCGCGAGGAACTGCTGGAGGGGATCTACGACCGGGGGGTGGAAGGGGTCGTGCTGCTCAGCGGCGACATCCACCGCTCGGAGTTCCTCTGGCTGGAACAGTCCGCCGGCTACGACCTGCTGGAGCTCACCAGCTCCCCCCTCGCCAACAGCAACTCCGAGTGTTCCACCAGGGACGGGCAGCTGTTCTGCCACGACGACGACCGTTTCTATGTGCGGGTGGATGTCTCCAGCGACGACGACGACCCCTGGTTCATCGCCTCCCTGGTGAACGAGGCCGGAGACGAGCTGGAGACGACCCTGGTCCACCGCTCGGAGCTGACCCTGGCGAGATGACCCTCCCGCAGGGTCCCTACCAGCTTCCGACGTTCTCCATGCTGGCCCAGGGCTCCTGGATGGGCAATGGCTCCCCGACCTGCAGCAACTCGACCGAGACCTGGTCCGGGCTGCGCACAAAGGCCATGCGTCCATCGCGGGGCGGGCGGCTCAGGGTCACCCCCGCGTCCAGGAGACGCTGACAGGTCCCATAGATGTCGTCCACAGCGTAGGCCAGGTGTCCGAAGTTCCGACCGTCGGTGTAGGGCTCTTCCTGGTCCCAGTTGTGGGTCAACTCGATGGTGGCCGGATCGTCCGGGGCTCCTGTGGTGAGGAAGACCAGGGTGTACCGCCCCCGCTCGCTGTCCCGCCGCCGGACCTCTTCAAACCCGAGCACATCGCAGAAGAACCAGAGGGCTCGGTCGAGGTCCAGGACCCGGATCATGGTGTGGAGATAGCGCATGGCCGAGACTACACCCTTGTGGACTCACCCTCGAGAGGGGTGACGGGCCGCCGCCTTTCAAGAGGGCAGCAATTCCCCCAGTGGCCTGGCTTCCAGGCCCCGATGACGAGCCACCAGCGGGCTCACCACACAGCCCTCGTAGATCTCGGTGGCACCGGCCAGGGCCTCGTTGACTGCCAGGGCTCCCTGGAGGCCCTGCACGGCCAGCAAGCGCAGGTAGGGCAGCAGGGCATCGCTCATGGCACAGGAGGCTGTGCGGCCGACCATGGCCGGCAGGTTGGGCACACAGAGATGGCGCACCCCTTCCTCCAGGTAGACCGGCTCATCCACCGAGGTGGGCCGGCTCGTCTCGGAACAACCTCCCTCGTCGATGCTCAGGTCCACGAAGAGCCCGCCTTGGGTCATCGAGCGCAGGTGGGCTCGGGTCAGGACGCGTGGTGCCGGCTCCCCCTTGCGACTCACTGCACCGATCAGCACGTCCGCTGTCGCCACCGCCCGGGTGATGGTGGTCTCGTTGGAGATGACCGTCTCGATGCCAGGGACCTGGCCGATCTCCAGGAAACGTACAGGGTCGACCTCCACCAGGGTCACTCGAGCACCCACCCGGGCAGCCTCCTGGGCCGAGGCCAGGCCCGCAATACCGGCCCCCAGCACGACCACGTGCAGGGGCGGTACACCAGGGCATCCCCCCATCAACAGGCCACCCCCGGACCCGAGCAGGTGCTGCTGGGCCAGTGCCACAGCCACCCGGCCACCGATGGCCGACAGGGGGCCGGCGACCGGAAACCGGCCCCGGTCCTGGATCAGGTCCAGGGAAATGGTGCTCATGCCGCCATCCCGAATGCGGTCCAGCATCCCCTGTGCACAGTGGGTCAGGTGCAGGAACCCCAACAACGTGGCCCCGTCCGGCACATGGGACAGCTCGGACTCGTCGAGCTCGTGGATGTGCAGAATGACGTCACCGGCACTCAGGACCTCCCGGGTGGTGATGCCCAGGGTCGCGCCAGCGGCCAGGTACTCGTTGTCCGCAAACCCCGCCCCAGCCCCAGCACCCGCCTGCACGTGTACGTCATGGCCCAGGGCCACCAGGGTGCGCACCCCCGTGGGGGTCAGGGGGACTCGGCGCTCTCCTGGCGCACGCTCAGTGATGATGGACAGGTCCACAACAGGTCCTCCAGGGAAGGGCTAACCGGCCCCACCGGTGCCGCTCAGTCCATGGGCACCAGGGTGTCCGGGTCCTGTCCCCTGTCCACCGAGGCCTCGTCCACCGGGGAATCCAGGCTCTCGATGCGAGCCACCAGCACGCTGATGTTGTCAGTGGAGCCAGACTCGATGGCCTGCTCCATGAGCGCGAACGCCGCGTCCTGGGGCTCCGGCCTGTCCCGCAGCAGGACTTGCATGCTGGCGTCATCCACCACTCCACTCAGACCATCCGAGCACAAGACCAGGCGGTCGCCCGGAGACAGTGAAAGGCAGCCGGAGTCCACGCCGGGATCCAGCCGAATGGCCTCATCGTCCCCGATGCCCCGGGATCCATAGATGAGGTTCTGGGCCAGGAACCCCTGGTCATGATCCAGGGTGCGACCGTCTCGCCTGGCGAACTCCCCCCGGGTCTGGTCCCGGCTCAGGCGTCTGAACTCCTCGGACCGCTCCAGGTAGAGCCGCGAATCCCCCACCTGGGTCCAGGCCAGCTGCCCCCCCAGGATCCACGCCGCGGTCAGGGTCGTCCCCATCTGCACGGGACCCTGCTCCGCGGCCTTGCGCCGGAGACGCCTGTGACAGGTGAGAACATGCTCCCGCAAGCTCTCCTCAGGGTCCCGGGGCTGCCCGCGGCTGAAGACCCTGGCCAGGGCCTGTACTGCCGCAGTCGCCGCCAGGTCGCCGTCCCGATGGCCCCCCATGCCGTCGGCAATGGCGAGCAACACCCCCAGGGTCTCCCCCCCCTGGACATTCTCGGAGCTGGCCTTCCGATACCGGATCCGACCCTGGTGACAGACGAGGTAATTGTCCTCGTTGCGCTGGCGCCCACCCCGGTCCGGACCGATCCCGATGGTGCAGACCACCCCGATGCTCACCTGGTCGGCCACACCAGGAGGCTACCACCGAGAGGTCGTCTCGAGACCCTCCACAACCCCCGAGTCGTGAACGATCGCTGCCTGCAGCCTGGATTCGGAGGCAACCACCGCCCCATCCCAGACCACGGTGTCCCGAAGCCGGGCACCCCTGCGCAGGACCGCACCCTCGCCGATCACGACCCCCGGGCCCAGATGCACATCCGCCTCCAGGCAGGCTCCCGGGCCGATCCAGCAGGGGCCTTCAAGCGTCACACTCGGGTGGATGGACACCGACTCCCGTGACCCCCATTGGCGACCCCCTCGCAGGGCAAGGCCCGCCTGTTCAAAGGGATCCAGGACCAGTGGCAGTTCTCCGGCAAGAGCCGCCCGGTTCGCCTCCAGGTAGAGCTGGGGGTTGCCCAGGTCCAACCAGGTACCGGTGTGCCGCTGGGCCTTCACCCGGCGCTGAGGCACCAGGGCCGAATAGGCCGTCCGAACGATGCAGGCTTCTCCCGGCGGCACCAGGTCCAGGGTGCCCTGGTCCAGGGCGTGGATGCCTGTGAAGTGCTGGGTTCGATCGACTTCACCATGCGCCTCGGCGGCAGCCAGCCCGACCAGGTCCACGACCGTGTCCGTGTCGTCCACCGCCACGATGCCGTACTGGGGACCACCGGCACGCAAGGCCATGACCGCCCCCCCTTCCGCGGGCAGACGCTCGAGAAGGCCCTGCAGATCGATGTCGGACAGCACATCCCCATTGACCACCACAAAGCGATCCTGAAGCAGCGTCCGCGCCTGGCGGAGCCCTCCTCCCGTGCCCAGGATGCCGGGCTGCTCTTCGGAGACCACCAACGGAAAGGCCTGGGCATCGGCCCAGCGGGCAATGACTTGGGGCAGGTGGTGGGCATTCACCACCGCCGACTCCAGGCCCTGCTGCTGGAGCCCGGCGACGGCCTGGTCCAGCAGGGGCAGCCCGCACAAGGGCACCAGGGGCTTGGGCCGGTCGTTTGTCAGCGGGCGCAGCCGGGTGCCAAAACCCGCCGCCAGCAGAAATGCCGGGCATCTCGCCGGGGGGCTCATCCGGTCTACTCGAAGCGATCGAGCAGGTTGTAGTAGAGGATGGCGGATCCTGCGCCACCGGTGCCATAGGGCGCGGTCTGTACCAGGTCGTCCAGCCCATTGCCGTCCAGGTCATAGGGCAAGGTGTTCCACCCCATCAGGTCGTCCTGGTCGATCGAGGTGAACTCCACCACCGACTCGTTGGCCATCACCGTGCCGCCTGCGGCCACATCGGGTCCATGGTGCAGGTAGGTCCGACTGTAGAGGCCGCCGAGATCCAGGTCCCCGACACTGATGACCACCAGGTCCCCGACGCCATCGCCATCGAAGTCTCCGGCTTCCCCGGCCGAGCGCAGATGCCCCAGGTCCTCGATGCCGTAGACCAGGTAGTCGGCCACGGCGGTGGCCTCGGTGTCCCGGGAAAGGGCGGTGTAGTTATCGCCGTCGATCACCGCGACCGCACCGGTCTGCCACAGGCCCAGGCTCTCATCCCCATGGTGGCCGTACAGGCTCACCACGATCTCGTCGTAGCCATCTCCGTCCACATCCGGCAGCCAGCCGTTGACCTGGCCCGCAGCCTCCTCGTCGCCCCCCAACAGGCCCACCGTGTCCGTGACCCGGTATTCCCCGCCATGAGAATCCATCAGGTCGGCACCGCTGAACGGAGAGACCCGCCCATTGCCATCCCAACTGGACTTTTCATCCGGAGGCTGTGTGTCGCTGGAGAAAAGCAGGTCTCCTACGCCATCCCCATCGAAGTCCAGGCCACCCACCGACTGACCTCCATAGACACCGCTGTTGTCCGAGATGTGGGCCATGGCCGCACCGGTCGTGATCGTGCCGCCGTTCTTGACCACCTGGCTGGCGTAGACCGTGATGCCCGCCAGGTACCAGAAGCTCGTCCCGATGCCGATCTCTGGCAGACCGTCCCCGTTCCAGTCCCCCAGGTTGGCGACGTCACCGCCGGCGTAGTCATCCGCCGCCGAGATCCGGCCCCAGGCCTGGCTGGAAGCTCCGCCGGCCCTGATGGCCGCGGCGCTGATCAGGTAGGCACCGCCATAGGTGCTGCCAAACGAGGCCACTGGGGCCCCGATCAGCACGTCGACGACGCCATCCCCATCGAGATCCCCGACCGCGTCCAGGTCCACCCCGTAGTACTCGGCGTTGCCATCGGACTGGCCAATGGTCACGTCCCGGAAGCCGCCATCCGCCACGGTGGGGTCGAACAGGTAGACCCTTCCCGGGTAGCCCTCGTGGTAGCTGCCCATGCCACCAATCACGATCTCCGAGATCCCATCGCCGGTCACATCCCCGATGACCGCGCCGCCCAACCCGATGAAGCCATCGCCGTGGAAATACCAGTCCCCGGCCCAGGTGGCGTCCGCATCCCGGGAGTTCAGGCCGTCGACCACGTCGTCACAGTCGTTGTCCCTCCCGTCCCAGGTCTCCTTGTTGCCCGGGTAGGTCAGGGCGTCTTCGTCGTCGCAGTCGTCCCCGCCATCGGGATGGCTGGGGTGTTCATAGCCGTCGCCGTCCTGGTCATAGTCGCTGTCGATGTGGCCCGAACAGTCCTCGTCGATGCCGTCGTACCAGATCTCCTCGGCCGCCGGGTTGATGTCCGCGTTCTCGTCATCGCAATCGGTGACATTGTCGCCCTGACCGTCGTAGCCGTCGCCGTCGCAGTCATTGGTGTCCTCGGCCCCGTCACAGTCCTCGTCGATGCCGTTGTAGCAGACCTCCTCGGCCCCCGGGTAGACGGTCGGGTTGTTGTCATTGCAGTCGTCTCCGCCCTCGACACCGGTTCCATCAAAGCCATCGCCATCCACATCGGTCAGGTCCCCATCGCCAGCGCAGTCATTGTCCTTGCCGTCGTAGGGAATGTCGTTCGCGCCGGGGTAGGTCCAGGCGTCATCGGGATCGCAGTCGTCTTCGTCCGGCACGCCGTCCCCATCACGGTCCGGCCGGGTGTCCACCGTCGTGGCCCCGCTGTCGTCGCCAGCGGTGTCGCCAGAGCCAGAACAAGCGAAAAGAACCAGGACCACCTGGAGGAAGAGGGTCACAACACACCTCGAGACGATGAGGGAACCAGTGTGCCCTATCCTTCGGTGCCATGGACGACGAAGGACTGACCCAGGCCCAACAACAGGCGCTCTCCGAGGCTCTGCACGCACTCCAGGGTGAACTGGCCCGACTGGTCGCAGACGAGGCTGGACTGGCCGACACCGTTGTCTTGGACCAGAGCGCAGTCGGCCGGATCAGCCGGATTGACGCGATCCAGCAACAGGCGACGGCCAAGGCCACCCTGCGGCGCCATCGTCAGCGGATGGAGCGGGTCGAGGCCGCCCTGGAGCGGATGGCCCAGGACCCGGAGGAATTCGGCTGGTGCCCGGACTGCGAAGAGTTCATCGGCTGGCGAAGGCTCCAGGCAATACCAGATGCAGTGCTGTGCGTGGCCTGCCAGACAGGTCGGGGGCTTTGAGGGCGGGTCAGGCCACGAGACAGGACCCTACTCCGCCGACTCCCACCCCTCGACGCCCAGTCGGAGCTCCCGGGTGGGCCAGTAGTGCTGGTCGGCTTTCAAGGTGAGCACCTGGACCACGTCATCGAGATCCTTGGTCTGGATGCGAACGGCTTCCCCATGGCCCTGGTTGGAAACCGCAGCCAGGAAGGCATCCAGGTCGGGGGTCGGCACATCATCCACTGCGACGATGCGGCGGGTCGCTCGAAGGCCGTAGCGATAGGCCGGGGAGCCATACCAGTACCAGGACACGTAGATCCCCTCCGAGGCACGCCCCCTCTGGAAAGCGACCTCCGGGTGGGGTTCGTGCAACAGCGCACCGGCCCAGAGGACCGCCCGGTCAATGCCCTGGCCGGAGACCGGCATGGTCTCGACCTCGACGGTCATCACCGCCCCATCGCGCAGGACCTCCAGGCGGACACTGGGGGCCTGGGCGGCTCTCTCCAACGCCAGGAAGCGCGTCACTGGATCTCCGTTGGCCGAGAGCACCAGGTCGCCCCCCTGGAGCACCTCTGCCGCGGGGAAGCCCGCGTAGAGGCGAGAGACCAGCAGCACCTGCTTGCGGTCGGGATCCCGGGCCTCCAGGACATCGGCCCGATCCTGGGGCAGACCCAGCTCCCGGGCGTCCGCGATCCGGACCAGCCCCAGTTCCGCCCCAAGCAGGCGGGCCTCTTCCCGCGTGCTGCCTGGAAAGGGGGCCGGCAGGAGCCCGAGGGCCTCCGTGGGGAGGCCACGAAAGGACGCTCCGGAGCTGTCTCCCTCGTCCCGGTGAAAGGAGGACCAGAGCGCCAATACCCGGCCCTTTGAGTCGGACAACACCCCTCCGACGCTGCTGATCGAGTCGTCAATTGAAACGACCTCCAGGTTGACGTCCCGGTGCTGGGGAGGACTGGGCATCGGAAGCCGAATCGGATCGACCCGGGAGATCCGGGTGGAGCGGCTGGCCACCTGGTGCTGACCGGTCAGAACCACCAGGTCGACGGCGTCTCCCGGCTCCAGAGGTGTGGGCATCAGGGTCGCGGTCCGTACCGGCGTGTCCCCCAGCAATGCCGGTTCATAGGCGATCAGGACCACGTTGTGTTCCGGGTGCACGAACACGACCTGGCCCGGAATCCGCACGGACCCCCCAAAGGTCAGGGTCAGGTCCCCCAGCCCCACGGGCACCGTGTCCCGGTCGGTGAGGATGAGCCCCTGCCCGGCATCGACGATCAGTCCAGCCCCCCGGAAGTTGCTGCCCCAGACCCCTTCGACCCGGTAGGGAACATCGAACTCCACCATGACCAGCGAGGGCGCGAGCACCCTCGCCGCCTTGGAGCCACTGGCCACCAGGGTCGTCGTGGCGGGTGCAGGCAAGGCCGCCCGTTCAGCGGGGGGAGCGTCTTCACAAGGCCAGGTGCCCGTGCTGTCGTCTCGGGCACAACGCCGGAGGGCAAACCAGCGCCGATCGATGGTGACCACCGCGACCTGTTCCCGGTCCGGGCGCTGGATCTGGGTGTAACGAACCGGGACCCGCTCCCCATCTCCCCGGGAGAGCAGGTTCTGCCAGAGGTCGTCGAGGGTCTCGACCGGCTCGCCCCCCAGGGTCTTGAGCAACGCCCCATCGGGAATTCCCGCGGCCTTGAGCATGTAGCCAGGAGAAGCCACGTAGAGCCCCTCGACCGGCACGGCGTGGTTGCGGGCCTGGTGGTAGCTCAAGGCGTGCACCACCCCGCCACCGACCTCGATGTAGGAGGAGGCGGAGAGGGCATGCAGGTCGCTCACGTCCAGGGTGAGGTCCAGGGACTGCCCCCCCCGTTCTATGGAGAGGTTGACTGGTTGGCCGACCGCCTCATCCAGCACCTGTTCCAGGGCCACAAAGGTGGTGACCAGCTGCCCATTGAGCCGACAGAGCACGTCTCCGGGCTGCAGGATCTCGTCCCCCGGTCCACCGGGCACCGTCTCCCGAACCACCAACATGCCCACCGCATCCGGAAAGCCTTCTCGGACCTCGGCTTCCGTCTTCTCGGACAGCCCCAGTCGCCGGAGTTCGTCGTAGGGCGTGTAGTGGAAACGGGTCTGGAGACTGCCCCGGGGAACAGCCTTGCCCGCCTGGATGGCCTCGACCGCCCGCACCACCCGGTCCAGGGGCAGGTAGTAGCTGGAGGCCGCCCGCCGGGCGCCGCCCGCGTTCAGGGCGATGACCTGGCCCTCGACATTCAGGACTGGAGAGCCACTGGAGCCCCCCGAGGTGCCCGATGCCGCCTGCAGGTAGAAGGTGTTGAAGTCGTTGTAGCCATTGCCCCCATAGGCCGGTGCCGCCCGGTCCAGGCGGGCCAGGGTCCCACTCAGGATGGAGAGCTTCTCGCCCGCGTCATTGCCCACCACCCGGATCTCCACCCCGACTCGGGCCCCCGAAGGGTTCAAGGGCAATTCCACCACGTCCATGAAGCGCACAGCCGACGGGTCGAAGCGGAACAACCCGAAGTCGTGCACAGGGTCCCGGTAGATCGCCTCCAGGGAGACCTCCTCGTGATTCAGAAAGACCGCCTCCGCCACCACCGGCCCCCCCTGAACCAGGTGGCGATTGGTGAGGATGAGCCCTTGCTCGGCATCGATGATGAAGCCCGTCCCCACCGTGCTCGAGGCGGACTCGGTGTCAAAGGACCGGGTGGCGGAGACCCGCAGGGACACCACGGCCTGGGCAGCGACCTCCAGGGTGGCCTCCCAGGAAGGAGAGGCCTGCGCGGAACTCACCAGGGAGAAGAGAGCAAAGAGAGCGAATGCCATGGCCCAGGCTATCCCTGGCGGGTCCCGTCTCGGGCGCACGACGAGCCCGCGACGCGGGCGGGGCCTCTACCCGTCGGCCTCTGGGTTCCCCTCTTCCAGGGCAGCGAGACGGCGCTCCAGGGCCCGGACGGTCTTCAGCAGGGCCGGCAGCTGCCTGGCAGCCATGGCCATGCGCTTCGCCAACCGGATCTCCGAGGCCGGAAAACCCCACCAGGTCCCGGTCTTCACCCGCCCCAACAGTCCTGCCCCCGCCCCCGCGATGACACCGTCCTCGAGCTGGGCGTGGTCCCCCACCCCGACCTTGCCTGCCAGCACCACCCCGTCCCCTGTGGTGACCGAGCCCGAGAGGCCGACCTGGGCCGCGAACAGGTTGCTGCGGCCGATCTTGCTGTTGTGGCCGATCTGCACCAGGTTGTCGAGCTTGGTGCCCTGGCCGAGCACGGTCTCCCGCAAGAACGCCCGGTCCACGGTGGTGTTGGCACCGATCTCCACCCCATCATGGACGACCACCCGGCCAACCTGGGGCACCTTGACGACCCCATCAGCCGTGGGGTGGAAACTGAAGCCGTCCGACCCCAGGACCGCCCCACCATGGACGATACAGTCCTGGCCGATCCAGCTGTGATCGTAGAGGGTGACATGGGGGTGCAGCACCGTGCCGGCACCGATGGTGCACTCCCGTCCCACCACCACGTGGGCGTGAATCACCGCGCGGTCGTGGACCGTCGTGCCCGCACCGATGACAGCGTAGGCCCCCACGAACACGTCGTCGCCCAACTCCCCCTCCACCTGGGCCGTGGGGTGCACGCCGGAGGCTGGTGGGTCCATGGCGACCGTCGCGTTGAGCACATGGATGAAGGCCAGCTTGGGGTCCTCGACCACCAGGCAGGTCCGCCCGGCCACCGGGGCCTTGCAGATCACCACGCCGGCCTCTCCGGACACCTTGTCCTCCGCAAAGGCCAGTTCCCCAGGACCGGCTTCCTCGAGCGGTCCCACCCCGACCAGCTCCACCAGGTCTCCGTGATGCTCGGCCCCCAGAAAGTCCGCGACCTCCTGGGAGTTCATGGGTTGAGCCGGTCGATGGTGCGAGGAAAGGGCACGGTCTCGCGAATGTGGCGGATGCCGCACATCCAGGTCACCAGCCGTTCCAGGCCCAGCCCGAAACCACCATGGGGCACGCTGCCATAGCGACGAAGATCCAGGAACCACTCAAAGTCGTCCTGGGGCAACTCGTGCTCCTTGATCTTGCGCAAGAGCACATCCAGGTCGTCCTCGCGCTCCCCGCCACCAATGACCTCGCCGTAGCCCTCGGGTGCCAGGACATCGACCCCCAGGGCCCGTGCGGGGTTCTCCGGATCCTCCTTCATGTAGAAGGCCTTCACCACGGTCGGGTAGCGGTGCACCAGGATCGGACGGTCGTACTGCTCGGTGAGGATCGTCTCGTGGGGGGAGCCAAAATCCCCCTCGGGATCCACCGGAACCCCCAGCTCGTCCAGCTGGGCACAGGCCTCGTCGTAGCTCATCCGGGGAAAGGGCCTCTGAATGGCCTCGAGCTTGGAGACATCCCGGCCCAGGACCTCCAGGTGTTCCCGACCGTCTCTGAGCACCCGCTCCACGACGAAGCAGACGAACTCCTCGCAGAGATCCATGATGTCGTCCAGCCTCGCAAAGGCGACCTCCGGCTCCACCATCCAGAACTCGGTCAAATGCCGCCGAGTGGCGCTCTTTTCCGCCCGAAAGGTCGGCCCGAAACAGTAGGTCTTGCCAAAGGCGAGGGCCCCGGCTTCCTGGTAGAGTTGGCCGCTCTGGGTCAGGTAGGCCGAGCGGCCAAAGTACTCGGTCTCGAACAGGGTCGAGGTGCCCTCGCAAGCGTTCGGCGTGAAGATCGGCGAGTCCAGCAGGAGGAATCCCCGGTCATCAAAGAAGTCCCGGATCGCCCGGACACAGAGGTGCCGGATTCGGAGAATGGCGTGAGGACGTCGAGACCGGAGCCAGAGGTGCCGGTGTTCGTGCAGGAAGTGGGGGCCGTGTTCCTTGGGCGTGATCGGGTAGCCCTCGGCGTCCTGGAGAACCTCCAGTGTCGTGACGCCCAACTCAAAGCCCAGCTTGGATCGGGTGTCGGACCTGACCTGGCCGGTCACCCGAAGGGAGCTTTCCTGCCCCAGCTTGCGGGCCTGGGCAAAGGCGTCCTCATCCACGGCTTCCCGCTTGAGCACACACTGGATGATGCCCGTCCCATCGCGGACCTGGAGAAAGGCGATCTTGCCGCTACTCCGACTGTTGTAGAGCCACCCTTCCAGGGTGACCTCTCTGCCCTCGTGGGCCGCGATGTCAGCAATGGTCGTAATCGGGGTGGACACTCTGCCTCCGCGCCATCTCGGTCCCTATCCCGGGCCTCGGTCCGGTCCACCGTCAAAGCCTGGATGACGAGCGCGGAACACTGGTGGTAAGCTGCTCCTGGCACCTCGGCTGAACCCATGCGCAAACTCCGCCGTCGACTCGGTCAGACGACCACCGAATACCTGCTCACCATCAGCGTCGTGAGCATCGCGATCATCGGCACCATGCTTTCTTTCGAAACCATCTTCGGGACCAACATCGCCCAGTTGTCCGACCACCTGGCCTCCGAATCCCTGACGACAACGGGAATCCAGGAGTAGCACGACGCCGACGGCCCATTATGAGGCTGGCATGAGAACCCGGTACGAAAGCCCTTGGAAGCTGTGTCTTGCTGGCGTGGCATCCGCCTTGATCCTCGCCTCTTCGCCGGCCCTGGCTGACGAGGTGCCCAGACCCTCGGACGGCTGGATGATCCAGGGGAACGCCTACCCGGTCCTGGTGGACAACCTGACAGGCCTGTGGGCGGACGTGCCCCCGGTCCAGCCCGGGTTCACAAAGACCTGCAATGTGCGCTTCTTGATGCAGCCCGGGAAGTTGACCCAGACGGCCTTTGGAAAGTGTATCGGAGGCCTGGAAGAGTCGATGAATGGCTTCCTGCAGGCCATGTACATCTGGCCACTGGAGGACCCGGAGACCACCGAGGCAAATGGTGCGGGGCTGAACGTGGTGCTGCGCAGCTACACCTGGGGCACAGTCCCCCGGCTCGAAGCGGAGGCAGAGACCCCCTTCCTGGAGAATCGAGACGGCCAGCTGGTCCCCTTTACCGTCTGGTCTCCGGCCGTCGCCAGGAGTGGTCCGGAGCCGGAGCTGTCCAAGAAGGCGGCCAAGCGAATCGGCCAGGCCACCTGCACGCTCTCGGTCGATGTGGAGGCCACGGGAGCCACCACCAACATCCAGGTGATCGACTGCCCCGAAGGGGCCCACAAGGCCGCGGTCAAGGCCGCCGAGGATTGGGTCTTCGAACCCCACAAGGTGGACAATGCGGCCCGTCCCAGTCAGGGCATGCTCGTCTTTTCGTTCGGGGACAACTGACCTCTACCAGTCGACGATGGCCGAGCCCCAGGTAAAGCCGGACCCAAAGGCCACCATCGCGACCTTCATCCCTCGCTTGAGGCGTCCATCGCGCTCGGCCTCGGCCAGCAGCAACGGGATCGTGGCGGCGGTGGTGTTGCCGTACTTCTGGATGTTGTTGACGGTCTTTTCCAGCGGAATGCCCACCGTCTTGGCCACGTGCTGGTTGATCCGCAGGTTCGCCTGGTGGAAGAAGAAGAGATCGATGTCTTCGGTGGTGATCTCCTGTTCCTGACAGGCCTGGACCAGGGCACCACTCATCCGCTCCACGGCGTGGCGGAAGACCTGGCGGCCGTCCATGTGGGCGTACATGTCTTCCGGGGCCACCAGGCCCCAACCCTCTTCATTGACCGGCAGGAAGGGGCGACGACGCATTTGCCAGATCTTCTGACAGAGGACATCGGTGTATCGGCCATCGGACCCCAGCCACCAGCCACGGATTCCCCGGTCCTCCTCGGTGGCCGAGACGACCACGGCACCGGCACCATCCCCGAAGAGGGTCGCCACCGTGCGACCACGGGTGGTGTAGTCCAGGGCGCCGCTATGGAGCTCGGCCCCGACGAGCAGGATGTTCTTGCAGGCACCCGACTGGACCATGGCGCTCGCGGTACCCAGCCCGTACAGGAAACCCGAACACTGGTTGCGGATGTCCATTGCCGGCGGAAAGTGGCCGGCATCGGGCAAGCCGAGCTTCTCCATGAGCAGGCAGCCCGAGCCGGGAAAAGCGTACTCGGGCGACAGGGTGGCAAACAGGATCATGTCCAGGTCTGTGGCCTCGATGCCAGCCGCCTCCAGGGCCTGCTGGGAGGCTGGCAGGGCCAGATCCGCAGGCCCCAGGCCCTCCGGGGTGAAACGACGAGCCTCGATCCCCGTTCGCTTGACGATCCACTCGTTGCTGGTCTCAATGTCAAAACGCTTCACCAGATCATCGTTGGTGACCACCTCTTCCGGCACATGTCCACCGGTTCCAGTGATGATTGCGTTGGGCATCGAGCCTTCCTCTGGGTGCAGAAACTGCACCTTATTGCGAGGGGTTGTGAGCCGTCGACTCGGGGTATGCTGGACCCCACAAGGAGCACTGGATGGTCCTCTCCCTACTGCTGAGTGTGGCCTGCACCGAGTACAACCTGGGCGAAAAGGACGACGCACTCTCAGGCGACACGGCCCTGGACACGGCCTCCTCCGGCACACCGGGCGGACCGGATCTCTCCATCTCCCCCAGTGCCGTGCTCGAAGTGGTCTGCGAAGAACTCGCCCAGACCGTGCTGCTCCACAATGCCGGCGAGTCCGACCTGACAGTGACGGGGCTCAGCGTGAGCGGCGACGGCTGGAGCCTGGACCCCCACGCTCCATTGCCCTGGACCCTGGGCCCCGACGAGGAGACCGGGGTGGCCCTCCACGGCAGCCCGGGTAGCGCCACCCTGATCGTGGAGAGCGACGACCCGGACACCCCCTCCTGGGACGTGCCCCTGGTGGCCACCGCGGACCAGGTCCCCTGGGTCGTCATCTCAGGACCCGCCGACGGCACCATCCTCGAACCGGGCGAAGACGTGGACCTGGTGGCCGAGGTCGGTGACGATGTGGACCCCGTTGAGGACCTGGTCGTGACCTGGACCTCGAACACCGATGGGCTCCTGGGCCAGGCCACGGTCAACAAGCTCGGCATGTCGCTGCTGACCTGGGTTGACACGCCACGCACCGATGGGGACCAGCAACTCACCGTGGAGGTCCAGGACTCCTGTGGTGGCACCAGCGGCGACGAGCTCAGTGTCTGCCAGCAGGCCGGCTACGTGGTCGACGAACTGGATCTGTCCGCCTGGCACTTCGAGGGCGAGGCCGGCTGGGACACCACCAACAACTGGCTCCAGTTGACCCCCCCCGCCGGCAATGTCGTGGGCACGGCCTTCAAGACCGACGAGGTCGTCTCCGGGGATGCCGTGGAGATCAACTTCCTGGTCTACATGGGCGAGGGCACTGGCGCCGATGGCCTCTCCCTGACAGTCCTGGACAAGGATCGGATGACCACCTACCTGGGCGGCACAGGCTGCGGCATCGGGTACGGCGGCCACGCGGAATGCACGGCTGGCCCTGCCCTGCCCGGATGGACCCTGGAGCTCGACACCTACGACAACGGTGCCGGGGTGGATCCCACACCGAACGACCACCTGGCCTTCACCTTTGACGGCGACGTGGACGGCTACGCAGCCTGGGCGGAGTTGCCCGAAATGGAGGACACCGGCTGGCACGAGATCAACGTCCTGGTGGCAGCACCCCGCCTGACCGTGACCGTGGATGGCACCACCACCATCGACCAGGATGTCTCGGGCGGGAACTTTGCCTTCGAGGGCTATGTGGGCTTCACAGCCGGCACAGGGGGCCTGACCAACCGCCACCTGGTCGCTTCCCTGGAGGTCACTGAACCCGTCTGCGATGAATGACCGAAGAAGCGGGCAAATCCAGGAGGCTGATTTGCGAGGGCGAGATTCGCGAGGGTATCCGATGGCCGGCACCGGGAGACGCCTCATGAACCGCCCCTCGGCTCTGAGCTTCATCGGTCTTCTCTGCGCCTGCCAGGGATCGCGTACCGGAGACCTGGGCATCGACCTGGTTCTCTCCGCCCACGATGACAACACCCTGAGTGCCGAGGCGACGGTGACTCTTGATGAGGAGGGGTCCGTGCACCTGGAGTTCTGGAACGACCAGGTCGACCCCCTCCGGACGCTGGAGAGCGCGGCCGACACCCACCACACCCTGGACGTGGTCGGCATGCGGGCAGACAGCAGCTACACCCTGCAGGCCGTGGCCACGCTGGCAGACGGCACCGAACTGCGAGGCGAGACCACGACCTTTTCCACCGGCTCCCTGCCCGTCGAACTCCCCCCGCTCGAAGTCGTCACCGGCCAGGGCGAATCGGCAGCCATGACCTTGTTGGGACCGGCCATGGACAGGGCCGACGGAGACTACGAGAGCACCGACTTCGCCTTCCTGACCGGCGTGGATCGGGAGGGCGAGGTGGTCTGGTACTACGAGGGCGATGACCTCGACCTGGGCCCAAACCACGCCGGGGAACTCCTGGCCGACGGCAGTCTCCAGATCCTGGGCAAGAGCCAGGTGCTGGGAGTGAGCCCGGCGGGAGAAACTCTCTGGTCCATCGACACCGAGCTCGCGGGGACGGTTCACCACGATGCCGCCACCCTCTCCAACGGAAACGTGGTGGTCATGACCCAGGAAGTCCAGACCCACCAGGTGGAAGACCTGGGAGGCGAGGTGCCCCTCATTGGCGACGTCCTGCACGAACTGGACAACGATGGCGAAGTGGTCTGGTCCTGGTCCACCTTCGACCACCTGGACGTCGAACGCTTCCCGGGAGAGTTGAGCCGGCTCTTTGAAGACCGGGTTGGTGGCTACGACTGGACCCATGCCAACGCCGTGTTCCACGTGGCCGACCAGGACGCACTTCTGGTGAGCCTCCGTCACCAGAACCAGGTCCTGCTCATCGACCACGCATCCGGCGATGTGATCTGGATCCTGGGGGAGGACGGAGACTTCGAGCTGGTCGAGGGTGGAGAGTGGTTCACCAGCCAACACGCCGCCACCATCACCAGCAACGGAGACCTGTTGCTCTACGACAACGGCAACGAGAAGAGCCCCGCCTATAGCCGGAGCGTCCGCTACCGCCTGGACACGGACAACTGGACAGCTGAACAGAACTGGGAATGGGACACGGATCTCTTCACCGAAAACCTGGGGGACAGTGATGCCCTGGAAGACGGCCGCGTGCTGGTCTGCGCTGGAGGAAAACGAGACACCCCGAACGCCCGCCTCGCCGACATCGACACCGACGGAGAGGTGACCTGGGAGTTGACGGTCAAGGAGAACCTGTGGACCTACCGGGCCGAGAGGGTGGACTGGGTAGGACCCGTGGACTGAAAGAAGGCCACGTCACTCGCTTGTGATGTGAAGCTCCACCCGGTTGTTGGCCTCTCGTCCATCCGGCGTCCGGTTCGTGTCCAGCGGCCGACTGCCACCATGGCCCACGACCTCCATCCGACCGGTCTGGACGCCCTGCTCCATCAGGCCGTCTCGCACGGTCTCCGCCATGTTCAGACTCCGGATCTGGAGCACGGAAGAGTCCCCCTGGTTGTCGGTGTGACCCTCGACCCGGATCGTCATCTCGGGCAGGTCGTACATCAACTGGGCCACCTCTTCGAGCACAATCTCGCCGTCCAGGGACAACACCGTGCCTCCAGACTCAAAGGAGAACTTGCCCTCTGTCACGATGATCTGACCGTAGGAGATGGCCACCCTCTCCGGCTTCCGGTCCGGGCAACCATCTTCGTCGAGGTAGTCGTTGCGGGTCTCCGGATCCGTCGGGCAGCGATCCTCTCCATCGGACACGCCATCTCCATCAGTGTCCAGGCTGGGGCAGCCATCACCCGCCCCCGCAGCATCGGGACAGGCATCCACCACATCCAGGAACCCGTCCCCATCATTGTCGGTGTCAGGGCAACCATCCAGGTCCTGGAACCCATCGACGTCCTCGGAGTCGGTGGGGCACTTGTCGACCCCATCAACGATTCCATCCGCGTCATTGTCCGGATCCGGGCAGCCATCGCCGTCCTGGAACCCATCCACATCTTCCAGGGCCTGGGGGCAGACATCGTCGGCGTTGTGCACCCCGTCCCCATCACTGTCGGTGGCGGTGGGCTCGCCCGTGGGCACCACCAGCAGGTCCTCGTCGTCCTCGAGGATCGCCACCGGCGCCAGGTCCACGTCCTCTTCCGGGCAGCCGTCGTCGTCCGCGATGCCATCCATGTCCTCGGGACGGGACGGGCAGGCGTCGACGATGTCCGGAATGGTGTCGCCATCCATGTCACCCGAGGTGCACTGCTCCGATCCATCCACCGCGGCCGACACATGGCCCAGGGCGATGTCCAGGTGGTTCCGGGCCCGCCGAGGATTGGCCTGCTCGAATTCCAGCTCGGCAAAACTGTTGTGCGCCTCTGCCAGGGCGAGGTCCTTGGGCATGCAGCGCTTGGCGCCCTGCTCTCGGGCCTTCTGGAGCTCCCGAGACAGGGCCTGGTGGTCCCGCTGCAGTCCTGCTGTCTGTACACAGCCAGTGCCACCGGTGATCAGGGCCAGTCCGAGCAGAGTCAGCACAACTAATCCAGGTCCTCGTCCAGCCGTTCGCCGTCCAGGGAGTCTTCATCGATGCCGAACTCCGCCTGCTCGATGGCGCGGTTGGCCAGTTCGAGGGCCTCCTCGGCCAGGTCCTCGGCGGCGCGGTAGGACGAGCCCCCCCACTCTTCGCGGGCCTTGCGTCGGTAGGCGTCGGCCAGGGTGTACTCGTAGGTGGCCTGTGAAGGCGCCCCTACAGCCTCCGCTTCCGCCATGAGTTGCTCGACCTGGACCAGCACCACGCCGGACTTGATGGCCGTACAACCAGCCAGGCTGAGGAGGGCAGCAAAGGCAAACAACCGGATCACTTCCGGGGAATCCAACCGTCAACGGGCGCAACTGTCAAGCAGGACGGCTATTCCGCACCCGGTGGCTTCTCAACGTGCACGACCTCCCCGCCCGGTGAGTTGACCTGTACGTGTTCCACCGGGGCGGGTGGAGCCACCTCGACATGGTCCACCGAACCGGGCGGCGCCACCTCGGCATGTTCCATCGACACCGGGGGAGGAACATCCTGGTGGGACTTCTCACTGTGCGCGGGGCCCTCACCGTGTGCGACATCCGATCCAGGGGATGGAACCTCCACGTGGACCCGTCCTTCCTCCGGCGCGACCTCGACATGCTTGGCGGAGGTCTTGGGGGCCACCGGGGGGGGCGGCCCATCGTATGCATCCAGGAAGGGCTGCAGGTCGAAGATCGCCATGTAGTACCGGCGCGGGCGCTCCAGGTCCGGCAACTGCACCTCGTGGCTGGACCAGGGGATGTAGACCGGTCCATCTGGCACGTTGTAGGGGTTGCCCGGGTAGTCGAACCACTCGTGCTCCACCACCTCCTCGGGTTCGAGGCCGAGGCGCCGGGTGAGCTTGCGCACCACATCCTGGTACAGCGCCGGGCCCTGCATCGGATCCACCAGGTAGTAGCCACGCTCATGAACCACCAGGTAGCGGTAGTTGCCCGCGAGCATCAGCCAGGCCATGGCCACATCGTCGACCTCGTCGGGATCCACTTCCTGGGGTGTCCGGCTCAGCCGCAGCATCATGCCGGCCGCCTGGCCACCCACCGTGTGCTGTTCGGCCAGGTATCGGAGCCGGGCCCCGGCCTCGCCCCCACCCTCCTCGCGAAATGCCGGCGGGATCGCCGGTGGGGTGGCCCAGGACCGGTAGACCTTCCAGCGATGCTCGACCTGGTAGAGCGTCAACAGGTCCTGTTGCTGCTCCAGGGGAAGCTCGACCAGCCCCGAAGCCGAGTCCCGGTCCAGCCCCTGGTAGAAGTCCGGGATCCGCATGGCGCTCACGCTGACCGCCGCCCGCCAGAGGTTGGGCTGGTAGCTGCCCTCCGCCACGGGACCCACATCGAAGCGGTAGGACACCTGGGCCACGGAAGCGATCATGGCGATCGCGCAGATCACCCGCTGGGGCCACGCCCCGAAGCGCCGATTTCGCGGAATGCGTCCCAGCCCCATGGCCACCAGGGGCACCGCAGCTGCAACCATCATTGCGCCCATTCGATAGGGCGCGAACATCCGGCTCATGCCCGGCACCCACTGGAACATCCAGGTGTAGGGCAGTCGCACCACCGACTCCCCGAACAACACCACCTCGGTGCTGTCCTTCTCCGCCCCCCACTTCAGGAATGGCCCACAGGTGCCCAGGTAGAACACCACGAAGACCAGCAACCAGAAGCGGGCCCGGCGCAATCGTCCGGTCTTCACGAAGAGTGCTGGCAGCACCCCGCCCAGGAAGACCACCAACGGCAGGGAGCGGTAGTAGGTCGGATTGAACAGGTAGTCCGCGGACCAGGACGAGATGATCGCCCGGTTCAGGGAGCTGAGCACGTTCTCCTCGTAGGTGGAGGGCCTCAGCGGCACATCTCGAATGACCGAGTACTCGGGGAAGGGGAGAAAGAAGGACAGCTCGGGCAGCATCTGGGACCCGCCCACGCGCTCGTTGCTCCCGATGTCGAGCACATAGGGCAGCGCAAAGACCCCGGCGACCACAGCCGTGGTCGCCAGCAAGGGCACCAGCCAGACCAGCAGTCGACGCCAGGGCACGTTTCCCCGGCGAGTCCAGAGGTAGTCCAGCAGCCAGATCCCCAGGAACATGGCCGCAAAAAGCCCGTAGAACCAGTAGAAGGCTCCACACAATGCCAGGCAGATCCCCGCCAGGGCCCCTGACCGGGCAGTGCCACGCTTGGCCGCCCGGTTCAACAGGATGGGGAAGAGCAGGATCCACCAGAGGATGACCTGGCGCAGTCCCGAGCCGTAGAGGTCCTGGATGTTGAGCGGGTTGATGACCGCCACCAGTCCCGCTGCCAGGGCTGCTGCACGGCTGTCCACGAAGTGCCGGGCCAGCGCGTAGCCGCAGAGGCCATCGAGGACCAGGATGAGCAAGACCTTGACGTTGTAGTGAGCCGGCAGGTCGAGAAAGGCCTGGAGCGGGTAGCTCAGGAGCAGGACGTCGAGGATGTTTCCGGTCTCGGGAAAGCGGCCCAGGGAAAGGAGGGTGAGCATCCGATCCCACAGCCCCAGATCCGACTGGGCCAGGGCATCGACCTCCTGGAAGTGCCACCAGTAGCGCCAGATCCAGCCCCCCAACTCCCCGGAGCCAATGATGACCTCATCCAGGTGAAAGAGCGCCGGCCAGGTGAGCGCCGCTGCCCCGGCCAGCATCACCGGCAGGGCGAGCCCGAGCTCCGAGAGAGCCTTGAGCCGGGGGCCGATGCGGGCAAAAAGACTCGACACAGGACCTACTGACCCAGGTCGTAGAGAGCGATTCCCTCGTCCGGGTACTTCCGGGGAGGTCCGACCACTGCGGAGAGCACCGCCTCCACCATGTCCGCCTTGGGGCGAGGCAGGAGCTTCTCGTGCACCACGATGTAGCGGTAGCCCATGCCCTGGAGCAGCTTTGCACCCGCCACCAGGTCCAGTTCGGGAAGCACTCGGGGCAAGCTCACCACTCGGCCAGACTCCAGGTAGACAAGAAAACGCGTAAGCCGGTTCCTGCGAAGACCCCGGGGAAGAGGCTCATTGAGGCCATAGGGACTGGGAAGCCCATGGGTGGTCTGGTAGTAGGTGTAGACCGCCCGCTCCAGGTTGGGAACCGTGATCGGCAGGTCCAGGACCGCTCCCTCTTCGACCATCTCCGTGTAGACCGACGGAACCTGAGCATCGGATCGGGGCAGCGGCCAGACCGCAGGGGAGCCAAGGAGCACCTCGACGAGCACGCCACCACAGAGCAGCAGACCGCCGACCCACCGTCCGGGTAGACGCAGGCCACGCAACAGGAGTCGGGCGCCATGCCCCGCCAGGATCCCCAGCGCCAGGGTGGCCGGCACCACGAATCGGAAGGGGTGAGAGATGCGATCAAAGAGGGGAAAGGCCTTGAAGAACGGCAGGAAGGGCAGTGGAATCATGCGCCCCTCCATGCGCAGGTATTCCCCATCGAAGTGCAAGTAGGGCCCCATGGAGAACACCAGGAAGACCAGGAAGATCCACCCCCACAGACCCAGCTCCCGACGACGGCGACGCAGGAGCACACCCAGCGAGGCCAGGCCCAGGGCGACCCAGCCCAGGTACACGACGATCAGGAGGTCCTCGCCGTAGTTCGCCTTCAGGTCGGGGCTGTAGAACCGGCCCGGCGTCACGAAGCAGAGCACATCGGTGATGTTGTGACGCAGCAGGCTCTCCCACACGAACTGGGGGTCTCGAGAGACCATGGCGTCGTCGGCGTCCAGGGTCCGAGAGAGTTGGTTCAGGACCGGCGCCACCATCGCCAGGGTCACCGCCGCCCCCGCGGCCGCATAGGAGAAAAAGAACCGCCAGCGGGTCCGGCGCGGCTCCCGAATCAAGCGGTGCAACACGATGATTACCGCGAGCAGACCGGCGAAGAGGCCGTAGTAGAAATTGGCCAGGGCACAGAGGCCCATCACCAGGCCCAGGAAGAGGCCTCGACCCAACCGGGGCCGCTCCAGCAGCCGAAGCATCGCCAGCACCACCAGCGGTATCCACCCCGCGTTCACGGTCTCCGTGATGCCGTTGTAGGCCTGGGCCAGCAGGTGTGCCGAGCTGCCATAGATCACTGCAGCGACGGTGGCGCCCACCTGGTCCCGGAGCACATGGTGGGCCAGGCACCAGGCCCCAAAGGCCGTCCAGGTCAGGCTCCCCGCCACCAGCAGGTTGTAGGCCGTCGGCAGGCTGAGGAACCATTGCAGTGGGACGGAAAGCACCGCATTGAAGCCATCGATGAAGAACAGCGTGCCGCCATTCGGGTAGTTCAAAAGCCCGGTGTAGGCCGGAAGCCCCCCGGCCCTGGCCACAGAGTCGGAGAACCACCAGAACCCCCAGGCATGGTTCCAGATGTCATTGCCGGGATGTCCCACCATTCCAGCAGCCGGGTCGACCAGGGCGGGCCAGGTCAGCAAGGCGGCCAGGAGCCCGGATCCGATCAGGGCCAACAGCGGCGACAGCCAGACAGATCGCGGGAAATGCTCAGCCACCTTGGTGCAGCCTACCCCACCTCGCCGGTTTGACCCCGTGGGGAACGAGTGCCAGGATCCGCCCGATGCCCGGCACCGCAATGAGCCTGATGATGATGATGTTCGGCTGCATCACCGAGCCCGAGCCCTTGCCGACCCAACTCCAGGTAAACGCCGCCGAGGGTCGCATGGAGCGGACCCAGCACCCGCCTCTGTACCAACTGCTCTACGACTACAGCTTCTTGCCGAAGATCCAGTTCAAGCAGCAGCGGGTCCGCCTGCTCATCTGGCTCCGCCACATGCAACTGAGCGAATGGCAACTCCGCTCCCTGGAGGACCTGGCTGGCAAGGTCGAGGTGGAGCGGGCGCGGATCAATGCGGCCCAGGCGGCAGTGGTGCAGTCCTACGAACCCAAGGTCGGCCGGGTCTACGATGAACTCTGGCAGCTTCTCCAGAAGGGGCAGGGGCTGGACGACCCCCAGGTCGAAGCATCCGCCGGGGCACTTCTTGGTGCAAAACTCCAGCACTCGCGCGAGAAGGAGTTGTTGGCGCTGCGCCTCCAGGGCGTCCGCTCGATCCAGGACATGGAGCGAGAGTTGCTCAATTCCCTGGACCCCCGCCAGGAAGCCATCCTGGTCGACTCGATCTTCCTGCTGCGCCATCGCCTGGATCCCTACGCCAACCCCGGGGACTTCCGGCAGCTCGTCGGGAGCATCTACGTGGCAGGCGAGTGGGGGACCCTGACACGGGGCTCCTATGACCCGGAGACCGATCACCTCAACATCGGAGGCCTCTGGTCGGACATCGCCATGGAGGAGTACGAGGGCCCGGTCTTCAACGATGCCCGGCGGGAGATCCTGCTGTACATGGTCCTGCTGGAGCCCGCCCTCCCCGAAGCCGTCCAGGCCGCCCTGAGGGCCTTGCAGAACCAGCCCGACCCGGACGACGTGAACGAGGCCACCGACACCGGGGAGAAACAACCCTAGGTCGCCACCACGGAGCCCTCAGCCCTCCTCGGTCTCCAACCACCCCTCCAGAACCCCCCACACCCGTTCAGAGGGGCCACCCTCCCGGGCGATCTGAGCCAGGGCATAGCTCACCACCAGCCCGCGCCGGACTCGGGACGACCCTGCGAGCCTCAGGTGACCGCGGACCGCACCTCGTGCTGCTTCACGGCTCCGCCGAGGAACACTCCCGCCCCCCTCGTGCCAGCACCGGGCAGAAGGCACCACCACCAACTGCCCACCCTCGGCGCGCAGACGCCTGCCCAGGTCCACGTCCTCCATGCCGTGGGGAAATCCCTCATCCAGGTGCACATCCGCCGGGACGAGCATGCAGGCCCCCGACAGGGCATCCACCGCGCTGACCTGGGCCGGCACCGATGTGCTCTGCCGGAGGCGCGCCGTCGCGTCGTGGAAACAGAGACCCGCGGACTCCACCCCATGGGGGCCCTCCAGGATCGGCCCCGCGGCCACGATGCCTGGTGCCTCCACCGCCCCCCGCAGAGCGGCAACGCATCCCGGTTCGGGCACTGCGTCATCGTTCAACAACAACACCCAGCCGAATCCTCTCTCTCGGGCTCTGGCCAGGCCCAGGTTCACGGCCCCCGCGAAACCCAGCCCCCCGGCCCGAACCCGGTCCACGTCATCCGGGGGAGACTCTCCCTCCCTGGAGTCGTCTACCCAGATGACCGGCCACCCTTCGACAGCCACCCGGGTGGAAGTGCCATCGACACGACCCGCTGAGGGCACGATCACGACGGTGTCAGAAGTCATCGCCACCATCCTCCGGAGGCGCGCGCTGGACCAGTTCGATGGTGAGGTTCTTCTGATCACCCCTGGTGGTCTGGACCGGGTTGCCCACAAAGTAGCCGGTCGGATCCAGCGGCCCGGGCCGTTCATTGCGATCGGCATCGTTGAAGGCGGAGATCCAGACGAGCTTCACGGACTCGGGCACCTCGACCTGAAAGGTGCCGGGTTTCTCCAGGTTCACCATCGCCACCACCGAGGGTCGGTCGGAGCCGTGCTTGAGGTGGTCCCCATCGAAGACGTCAATTCGAAGCATTCCCCCACGAAACCCCTCGAAGACCACCCGACCACTCAGGGTCACCGTGGGGCCCGAAGTGGGTGGTGGCTTCCGGCCTGCAGGCATCGGATCTTCGGGGTTGCCGGGTCGAGGCTCATCCGGAACCCCGGGCTGCGGCTTGCCGGGCTTCCCGACCGGGTTGTCCTGATCCGGTGGCGCCCCCCCCCCGGGAGTTCCCGGCGGGGCTGGTGTGGGCTCCTCGGGAACCCCTGGTAGCGGGTCTTCCGCCGTCACTGCCCCCTCCCCCTGGGGCGTGGAGGATCCTCCGGGGGTTCCGCCGTCCATGGGGTGCCCCCGTTGGCTCCGCACTTTGCTGTCCGGGCTTCCACCCGTGCTGGCTTTCTTCGCAGACGCGCGATCAGCCTCCGCTTCTTCCCGTGCGGCCCTTAGGACCGGATCCTCACCACAGGCGAAGCCACCCAGGGTCAGCCACATGATGGCGGAGACGACGGTCATGTTTCCTCTGGCTATCATTGCATCGTGAGCCTCTCCGCAAAGCTAGTCCGCGCCGCCACTTCTCGGCCGATCCTGGAAATGGTGGCCAAGGTCTACGTTCCGGTGCTCTTTCCCCTGACTTTTGGCATCGCCTTGTTCGCCCTGTGGATGGACCGCTGGATCGGGGAGCTTGTTCCCTTTGACGTGGGCCAGGGATTCCTGCCCCAGCCAGCCAATCTCTGGATCGCTGCAGCCAGCTTCGGCATCGGGGCCGTGGCCTGGATCTGGACCTACCAGCAACTCTCGGTCCTGGGCGAAGGCTCCCCGTCTCCCACGGCTGGCCGTACCCAGCGCCTGGTGGTGCGGGGCATCTACGCCTATTCCAGAAATCCCTCGATCTTTGGAAAGCTCCTGGGCGTACTCTCTGTGGGCTTGTTGTTGAATTCCCTCAGTTTCTGCTTCATCCTGGTCCCTGCACTCCTCGCGGGGTCGCTTGTCGAGAAGGTCTGGCGCCAGGAACCTCAGTTGATCGAGGTGTTCGGAGACGATTACCGTCGCTACCGACAAACCGTGCCCCTCTTTCTTCCCTGGGGCCTTCTTTTTCCGAGCCGGCGCTACCCCGTGAATCGCACCCCCTGAAGAGAGAGACAACGATGGACATCACCCTCATCAACCCGCCTGAGCAGCTTCGCGTCTGGGCCGGAATTCCCAAGGCGATGGCTCATGGCGTGTACTGCTTCCCGCCCCTGGGATTGATGTACATCCAGGCTGCGGTGGAGAAGCGAACCAGCTGGAAGGCCGAGATCTATGACCCGGTCATCGACGACCTGGACTTCCCGGACTTCGAGCAGCAGCTCAAGCGCTACCCGCTCGACCTGGTCGGCATCAGCACCTTCACCCACTCCCTGCCCGACGTGCAGTCGTCGATCAACACCGTGCGCAAGCTCAACCCGGACGCGAAGATCGTCCTGGGCGGGCCCCACTGCTCGATGTTCGCCGAGTACGCGATCCAGCTCGAGGGTGCGGACGCCATCGTCACCGGCGACGGCGAAGACGCCTTTGTCCAGATGGCCGAGGCCTACGACAAGGGCAAGTCCTTCGAAGGCATCGCCGGCGTCTGGTTCCGAGAGGACGGCCAGATCGTCAAGAACCAGGAGCGTCCGTCCACCAAGAGCCTGGACGCCTACCCCTGGCCCGACCGCAGCCGCACCCGGTACCGAGACTACTACCTGCCGGGCTGCAAGGACCCGCTCGTCACCACGGCCATCACCAGCCGTGGCTGCCCGCACTCCTGCCCGTTCTGCCTGACCTACAAGAAGCAGTACCGGATCCGGGACATCGACGACATCCTCGACGAGATGGAGCACTGCCTGTCCCTGGGCATCACCGAGACCCACTTCATCGACGACCTGTTCACCCCGAACAGCCAGTG
>CAZMNK010000016.1:0-57295 GCA_964567625.1 uncultured Enterobacterales bacterium | reverse complement strand
GTCGACCGGTTCGAGAGGCGGGCCCCCAGGTGCAGGGCCTTGGCCACCAGGCAAGGAGCCAGTCCAATCCAGACGCCCACAGAGGCGGGCGGGAGACCCGGGGCTCGCAGTTGCTCCACCACCGCTCGCCCGTCCACGTCCAGGACCAGTCCGGACAGGATCAGGGGTGCACAGGTCAAGGCCACCTTGCGGGGATCGGCGCCGGAACGGACCTCGAAGCCGGCCAGGATCACGACTGCTCCCACCCCCAGCAGGATCCAGGGCAGCGTTCCTCCAGGCCCGGCAGGGCGCTGGCCATCGGTCGACGATCTCTCCAGCGCCAGGACCCGGACCCGCTGGAGCCCGGAGTGGAGCACCAGGACCTCGCCCTTGCGGCGGTCGCTACAGGTCAGGACCTGGCCGTCGATACCAGCGTCAAAACCCTGGCTGGTTCCGGTCAATTGCACGGTGAAGGGCTCGGGTCCTGGAATCGGCAGGGTGCCGGTGCAGCTCAGCCCGGTCTCCCCCTCGGTGTCCAGGCGACGCCCATCCGCCAGGCCTCCCCGGGTTCGGCGGAGGACCAGGGCGCCCCCCCGTGGAACGGCCACCTGGGTGGACGACAAACCGGATGGTGGCGTGTGTGATCGGGACCATCGTGCGGATGGAAAGACCTGGAGTTCACCCCCGGCCGGAAGTTGCGCGGTGATCTCCAGGGTCTCTCCTGTCCCCAGCGCGGGTGTTGCCACCAGGCTCATGAAGTGGTCCAGGGACCAGGACCCTCTTCCCTCTGGGAGCTCTCCCATCAGGTCCGCCCGGCGGAACGGAACGGTGGCCTCGGTCCGGGTCCAGCCCTCCGGAGTGCTCTCCGCCTGGGCCCGGTCCCTGGCACCGGCCAGGGCAAGACCCAGCACAAGGCCGCACACCACGATCCAGGCCCACCAGCGAAGATCCCGACCACGCATCGCCCTTTACATACCGCAGAGGAGGCCGTCTGCGTGAGCGCTAGGGGTCCAGCAAGGCGGGGTGTCCTGGCTTCTGCATGGGGTTGTTCCCCAGCGGGTCCGGCCGTTCAGGGCTCCAGAACAAGGCTCCCCTGGGCCCAGCGGCGATTTCCAAAGGTGACCTCGACCCGGATCGTCTTGTGCTCCCACTCACTCCGCGGGGCATCGATTCGAAGGATCTCCTTGAAGATCACGTCCTGGCTCGCACCCTTGAGTCGGCCCCAGCGAAAGCTGGTGGCCTGCAGGTATCCGTGGCCGGTGGTGGGGCGCTCATCACCGCGGGTCCATTTGTATTCGAAGGGGCCGGTGGCAGAGACGGTCTCGTCCCCGGTGTAGAGGAGGGCCAGCACCCGTACCTGGTCGACGCCAGGCTGGTCCTTGTACAGCCAGTCCGGCTCGAGCACGATCTCCAACCGCTCCACCTGCCTGGTCTCCACGGCTCGAAGGTGTCTTGCCAGGGCCTCTTCAGGCGTCTCTTCCTTCGAGATCCTTGCTGGAACGGGTTCTCCGCCGGGCACGAGGCTCAGTTTCGGGGTCGAGACTTCCCCAGGATGGAACCAGGCCCAGGCCATCACCGCGAGGATTCCAAATCCGGCCGCGGTCATCGCGGGACTTGGGGGTGGGACTGGAATCTCCACGGGCTCTACCCGGCCGGGTCTTCCCCGGAACTTGGCAAAGATCACGCCGCATCCCGAACACTCGGTCGATGGGTCAGGCTGGAGTTGGTGGCAATTCGGGCAGACCACGGTTCTCTTGGGGTCGTGGAGACGAGGCTGCTCTATCGGGCGGCACCACAGGTCGTCTCGCCATCTTCATAACCATCGGGAGCCTTGATCCGGTATTGGTCAATGGTCACGTCGGCCCAGGCCACCGCCACGTACAGACAGGCATTTCGACTGGTGACATCGGCGGCGTGGTAGTCGGTCCCGCCCACGTCGAAGTGCTGGGAGAACTCCAGGTTCTGGTCGAAGACGGCCAGCTCGATCGTCGCGTCATCCGCGAAAGTCCCCTGGTACGGCATGTTGTGGTAGACGTTCGCCCAGACACCGAAGTCCCGGCTGCGGTCGGCCCCGGACGGGAACCAGTTCCACTCGCCTTCCTGCCCCTGAATCAGGGTCTTGCCGCTGGGGTCTGAGGGCGTCCAGTCCTTCTCGAAGAACGAGACGGTCAGGTTCTCCGAAGTCTCGTCACCGGTGAACATGTACCACCTGTCCTGGTGGTAGATCGTTGTGCCCAACTGGTCCAGGTTCTTCCCCATTGCCACCTCGAAGGGAGGTGTCACCAGGTTCAGGTCCAGGTCGAGCTCGGCGACCCACCGGGTTGGGCCCGCGTCGCCGTAGATCAGTGTCGGGGCCTGGTCGTGGTTGAGCAGGTGCATGTCAGCAGTGCTGACGAAGGCGTTTACCTCGATGGTCGCCTGGTTCCCCAACCGGGTGCCCTCCAGGTCAAAGGCGATCAGGTACAGGTCGTTTCGGGCGTTTGGATTCCAGGCAAGGAAGAGGCGGTCCAGGATGCGAAGCAACTTGTGGTCCGCAATCTTCTGGTCGGCCGGGACGTCGCTGTCGAAGGTGAGCTGGACCCGGTCACCGATCATGTTCATGTCGTGATCAAGCACCTGGAGCCACAGGTGATCCTGGTCTTTCAGGCTGACGTAGAGGTGGTCGTCGTCGGCCACGATCCCGGTCCAGGTACTGCCTGGCCCCAGGGACACGGTCCGCTGGTACTCCACGATGCCGTCGCTCCAACTGGCGTCGGGGGCCGTGATTTGTGTGCCCGTGTCCCCAGGTCCTGAATCCGGGGTGCTGCTGTCGTCGTTGGAACCGGTGCAGGCCACCAGGCAGGACAGGACTGTGCCCATGAGAACGGTTGCAGGAGGCATGGAATCCCCATTGGCAATGGGTGGCCGGAAGGAGGGCGTGGACGGAGGGCCACGCCTTGGGATCCACAGGGTGCCAGACGCAGCGCTCCTTGCCGATCTCTTCCGGCAAGTTTTGCCGGTCCTGGGGACCGTTGAACCCGAAGCAGGACCGGCCACCCCCAGGGAGGGCGACCGGTTCAGCAGGGTTCCCAGGCGTGTTGAGGCAGTCAGATCCTCAAGCGGTTGTGGGTGGAGCGGTAGAACTGCTGGTTGAGTTCGTCTTCCATCTGCGACAGGACCCTGCGCTCCTTGAGCGACAGGCGACCATCTCGCATGGCGGCTGCACGGGCACGGCTGAGTTCATTCTCCTGCTGGCGCAGGCACTTGACCTCGGTCTTGGTCAGGGCGCCCTTGGCGGAGGCAACCGCCACCCGGTCAGGGCTTGAAGGAGCCGGTCCTGGTCCGGGCTTTGCGGCATTGGCTGAGGAGGAGAGGCTGAACAGGGCAATGAGAAGGAACTTCATGGCTGGCTCCGGTGTGGGGAGTCCGGAAGTGAACTCGAGGGCTCGGACGCCTGGTCCTCAAAAGCATTCGTCACCGGGACATTTCGTGACCTGGTCTTCAGGAATGTGAAGACGAGCCGGTCTGTTCTGCTTCCTTCCAACGTGCCACGCGGGCTCTCTCTCTGCGACGCAGGGCCTCGAAGCGAGGGGGCTCGTCGATCGCCACCTCGACCCGTTCCCCGGTCACCGGGTGGGGGAAGGAGATCGCCACCGCCCAGAGAAACAGCCCCTTGCCTCGCAGCAGGGGCTCGTCCTCCGGGGTGTACTTGTCATCGCCCAGGATCGGGTGCCCCAGGCTGGACATGTGGCGGCGGAGCTGGTGGGTGCGCCCGGTGTGCGGCCACAGGTCGAGGGTGGTCAGGGTGTCCACGCGAGTGCTCGGGGAGTGGAGAATGGCCTCCCAGCGCGTCTCCGCGTTCCGTCCTTCCACGGGGGTGTCGATGGTCCCGGCTCCTTCCAGTCGACCGGAGACGATGGCCCGGTAGCGCTTTTCCACCTGGCGATGTTCAAAGGCCCGTCCGAGGGCGACCTGGGCGAGGTGGGTGCGGGCGGCGATCAGCAGACCGCCGGTCCGGAAGTCGAGGCGGTGACTGGGGCGGGCCCAGGGCAGGCTGTCCGGGTGTTCCGGGGGCGGCAGGTTGTGGACCAGGGCCGCTTCGAGGGTCTGGTAGCGGTTTCCGTTGGTCAGCAAACCCGCCGGTTTGACAACCACCGCGAGGGTTTCGTCGACCCAGGGCATCTCCAGCCCCAGGGGGTAGGGCTTTGGCGGTCGCCGGGCTGGACCCGTGTAGCTCAGGATGTCGCCCGGGTGCACGAAGCGACTGGACTCCACTGGCTTGTGGTTGAGGAGCAGGGTGCCGGCCTTTGCCGCCTTGCGGGCTCGGGCCTTGGATGGCAGGCCGGAGAACACGCCACTCGCATAGCGATCCAGGCGCTCCGAGTTCACGCCAGCGGGGATGACATGCTGCTCCATGGAGGCCAGATAACGGCTCCGTGTCGCCTCAAGGCAGGCCTGTGCCCCCGCCAACGAGCAGCGCCACAGCGCACAGGAGCGCCAGGAGGATTCCCCCGATGAGCCCCAGGACCTTCAGCCAGTCGATGGGGCTCGATCCGTGGAGCTCACCCGTCTCCCCGTTGATCACGACTCGGTAGAGGGTGTCCCTGTAGCGGTAGGCGCCGATCCAGACAGGCAGCAGGATGGGGACCCCCTCCAGGTCATGGAAGAGACAGCTGTCGGACAGGTCACTCAGGCCGTGTTCCTGGGCGATCCGACGGGCATCCTGGCGGTGCATGGCGCGGGTGGCGAGGGCACGAGAAGCCCGTTCAGACAGGCTTCCCAACTCAAAGGGCACCTGGATTCGCGATGGGTCGAAGGTCTGGGAACTGGTGCGTGGAAAGGGCATCAAGGCGCCGAGTTCCGTGGCGGTGAGCGTCTGGCTCGCCGGGATGGCAAAGCCCTCGTGGGCGATGACCGTGGAGCCGGTGACCGGGCGCTTGCCCGAGCGGGTTCCCGCCCGAGCCAGGCCGGCGTAGTGGTGCTCCACGCGCCCGGTCCAGACCCAGGTGGGGAACAGCACTGGTGCCAGGTCGACCCGGGCAGCCCGGAGGTCCTTGGGATGGAACCAACTGGAGCTGGCAAAGGTCTCAAAGGACTCCTGGGCAGCGGCGTCGTCGACCTGGAAGTCGACCATCGATTGGGGGGGCACCACGTCCTCTGGCACCGGTTCGGGCACCGGTGCGTCTGCCCCACAGAAGAGGCACCTGGGCAGGGAGCGTCCTGCCTCCATGGCCACGGCGCCGCCGCAGCTCTGGCATCGCACGGCCACCAGGGTCATGCGTGGGCTCCCAGCAGGACGATTGCCGCCAGGGCGAACAGCAGACCCAACACCAGGCCTGCGATCTTCTTCCAGTCCCTGGGAACCTTGCCCACGACCTCCCCGGTCTGACCGTTGACCAGCAGTCGCCAGACCTCGCCCTGGTGGCGAAAGGTGGCAATCCACACAGGCAACATCACGAGTTCCACCTCGTTCACCTCGCTCCGGGTCTGGTTCTGCAGGCTGCGAAACTCATTGCCCGGCAGAAAACCGCGAAGGGCTCCGTGCTCCAGGTTGGCGAGCTCCTGGGAGGCGGTTGCCCGTGCTTCGCTGTGGTCCACGTTGGGCTGTTCGGCGACCAGGCCGGCCAGGAGTGCCACGTCGAATGGCCGACTCCGGCCCAGGTCAAAGGGCTCCAGGGCGTTGGCCTCGGATTCGGGAAGGCCCTTTGAACCGCTGACCAGGTGGTCCACGTAGGTCGCCACGTGGGTACCCTGGGTGTCGAACCACTCGGTCTCGCGAACCTGCCGGGTGCGTGTCTGGGGCTTGCCGTCGACCATGACGGTGTAGGTCTCGGTGCGGGTCCACCAGATTCCGATCTGGGCCTGCCAGTCCGAGTGGGCGGTGGCCTGGTAGCACCAGAAGGGGACCAGTACGGGGTCCAGGACTTCGGGCCGCGCTCCCTTGCGAACCGTTTCAGGAGCGAGCCATTGCCCGGCCAGGTGGGTGCGCAGCCGACCGGAGGCCTGGGTACCGTTCAGGTCAAAGGGAGCGACACGGTCGACCGAGATGCTTGCAATGGCATCGGCTGCCACCAGGGGGCTCTCGCAGAACGAACATCGATCGGAGAGACGACCGGTAGGAAGTGCGACCGAGGCCCCACACTGGGGGCAGTTGAACAGCTGGCTTGATGGCTCCACGGTGCCGGCTCATGCCCCCACTGTTCAGTCGACGGTCTCGGGCTCTTCCAGGTCCTCGGTGGGGCCTGTCAGGGCAGGTCGATCCTTGCCTTCCAGTTTCTTTGGATCACGCTTGGGGAAGCTGAAGGCCAGGCTCTTGCCATCCTTGGAGACATCGACCTTCACCCGGCCACCCTTTTGCAGGCCGCCAAACAGGATCTCGTCCGCCAGGGACTTCTTCACGTGCTCGTGCAGGGTGCGGGCCATGGGACGGGCGCCGAACCGCTCGTCGTACCCCTCCTTGCCCAGCCATGCGCGGGCGGCCTCGCTCAGGTCAAAGGTGACGTCCCGCTCGGCGAGCTGGCTCTCGAGCTCCATGACGAACTTGTCGACCACCCGCAAGATGGCCGGCTGAGGCAGGCGGTTGAACCAGACGACGGCATCCAGCCGATTCCGGAATTCCGGGGAGAACATGCGGGTCAGGGCCTCTTGGCCCCGGTCCTTGGGGGAACCCTGTTCGAATCCGATGCCGCCCTTGGCCATCTCCTGGGCCCCGGCGTTGGTGGTCATGATCAGCACGACGTTTCGGAAGTCCGCTTTCCTGCCCTGGTTGTCCGTCAAGGTGGCGTGGTCCATGACCTGGAGCAGGACGTTGAACAGGTCCGGGTGGGCCTTTTCGATTTCGTCGAGCAGCAGGACGGAGTGGGGGTTCTTGACGATGCTGTCGGTCAGCTGACCGCCCTGGTCAAACCCCACGTACCCGGGAGGCGCTCCGATGAGACGGGAGACCGTGTGCTTCTCCATGTACTCGGACATGTCGAACCGGATGAACTCGATGCCCAGGGAAAAGGCCAGTTGCCTGGCCAGTTCGGTCTTTCCGACGCCCGTGGGTCCGGCGAACACAAAGGACCCCACGGGTTTCTCCGGGTGGCCCAGGCCGGCTCGGGAGAGCTTGACTGCCGTCGCGACCTGCTCCACCGCGTCGTCCTGGCCGTAGATCAGCGCCTTGAGCCGTTCTTCCAGGTCTCCCAGTTCCTGCTTGTCCTGGGCGGAGACCGAGCGGGGGGGAATGCGAGCCATCCTGGCGATCGTGGCCTCCATGTCGGAGACCTCCACGAGGGTGGCCTCCTCTCGCAACTGGACCTCTGCCCCGGCTTCGTCCATCACGTCCACTGCGCTGTCGGGCAGGTGGCGATCACGAAGGTGGCGGTATGCCAGCTTGACGGCGGCTTCGAGACCGTCGTCCGTAAAGGTCACCCCGTGGTGGCCCTGGTAGTGCTCCTTCAGTCCATGGAGGATCTGAACCGCTTCTTCCTGGCTGGGTTCGTCGATGGTGAGGGTCTGGAAGCGCCGGTTGAGGGCACGGTCGTGCTCGATGGAGCTTCGATGGTCCTTGTGGGTCGTGCTGCCGATCATGCGCAAGTCGCCGTTGGCCAGGGCGGGTTTCAGCATGTTGCCAGCATCCATGTGTCCGCCAGTGGTCTGACCGGCCCCGACGATGGTGTGGATCTCGTCGACGAACAGGATCGCCTTTTCCTCGGCCTTGATCTCGTCGATGACGCCCTTGAGCCGTTCCTCGAAGTCGCCGCGGAAGCGGGTCCCGGCCAGCAGGCCACCCATGTCCAGGGCGTAGATCTTGGCGTCCTTCAGCAGGTCTGGGACCTCCTCGGCATGGATGCGGAGGGCCAGGCCTTCGACGATGGCCGTCTTGCCCACCCCGGGCTCGCCGATGAGCAGGGGGTTGTTCTTTCGCCGCCGGGCCAGGATGTGGATGATCCGGGAGATCTCCGTGTCCCGGCCGATCAGGGGATCGATCCTTCCCTCTGCGGCTCGGGCGACCAGCTCGGTGCAGAAACTCTCCAGGGGCGAGGTCGGACTCTCGTCTTCCCCGGTCTCCTCACCCCCATCGCTGCGACGCATGGGGGCGGATTCTCCCCGCTTCTTGAGTCCGTGGGAGATGTAGTTCAACAGGTCCAGGCGCTCGATGCCCTGGCCCTGGAGCAGCCAGACGGCGTGGCTGTCGTGTTCGCGGAACATGGCGACCAGCAGGTTTCCGGCGTCCATCTCCCGCTTCCCGCTGGATTGCACGTGGTAGGCCGCCCGCTGGATCGCCCGTTGAAAGGCCAGGGTCTGCTCCGGCAGGACCTCCTCGTCCCCCGGCAGAGAATCCATGCTCTCGTCCATGAAGCTGATCAACTGCTCCTCGAGTTCGTCCCGGCTGCCCCCACAGGCAGTGATGATCTCCTGGGCGATGGGGTCGTGGAGCATGGCGTAGAGCACGTGCTCCAGGGTCAGGAACTCGTGACGGCGCTTTCGGGCCTCTTGGATGGCCAGGTTCAGGGTGACCTGGAGTTCACGGCTGAGCATCAAGCCTCCTCGACGGTGCTCTGCAGGGGGAATTCATGTTGGCGAGCGAGATCGACGGTTTTCTGGGACTTGGTCTCGGCAATCTCGCGGGTAAAGACCCCCGCCACGCCGATTCCCGTCCTGTGGATATGGAGCATGATTCTCGTGGCGTCGGCCTGGTCGAGGCGAAAGACCCGCTCAAGGACGAAGATCACGAACTCCATGGTGGTGTAGTCGTCATTGTGGAGGACAACCTTGAACATAGGTGGCTTCTGGAGCTTGGGTCGCTCCTTGAGCTGGGTACCACCCTGTCGCTTGCCCTCCTTTTCGTCGTCAGGAGGGCCTGAACTCGGCGGTCGACGGATCCAGGGCGTGGTTTTCATGGGGATAGAAGAATTATCCACGGGATGGGCTCTCTCGTCCCCCCCCATCCGGGCAGGAAAAGCATTCCCATGAAGAAGGCCGAAAAGGTCACTCGCATTGCGGAGATGCTGGACGAGCTCTTCCCTGAGCAGCCCATTCCCCTCGAGCACCGGGATCCCTACACGCTGTTGGTGGCGGTGATGCTCTCGGCCCAGACCACGGACAAAAAGGTCAACGAGGTCACCCCAGGCCTCTTCGATTTGGCGGACACGCCGGAGGCCATGGCGGCGCTCGACACGACCGAGATCCTGGCGCACATCCGGGTCCTGGGGCTGGCACCGACCAAGGCCAGGAACCTCCAGGCGCTCTCAGCCCAGCTTGTTCGCGATCATGGAGGCGTGGTTCCCGCGGACATGGCTGCCCTGGAGGCCCTGCCCGGGGTGGGACACAAGACGGCATCGGTGGTGGTGAGCCAGGCCTTTGGTCTCCCCAGCTTTCCGGTGGACACCCACATCCATCGGCTGGCCTGGCGTTGGGGGCTTTCATCGGGCCGGAATGTGGTCCAGACCGAGCGGGACCTCAAGCGGCTCTTTCCCGAGGAGAGTTGGGCCTCGCTGCACCTCCAGATCATCTTCTTCGGTCGCCAGTACTGTCCTGCACGTGGGCACGATTTCGATCTCTGCCCGATCTGTTCCTGGGCCTCGCCAGCGACGGTGCGAAGAGCGGAGGCCAGGAAGCAGGCGCGACCTGGGAAACAGGTGCGATCCCGCCGATGATCACCCTCCTCGAAGAGGAGGTCTCCGGGACAGTCCACCGGTTCTTGGGAGGGGCGCTGTCCGGGTGGAGCGCCGTGTGGGCTCATTGACCCCGGCAGGGGCCAACAGTAGGGTTCAGGCATGTCCTTCATGATGACCCTGCTGGCGGTGGCGCCGGTCATGGCGGAAGAGTGTGCCCAGGCGAGTACGCTCATGGATTTCCAGCATGCCGCTGCCCTGGGGGAGTTGGCCTTTGCAGGCATGGACATCGACGGACTGGTGGCCGCACGGGACCAGGCGGCCCATCACCTGGTCTGCGTCCAGGAACCGGTCACGCCGACGGTGGCCGCCGCTTTTCATCGGCTCATCGCCATGGTGGCCTTTACCGAGCAGGATCGGGAACGAGTGCTCGGAGAATTCCACGCTGCCAGGCGGCTGGAACCCATCTACCAGATTCCCGAGGAGGTGGCCCCGGCGGGACATCCCCTGATCAAGCTCTACGAGGAATCCCTGACCCTGTCCGAGGTGGGGGCGCTCCAGCCGATCAACCCGCCCCTGAATGGCTGGGTGACAGTCGATGGCGTCCGCGGCGCACCAGTGCCCTCTGGCATCTCCACGATCCTGCAGGCCTTTGAGTCCGACCTGACCCTGGTCGAGACGGTCTGGGCCCGCCCAGGAGAGCCCCCCCCGTCCTGGGGGCCCGACCCGGCACTCCTGGAGCCCTCAAAGCTGGGCCCGTTACTTTTCTGGGGAGGAACCGGTGCAAGCCTGGTCGCCAGTGCATCCATGCTGTTCGCCGGTTGGCGAAGCAACTGCGAGTTCTGGTACACGGATGCAGGATTTGTGGGCGATGGCGAGGACCGTTGTGGCTTGTTTGAGAAATCCATCACCACCCCGGTCGCTCCGGGAGAGGACATGGAGCAGCAGCGGATTCTCACCAATGGTCTGCTGGTCGGTGCCGGTGCAGCGGGTGTGGCGGCAATTGGCCTTGGCGTCGTCGCAGTGGTGAAATTCTAGGCCACTGAGTTGTCCGGCAGGTGGAAGGGCGTGCCGCAGTGGGCCGGAGGCTGTGGCCCCTCAGCGGTCGCGGAACATCACCGTCCATGTCCCGGAATTCACCACCGAGTCGTCCTGCTTCAGGATTTCGGACGTGAACACGACCACGCCCCTGCCGCCCTTGCTGCTTGGCCTGGTGTTCTCGACGGTCAGGACCAGCCGGATGGTGTCCCCGAAGAACACCGGGCCCTTGTAGCCAAAGGTCTGGCCCATCAGTGCCAGCGTGGTTCCTTCGAAGATCCCGAGGGTCTGGCCCAGTCCGGTGGAGATGGAGGCCACCAGCATGCCGTGGGCAATTCTCTGCCCGAAGGGGGTCTTTTTGGCGAATTCAGCGTCGGTGTGGAGAGGGTTGTAGTCGCCGCTCAGACCGGCGAAGAGCACGACATCGGCCTCGGTGACCGTGCGAGCCACGGACTCGTAGCGGTGGCCCACTTCGAAATCGGAGAAGAAGGTGCCTCGGGCCATGGGGCCTCCCGGGGGTCAGGGAGGGGGTGGGTCAGTCCGCGGGACCGGTGCCCAGTTCGAGCAGCAGGCCGACGCCAAACCCTGTGCCGCGGTTGTCCGCATCCCAGGCCGGTCCGGCGATGTCGATGTGAACCCAGTTTGGTGGGTCCTTGGGAAGGTGGTTCCCGATGAACTGTCCGGCGCAGGAGCACTGGGCATTCATGCGTTCCTTGACCGAGTTCTTCATGTCCGCGACCTTGGAGAGGAACTGCTGACGGTGAAGCTCGGGTGCGAAGAGCAGGGGGTGCACCACTTCGCCGGAGCGCATGCCAGCGGAGACCGCTGCGTCTTCGCATCTCTGGCTGTTGGTGTAGATACAGGCGTGGACCTTGCCGCCGGTCATCAGGGCGGCCCCGGTCAGGGTGGCCATGTCGACCAGCAGATCGGGCTCCCGTTGGTCACAGGCCCAGGCCACGCCGTCGGCCAGGACCAGTCGTCCCTCGGCATCGGTGTTGTTCACCTCGACGGTCTTGCCCGAGTACAGCTCCAGCACGTCGTCTGGCCGTGTGGAACTGGGGCCGACAGCGTTTTCTGCCAGGCAGAGCACGGCGGTCAACTCCCCTGCAAAGCCACCCTTCACTGCGGCCTCGAAGGCGCCCAGTACGGCCGCAGCCCCCCCCATGTCTCCCTTCATTCCGGGCATGTGGTCCTTGCCCTTGATGGAGAGACCGCCGGTGTCGTAGACGATGCCTTTCCCGACCCAGACGACCTTGCGGCCGGGGCTGGAGGGCTTGTGGGTCAGGACGGCGAGTGCCGGAGGATGGTCCGCGGCCTTGCCCACGCCCCACAGGCCGCCAAGACGGCTCTCACGGAGGGCCTCCCCACGGATGACGGTGAACTCGGAACCGGTGGCTTCTGCGACCACCCGGGCCTCTTCGACAAAGGCATCGGTGTGAAGTTCGGAACAGGGCGCGTCGACCAGCCGTGAAGCCAGGCGCACGCCGTCCATTCCCGCCTGAAACCGGGGGTCGTCGAGGGGACCGTCGGGTCCCAGGGCACAGACCGTCACGGTGCGGCTGTGAGCCTCGCCCGAGCGATGGTCGTACAACGGGTAGGCCCGGGCCACAGCGAGCGTGGTGGCAAAGCCATGGCTCGGAAGGCTCAGGGCCAGGAGTACTCCCACGTCCCCGCGGCCGGACTGTCGGGCAAGACCGGGGACCGCCCAGGCCCGCGTTGGGCTCATGTGACGGCTGCAGGCCTCGGGCAGGACGCCCACCACGATCTTGCGATTTCCAACCCAGGTAGAGGTGGACGAACCGGTGTCATGGGCCTCGGTTCTTTCCAGCATGGCGTCCCAGGTCTCCGTGGGCACGGGGACCTGTTCTCTGATCTCGTCCCGCTTCAGTGCCTCCCTGCGTCCGAGGACGACGAGGGTGCTGGTGGTGGACAGGGCAGATGGATCGGGGCTGTACGCGAGTCGGGTCTGGGTCGGCATGGCCCGCAGCTAACACGCGTACAGTAGGGTTACGCCTGGATGGAGGTGGAGGACGGCATGGAGGGGTCCGTGACCCTGCGCCGACTGGAGTGGACGGTCCTGGGGATCGCTCTCGTGCTGCGATTCCTCGGGATCGCCAGCCTGGAGACGACAGCCTGGGCGGATGTGCCCCTGGTGGACGCCTACACCTACTGGGACCAGACCAAGCAGCTGCTGGCCGGCCGGGACCCCTTTGCCCAGGGCTATTACCAGCCTCCGGGCTACCCCCACTTCCTGGCACTGGTGACCCGTCTCGGTGGTGGAGAGCCCGACCTGGGCTGGGTGCGCCAGGTCCAGGCGCTGCTTGGCTTTGGAACGACCTGGGGTGTGCTCGTGCTGGGGAGACGGCTTGGCCGGCGCCTGGAGACCCCCTGGCTGGGGGCAGCCGCTGCGGGGTTGTTCACGCTCTACCCGACACTCCTGCTGTTCGAACAGGACATCTTGACCCCGGCATTGACCGGCGCCCTGTTTGTCGGAGCCCTGGTCCTGGTCTGGCTGCGGAAGGCGCCGGCACCCTGGCGAGGGGGACTGGCCGGACTCTTGATGGGGATCTGCGCGGCCGTGCACCCCACCTACCTGCTGGCGGTGCCGGCCCTCGTGCTTGTGATCGGCCCCCGTCGGCACCGTCGGACCGTCTTCGCCCTGGTCCTGGGCCTGGCCATCGGGTTGGCCCCAACCACGATTCGCAACTGGAGAGACTGGGACCAGGTGGCCCTGGTCAGCCACAACGCGGGTCTGAACCTCTACCTGGCCAACAACCCGGACTGGAAGAACACGGGCTTTCTCAAGGCCGGACTTCCATCACGTCGGCTCTTCCTGGAGGCCGAGCCTCACAAGCGCGACTCCTTCCAGCGCAACGAGTACTGGCTCGATCGAACACGCCAGGCGGTGATGGAGGACCCGGGTGCCTGGTTCAAGGGCGTGGCCACCCGCGCTCTGTGGTCGGTGAACCGACTCGAGATTCCGCGAAACGAGGACTACCGCTGTCGCACGGCCAAGGGGAGCCTGGCCTGGCTGGGGTGGTTGCCAGTGCGGTATGGCTGGCTCTTTCCCCTGGCGTTGTTGGGGGCGGTGCACAGCTGGCGGCGAGGGGAACGTGGGCTGGCGGTGCTGTGGGCTTCGTTGCACCTTCAACTGCTGATCTTCCTGGTGGCCGATCGCTACCGGGTCTCCACCTGGCCGCTGGTGGCCCTGGCCGGGGCGGGTGGACTGGGGGTCGTGGTCGGCTGGGTACGGACCCAGGCCCTCAAACCGCGCGTCCTCGCCTGGCTTCTGCCTGCGGTGCTGTTGCCCTGGATGCCCATCGATGAACGGGCCGGCCCTCAACCGAGCTGGTGTCTTCACCTCGAGGGACACATGGCCTGGATGGCCGGGGACTTCGACAGGGCTGCGGGTCTCTACGAAGCGGCCCTGGCCGAGGATCAGACCGCGTTGAACTCCGGGTACTGGTTGGCCCAGGCCCACCACAAGCAGGGGCGCCACGAAAGTGCAGCCACTGCCCTGGGCCCTGTCCTGGCCGACTTTCCCACCAGCTACAAGGCTCTTGTCCTGATGAGCCGGATCCAGGAAGCCCGGGGGGACCTGGACCAGGCCGCCCGGATGGCTGGCCGCGCCTACCGGGTCCCCGGTCCCCGCACCAATACCGGCGTTCGCTGGATCCGCCTGCTGGTCCAGGCGGGGGATCGAGAGGCTGCGGAACTGGCCGCTGCGGCCGACCCGCTGTTGGCGGATCACCCCAAGGTCAGGACGGTGTTGGACCGCTGAGGTCCTGGCTGTTCCCATCGTGGAGGGCGTCGTCGATGACCTGCAGGGCCTGGCGCAGGCCGTCCTCGTCCAGGTGATCGAGGGGCAGTTCACAGAGACGCACCAGGCGTTCGTTTGCCCGGTGGAGAAAGGTGATGAGAAGGTCGGTGATGGCCAGGTGGAAGAGGGCTGCATCTCCAGGGTTCTTTCGCCAGAGTCGATCGAGATCCTGTCGGTTCAAGGTGGAGATGGACGTGTCCTCGAGCGCTTTGACGTGGCCCGGGTGGAGTTGGGGTTCCAGCAGGCTGGGCACCCCCAGAAATTCGCCCGAGGACAGCAGGCGAGGTGCGCGATCCGGGTGTTCCTCGCGAAGGGTCCCGCTGTGAACGACCACCAGGCAGTCCGCGGGGTCATCCTGGACGAAGAGGGTCTCTCCGGCCCGGAGGGAGCGCTGCTGGAAGACCAGGGCCAGTCCCTTGAGTACGGGTCGAGGCAGTCCCTCCATCAGGGGACACTGAGCCAGGTCCTTGGGATCCGCCATCGGGGTTCAGGCCTCCAGCCAGCTCTGGAGGCGTTCGGTCAGGGAGCCGCCCTCGGTGCGCAGGATGTTGGCCAGCCGGTCGTCGACTTCGGCCGGGTTTTCCGCACCCGCCAGGGCTTCTCGCACCACCGCAGCTTTGGCCCGAGTGTGACGCAGCCGTTCGCTCACCAGTCGGGCACAGGAGCGGAGCAAGGCCCCCACTGCCGGGTCCTGTCGCAGGAGTCGTTCCAGCAATTCCTCTCTGGAAAGGTGGGCCAGCCGTACCGGGGTGATTGCGATCGCCTCGGCGGAACGCGGGGCTGGGGAGAGCACTGCCATCTCTCCCACCACCTCGCCCGGACCCAGGATGGCCAGTTTGAGGGCCTCTCCGGTGTCGGTCCTGCGCCGCAGTTGCACCTGGCCCGCCATGATGAGCAGCATTTCGTGACCGGGATCGCCTTCTCCGAACAGTCGATCGCCGGTGGCGTGGCTCGTCTGCTCCAGGCTGTCCAGGAAGGCCTGCTGTCGCGCGGGCGGCAGCGACCCCAGCAACGGAAAGGTGGTCGCCATCCCCTGCAGTCTACCCTCTCGGCCTCGGTACACCGTCATCTGGGCCAGTTTGGGGGTGCGATCGTGGGGATTGACGGATAGGCGTGCTGCCCCAAGCGCGCACCCATGCGCGGAGCACTTGAAACCCCCCCAGGAGTGGAACCCATGCGCCTCATCAGCATTTTTTCGATGGCCGGTCTGCTGGCCGGCTGTGTCAGCAAGTCGGAGGTCGACGCCCTCGAGGCCCGACTCAGCAGCATTGAAGAAAAGGTCGACAAGCTTGCCACCGCAGGTCCCAGCAAGTCCTCTGCGAAGGGCGGTGCCTCGGACGAAGATGAGAAGGCCGCTGCAGCGCTCTATGGCGAGATCAACAAGCTGATGAGCGAAGACAACGCCACGGCGGCCAAGGCCAAGCTCAAGGAGCTCAACGCCAAGTTTGGAAACACCCGTTCAGCCGCTCGTGCGAAGCGTCTCTCGGCGGAGATCGAGGTCGTGGGCAAGTCGGCGAGCACCTTTGGGGGCAACTCCTGGGCCCAGCACTGGTTCGTCGGTGAGACCGGCGACGTGGACCTGACCAGTGGCGTCGACCTGGTGGTCTTCTGGGAGATCTGGTGTCCTCACTGCCGGCGCGAGGTGCCGAAGCTCGAGGAGATGTCCAAGGAGTACAGGGGGAAGATGGACATTGTGGGTCTGACCCGCCTGACTCGGAACAAGACGCCTGAAGAGGTCCAGAAGTTCATTGACGAGAGCCAGCTGTCCTACCCGATCGCCAAGGAAGACGGTTCGGTGGCCGATCACTTTGCAGTCAGCGGCATTCCTGCGGCGGCGCTGGTCAAGGACGGCACCATCGTCTGGCGAGGTCACCCGGGTCGGCTCTCGGAAGACACCATCAAGAAGCACATCAACTAGCCAAACTAGCCAGGTTGACCCCCATGGAAACCGACCAGATCGTCACGCTTCTCGGGGAGGAAGCTCCTTCCCTGCTGGAACACCGTTGCACCACAGTGCCTCGGAGCCAGTTGTCACTGCCGGGCGGGGACTTTGTAGACCGGGTCTGGGCCCAGTCTGACCGCAGTGTCCGGTCTCTGCGTTCCCTTGCGGCTCTCTACAACCACGGTCGGCTGGCGGGGACGGGGTACGTCTCCATCCTCCCGGTGGACCAGGGTATCGAGCACAGCGGTGGCGCGAGCTTTGCCAAGAACCCCGACTACTTCGATCCCGCGAACGTCCTGGAGCTCGCGATCGAGGGCGGTTGCAATGCCGTGGCCACCACCTCTGGTGTGCTGGGGATGGTGGCTCGCAGGTTCGCCCACAAGATTCCCCTTGTGCTCAAGCTCAACCACAACGAGCTGGTCACCCACCCGAACACCTTCAACCAGATCATGTTCGCCCAGGTCGAACAGGCCTGGAACATGGGCTGTGTGGCGGTGGGCGCCACCATCTACTTCGGTTCCGAGGAGTCCAATCGCCAGCTTATCGAGGTCTCCGAGGCCTTTGCGACGGCCCACGAACTGGGCATGGCCACCATTCTGTGGTGCTACCTGCGGAACCCGGCCTTCAAGGTCGGGGGCACCGACTACCACGCTTCGGCGGACCTGACGGGCCAGGCGAACCACCTGGGAGCCACCATCCAGGCGGACATCGTCAAGCAGAAGATGGCCACCAACAACGGTGGGTACCGGGCGCTGAACAGTGGTGACAGCAGCTACGGGAAGGTGGACGATCGCATCTACAGCGAACTTTCCAGCGAACACCCGATCGACCTGGTCCGCTACCAGGTCGCGAACTGCTACATGGGTCGGGTGGGGCTGATCAACTCCGGTGGTGCCTCGGGCAAGAACGACCTGGCCCAGGCGGTCCGGACCGCGGTGATCAACAAGCGGGCGGGCGGCACTGGTCTCATCAGTGGTCGCAAGGCCTTCCAGCGTCCTCGTGCCGAGGGCATTGCCCTGTTGAACGCCATCCAGGACGTCTACCTGAGCGGCGACATCACCATCGCTTAGAGCACTTCGGCTTCCAGCCAGGGCTGCTCCACCGCGTCCGGGTACCAGGCCCGAATGCGGAGGACTGCGGTGCCCTCCAGGTGGGCGTCTCCTTCCATCGTCAGCACCATGTGCATGGCCTCGCCCGGCGGTCCGGCAGCGACGAACAGGCGCTCCACGACCTGCTCTGGCTCGGTGCCCTCCAACGTGGGCGGAACCTCCAGGATGCTTCCCATCAGCGCCTCGGTGGGGACCAGGCCCCCGTCCCAGTCCTCGGGGAGAATCCAGAGGGTGACCAGGGCCTCGTAGGCGTTGTGGTTGATCGCCTCGTAGTCCAGTTCCAGTTGGGACCGCTCGTAGACCTCCTCCAGATCCACTTCCATCGTGTAAACGACGTCCAGGTCGTAGAACGAATCAAAGGCATCCAGTTCGATATGGCCCAGATCCACTTCATTGCTGGTGGCCTCAAAGGGCAGGGCTGGCATCAGCGTGTCCATGCAGCCAGCGGTCATCAACAGGAGCGTGATCACAGGGAGAGGTTATCCGCGCTGGGAGGAGACTGGAGACGAGATGGGACAATGGCAGCCCGACCTGTGGCGGTCCAGGCCGATCGAGCAACAGCCCGAGTACCAGGACGAAGAGAACCTGGCACGGGCGCTTGCCACGGTGACCCGTCTACCGCCCCTTGTTCATCCGGGCGAGGTCGATAGCCTGAAGGCCCAACTGGCCCGGGCGTCTCGGGGCGAGGCCTTCCTTCTCCAGGGGGGCGATTGTGCGGAGCGGTTCCAGGACTGCGGTCGCCTGTCCATCGAGAACAAGGTGAAGATCCTCCTGCAGATGAGCCTGGTGCTCACATGGGGTGCTCGCATTCCCACCATTCGGGTCGGGCGAATCGCGGGTCAGTACGCCAAGCCCCGGTCCAGCCCCTGGGAGACCATCGGGGGGCAGCAGGTCCCCAGCTACCGGGGAGACCACGTCAACAGCTTCGGCCTGGAGTCTCGCCAGCCGGACCCCGATCGACTGGTCCAGGCCTACTTCCACAGCGCCGCGACGATGAACTACCTGCGGGCCCTCCTCGACGGGGGGTTTGCGGACCTGCATCGGCCCGAGACCTGGGACCTGGGGTTTGTGCGCAGCCCTCATCGTCGAGCCGACTATGAGCGATTGGTCGCTCGCATTGCCGATGCCCTTGAATTCGTCGAGGCCACGGGGGTTCAGACCGCTGGCGTGACTGGCCAGGTCGACCTGTTCAGTTCCCACGAGGGTCTTTTGCTGGCCTATGAGCGAGCGATGACCGAACAGGTCGGAGACCGTTGGTACAACCTTGGCTCTCACTTCCAGTGGATCGGTGACCGGACCCGGCAGGTCGACGGCGCCCATGTGGAGTACTTCCGAGGAATCGCCAACCCGATGGGCGTCAAGGTCGGCCCTACGATGACACCTGCTGAACTGGTGGCGTTGCTGGAAGTCCTGAACCCGGACGATGAAGCCGGTCGATTGACGCTGATCACCCGCTTTGGAGCGGACCGCATCGACCAGATGCTTCCCCCCCTGCTCGAGGCGGTCCGGGAGTCCGGTCGCACCGTGGTCTGGTCCTGTGACCCGATGCACGGCAACACCGAGAAGACCGGAACTGGCGTGAAGACCCGGGACTTTGACCGCATCCTGGATGAGCTGGACCAGGCCTTCACCCTGCACTCGGCCTGCGGGACCCGGCTCAGCGGTGTGCACTTCGAGCTGACCGGGGACGACGTGACCGAGTGCACGGGGGGCCCCCAGGAACTCGGCGAGACGGATCTGGATCGGGCCTATGAGACCTACTGTGACCCTCGGCTCAACTACGCCCAGGCCCACGAGATGGCCTTTCTGATCGCCCGGGCGCTCCAGGACTTCCGAGAGGCCTGAGGGCTGGCCCCCAGGTCGTCGACTGCAGACGCTCTACTTTGCCGCCAGGTGGTAGGCGGTCTCGCCGTGCTGACTGACGTCCAGGCCGTCCCGTTCAGTCCCCGGGAAGGTCCAGCTTGCGGCGAACCAGGGTTTCCCAGGCTCGCCAGGGCAACAGGCGGCTGGCCAGGATCTGGGTCCGCGTCCCTCGACCGGTGGGGATTCGAAACGGGGGATGCTCTTCCTCCAGTGCTCGAAGGATGGCGTCCACCACGACGCTGACGGGCTCCGGGTTTTCGAAGGCCTCGGCGTGAAGGTCCTGGATGCGCCGGGTGATCGCCGCGTAGGGGCCATCGCCGGCGCCTTTTCCGGTTCCCCGGGCCTCTGGGAAGCCCGTCTCGGTGGGGCCGGGTTGGATCAGCACCACCTGGACGCCGAAGGGTGCCAGCTCGAAGCGCAGTCCTTCCGCCCAGCCTTCCAGGGCGAATTTAGAGGCGTTGTAGAGCGAGGAGCCGGGCACGCCTCTCTTGCCTGCGACGCTGCTGATCGCGACCAGGCGCCCCTTGGATGCCCGCAGGTGGGGCAGACAGGCTCGGGCACAGTGCAGAACCCCGAAGAAATTCACGGCCATGACCGCCTGGACCTGTTCTGGATCCAGGTCCTCGAAGCATCCAAACAGCCCCACGCCGGCGTTGGCGATCAGGGCGTCGAGTCGTCCGTGGCGCTGAACCACGTCTGCCACCACCTGTTCCACCCGGATGCGATCCACCACGTCCAGGAAGACCACCTCGACCCCATCGGCCTCCAGTTCGGCCTGGGCGCTGTCGTCGCGCAGGGTTGCGATGACGGTTCCGCCCTGGCGAGCCAGGGCCCGGGCAGCGTGGTGACCGATACCGCGGGAGCAACCGGTGATGAGCGTGACGGGGGGCACTTGTGGATTGTCGCACCGGCGTAGACTTGCCGTATGTTTCTCTGGTTGTTGGCGGGGTGCTTCCCCAACCACGATGACTACTCGGCGGTCTGGGAAGCTGTGCAGGATCGGGACCGGGACGGGGACCGGGCGGAGCAGTACGGGGGTACTGACTGCGACGATGACGACCCGGAGCGGAACGGACAGCTGGTCGAGCTCTGTGGGAATGGGATCGACGACAATTGCGACGAGGTCGTCGATGGTCCCGAGGCCGAGGATGCGGTCGTGTTCTACCTGGACCACGACGGGGACGGCTTTGGTCTCTCTTATGTGTCGGAGGCCTCCTGTGAGGGCATCGATGGCTACTCGGTGGAGGGTGGTGACTGCAATGACGCCGATCCCACCATTCACCCGGACGCCGATGAGCTCTGTGACGAGGCGGACGTGGATGAGGACTGTGATGGCCTCTGGGATGACCTGGACGACGACGCAGTGGGGGGCACGACCTGGTACGAGGATCTGGATGGCGATGGGTACGGGTCGGATGTCGAGAGCACCGCCTGTGACCTGCCCGAGGACCACGCAGGACTGGATGGGGATTGCGACGATGGCGATTCCCAGGTCCACCCGGAGGCCGAGGAGATCTGCGCGAACGGGATCGATGACGACTGTGATGGGACCTACAACGGGTGTGGTCCGATGGGAGAGGTCTCGGTCTCCGAGGCGGATGGCGTGCTCTATGGGGAGGCCGATCTACGGGCGGGACAGGTCGTTGAGCCGGCTTGTGATGTCAACCTGGATGGGGTTGACGATCTGTTGGTGGCTGCACCTTCGTCCGTAGGATCGGGTTCCCACGGGGTCGTTTCCTTGTTTTACGGTCCGTTCCCATCTCAGGCCACGCTGAACGATGCGGATATCTTCATCCAGACCACGGAATCTGCCGCCAACTTCGGCTGGTCTCTCGCGGGATGCTTCGACTTCGAGGAGGATGGCAGGCCGGACTTCGTGGTGTCTGCGCCCAACCAGGACAATGCCCGAGGTGGTACCGGCGTGGTCTACATTTACAATGGCGCTTCGACTGGCGTGACCCCATTTGACTGGTACTCGGCCAGGTTGCTTGGTGACCAGTACAGCGGCAGGCTCGGGGAGTTGGACAGGCCTGAAGACTTGGACGGAGATGGGCAGGTCGATCTGCTCGTTGGCGATCAGGAGGCGCTTGGTCCTGATTTTGTCGAGTACGGGGTGGCCTGGATCATGGGAATGAAACCTCCTGGCACTCCGGGTGGAGACATGTACATCGAGGATTCCGTAGTTCGAATTCTCGGAGACCAGTGGGAGGGAAAGACAGGCGCGACGGTGCAGATGGCAGGCGACCTGAACTCCGATGGGTTTGAAGATGTCGCGGTTGCCGCGCCTTATGACTACGGATTGGCCGAGAAAAGCGGTCGGATTCACGTCTTCCTGGGACCGGTCAACGCGTGGATGGGAGTGAGCGAGTCCGATCGAACCATTCTCGGTCAAACGACCCAGGGGTACCTCTCGGTCCAGGTCCGGGCAGGAAGCGACATCGATGGAGATGGCAAAGATGATTTGCTGGTCAATGCCTATGAGGACAGGGACTCCCCCGAGGTCGGAGCAGGTGCTCTGTACGTTTTTTCTGGACTGCCGGGACTCGGAGAGAAATCCCTCGACGAGGCTCACGCGAAGCTACTGGGTCAAGAGCCCAGTGGCATGTTCGGGAATGCGTGGTCCCGGACCGACTTTGACTCGGACGGGTGGATTGACCTGTTGGTTGGAGCAAAAGGCGAGGGGTCCGGTGGGCTTTCCTATCTCTTGCTCGGGCCGTTCATAGGTACGCTCGGAACGAATGACGCGGTAGCCGTCTTCAAAGGAACAACAGGCCAATTGTTCGGTGTGTCGGTCACCTCAGCTGGAGACCAGACTGGCGATGGCTACCCTGATCTCGTGGTAGGTGCGCATGATGATTCGACCGTCGGAAGCAGTGCCGGTGCCGTCTACCTCTTCGGTGGCGGCGGCGGTTGAGGTCTACCGGGTCGCAGTGAAGGTGGTCGACCAGGTTGTACAGTCCAGGCAGCCGCCCGAGAAGCTCGCTTGATAGGTGCCCGTCAGGGTATATGAATCTACGAAAGTCCCTGTAATTTCATAGGTTTCTTCGCACGAACCCGGGTTGACGTTCGATGCATTAATCTCGGTTGACGACAAGAACGTTCCACTCATGGAACCGGGCTGGGTCGTGTTGGTGGAAACGGGCACCAAGTAGATGACAGGATCGGCATCCGTGATCTCTACCTGCAGGAAGCTCACGTCGACGTAGTAGACCGGGCCCACATTTGCGCACTTGTGGGAAAGCACTCCGTCCAGTGTCCAGGTCCCCGAGTAGTCCGTGACGCAGCCCTCATCGACGGTGGTGTCGCAGTCGTTGTCGGCCTCGTCGTCGCAGATCTCCCAGTTGCCCGGGAAATTCATGACGTCATCGTCGTCGCAGTCGCTGCACTCGGAGACACCGTCGCTGTCGGCGTCGTTGGCGTCGGGGGTGGTCTCCGAACAGTCGTCGTCCACGCCGTTGCAGATCGTCTCTTCCATCCCCGGGTTCACCTGGGCGTCCTCGTCGTTGCAGTCCAGGTCGCACACCGAGTACTCGTCGCCATCCTGGTCCACCTCGTCCTCGGTCGTCTCGTCGCAGTCGTCGTCAACCCCGTTGCACAGGATCTCGGTGGCCAGGGGGTTCACGTCGGCGTTGGTGTCGTCACAGTCCTCGCAGGAGGTGAAGTCATCCCCGTCCCGGTCGTCCTCGTCCGGGGTCGCATCGTCGCAGTCATCGTCCAGCTGGTTGCAGTCGATCTCGACGGCGCTGGGATTGATGTCGATGTTGTTGTCGTCGCAGTCCAGGTCCTGGGGCTCGTAGGCCTCCTGGCACTCCAGGTTCCCGCCGTCCGGGTAGCCGTCCTCGTCCTTGTCAAAGGGCTGGTCGACCCACTCCTCGGAAGCCTGGAGCACACCGTCACAACGGGCGGTCTCGGTGACCGAGATGTCCTGTCCACAGGCCAGGAAAGCGAGAATCAACGTCATGGAACCTCCAGGGCAGGGTCCCCCTAATCTCTGGCCTGACCCCGGGTGGTCGCCGAGCGGTAGAGGAAGACGGCCACCCCGATCAGCAGCAGGATGCCGGGCCATGAACCAAGGGGTTTGTCCACGATCGACAGGACGTCGGTCCGGCCGGCCAGGGCGATGGGAATGGCCAGGGTGATGCCCACCAGGGCCAGAGAATCGGCCGGGAACCGGAGTGGCACGGGCCTGTTGGCCCGGGCTGCGCTAGACTGGCTTCGTGCTTGTACTCGAGCCTTTTGACACCCCTGCCGGGACCCTGAACCGCCTGATGGAACGGCTGCTGCCGGACTTGCAGCCGGGTACTCGGGTCTTCGTCAAGCCGAACTGGTGCGCCAGGACTCCGCCCAAGGCTTCCGAGAACACCACCCCGGAGTTCCTGGACGGCTTGCTGGCCTGGCTGGTGAAGCGGGGAGCCTCGGTCACCGTGGGGCACGCGTCACTGCTCACGCCACCGGACCACCCCTACCTGGGGTTTGCCAACCTGATTCGCGTGGCCCGTACCGACGACCTGCTCGAGAAGTACCCCCATGTGCGGTTTCTGGACCTCGAACTCGAGCCGATGGAAGCCCGTGTCTCGGGAGAAGTGGCACTTCTGCTGCCCCAGGTGCTGCGGGAACAGGACCTCCTGATCAACTGTGCTCGTCTGAAGACCCACATGATGACCCAGGTCTCCATCGGGGTGAAGAACCTGATGGGACTGTTGCCGGACAGCGAGAAACTCCGGCTCCACCGGGATGGGCTCGACGAGTTGATCGCCCACCTGGGCAACGTCTGCTGGCCCGAACTCACCCTGGTCGAGGCCGATCTGGGCATGGAGGGAGAGGGGTCCCACCACGGCGATGACATCGCTTGCGGCTACTACCTGGGCGGTGATGACATGCTCGAGGTGGACAGCGTCTGTACCCACCTCATGGGCCTCGATCCCGAGGTGGTGGTTCACCTGAAGAGGCTGGCCGAGCTCCGGGAGAGACAGCTGCCGGCCCTGCCAGGGGAGCTGGCCAGCTGGGTTCGCTCCTTTCGGGCACCTGCTGCCTACCTGTACTACGCCCGACGCACCCGGGTCTGGCCTGGAGACAGTTGTTCCACCTGTCACATGGCGGCCAAGACCGTCGTGGGCCATGTGAAGGAGAACCCCCACAAGGTCGGGGACCTGGTGGCCCTGGCGAACATGATGTACCTGAAGGGATTCAACCTCTACCTGGGGCATCACCCGGACACGGCTCCTCCCCCGGAGGGTGAGCTGGCCATCGCGATCGGGGACTGCGCACAGTCCTACGCCGAGGCGCACGACCTGCCGTTCATCTCCGGTTGCCCGGTTCGATACCATGGCATCCGACCCGCCCTGGTCGAGTTGGTTCGACGCATGCACAAGGGCGAGGTGCCGACTTCGTCGGAGAACCCTTGAAAGTCCTCGTTGCTGGAAGTGGCGGGCTGGCAGAACGAATGCGGGTTCAGTTGGCCCGGGAACACGCGCTGGTGCAGCTGAGCGCCCCGGCCTTTCAGCCAGACGCCTACGGCCCGGACCTGGCGGGGTTGGAAGCCCTGGTGCTGGTCCTGGACAAGGGCGGCGAGGAACCGGAACTCCTGGAAAGGGACCTGAAGGGCAGCCAGGCGCTGCTTCATGCCTTTACCGCCTGGGGTGACCCCAAGGTCCTCCTGGTCGTCACCTCGGCGCTGCTGGCGGACCCGGAACCCATTGATCCCGACGTGCCCCTGAGCCGCTATGGCTCGCCATGGCTGGCCACCCGTGCCGCGGTAGAGGCGCGATGCCTGCACCTGAGCCGCCGACTGGACCTGGAGACCATCGTGGTTCGGGCAGGCCACGTGCATGGTGGCAAGGACGTGATCGGAGGCATTCTGGAATCCCGGTTGGCCCAGGTCCGTGCAGCGGCCCTCTCCGGCCGGGCACTGACCTTGCCGGGACAGGAAATCGGCCTGCCCTTTGTGGATGCAGACACGCTGATCAGCGCTCTGTCCAGTCGCCTGAAGGGGGAGAGCATCCCCGGTGAACAGGTCCTGGTGGACCGCTTCTGCCGTGTCGATGCCGTCGGGGCTGTCTGGAGCCTGGCCCAGGTGCACGAGGCCCAAGCCCGGCAGGCAGGGCTTCCGGCACTCCAGAAGGAGCAGTCGATCAAGGAGCCTGGCCTGACCTCTCGCCTGATCGGGTCCCTGGTGCCGGCCAAGGCCCCCGAGTTGGTGCCGGACTACGCCAAGAGGGCGCCGCTGCGTCGTGCCCCGCGGGCCTGGCGCAAGGCCTTTGGGGAGCGTGACCTTACAGTGGACGCTGCTGGGATCTGAAGGCAGCCGGGGCCCGGCGCGGGGGCAGCAGGGCATGGGCCAGCAGGAGTCCACCCACCAGGCTGGCACCCACCATGCAGGTCTCAAAAGCGGCATTGACCCCGACCAGGGTGTGCTGCTGGAGAAAGGCCTCCACACCCTGAAAACCCATGCTCCCGGGCACCAACAGCAGGATGCCGGGGGTGGCGGCCACAGCCGCGGGCACCTCGCGGAGACGGGCCTGCAGGTTGGAAAACAGCCCCACGCTCAGGCCCCCGACCAGGGCTCCCAGGCCACTACCCAACAGGAGGGCGCCGAGCTTGGCGCCGTAGAAGGCAAAGATCGAGGCCAGCAGCACCACTGGCAGATCGCGCGGGCGAACACGAAGGAGCACGGCGATGGCACTCGCGCCAACCATCAGCGCTGCGAATTCGAGCTGGGGTGGGGCTGCGAAGTGCCCGGGGGGGGGAAGGACCGGGAGCAGGTCCAGCAATCGCCAGCCGATGGCGGCTCCGAGCCCCAACTGCAGAAAGGTCATTGCAGCCCTGGCGGCCCGGGCGGTGCCTGCCACCAGGTGACCCGTCGCCAGTTCCGCAAGGGCCACGGTCAAGGTGAATCCCGGGAGCAGGATGATCACCGCAGTCAGGGTGACCACGCGGGGTTCCATCGGAACGACCACAGCCAGCAGGCTGGCCGCCATGGCGGCTCCACAGGCAGCGGTTGCTTCAAAGAGCCTGGCGAGGCCTTCGCTCTGGCTGCTGCGCCGGGCCAGCAATCCGATGCCCAGCCCGAGAGCCAATGCGGTCACCACCTCGGCGAAACTCAGTCCAAAGAGCACACCCACGGTGGCCGAGACCAGGCCAAAGGACAGGGTGGTCCATCCCTCCCCATAGCGGGAGGGGGTGGCAGGGATCGCCTCCAGCCGGGCGCGGCCAGCACGGACCCCCATCTCTCCGCTGGCCACGGCGGTTGCCACCCGATCGACGGCCACCAGGTGCTCCAGGTTCTCGGTGCCGGGCTCGACTCGAATCATCTCCGTTCCGCGATGGGACGAGATGAAGAGGCTCGTGGGCGTCGCATAGCACTGAACGTCGATATCCAGCGCCTCACAGACCGCCCGGATCACCGCTTCGAGCCGGTGGGCAGGGGTCCCGCAACGGTGCAGGGCCTCGGCAAGGGCCAGCACAAATTCCTTGTTTCCGGGTTGGTCGATCGACCGGTGATCGTCCAAATATTCGAATAGAATTCGATCATTTCTCATTCAAACAATATGTATACGGTAAGGTAGAAAAACAACCGAATTGAATGTGGAATATGGCATCTGAAAAATCCCTGGACCGAATTGACCATCAGATCCTGGCCGCCTTGCAGAACGATGCTCGGATCTCCAACAAGGAGCTGGCGGCCTGGGTGGGCCTGGCGCCCTCCAGCTGCCTGGAGAGGGTGCGCCGTCTACGGGAACGGGGGGCTCTGGGCACAGCCCATGCCGAGACGGATCCCGAGGCGTTTGGCGTCGGCATCCAGGCCCTGGTCTCCGTGGACCTCTACCACCAGAGCCGGGAGTCGATCGAAGCCTTTGACCGTTCCCTTCGGGTGCTGCCGGAAGTGGTGGCCTTCTTCCATGTGAGTGGGCGCCACGACTTCATCGTGCACGTGGCCTGTCGGGACACCGAGCACCTGAGGGAGCTGATGCTGGAGACGTTTTCCGGTACGAACGTGGTTCGGCTGCACGAGACGGCCTTGATCTTCGACCGGTACCGGGCTCCAGGATGGCCGGACCTCTCCCGAAGTTCCAGTGTCGCCAACCCCATGGGAATCCTGGCGCCCCGCTGAGTCGGTTCTCCCTGCTGTTCGTTTGCCCCAGGCGATAGGCTGCGCCATGCCGAGCGCCCAAGCCCCCCTCGATCCCAAGCTGAAGTCCTGGCGAGTCCGGATCTTTGCCGCTTCCTGGCTGTCCTATGCCGGGTACTACTTCTGCCGGAAGCCCTTCTACATCGTCAAGGCGGACCTCGGGGAGGCCCTGAGCGCCGACGCCGCCATGCTTGGGGCCATCGGCACGGCCTACCTGCTCGCATACTCCGTGGGCCAGTTCGTGTCGGGTGCGCTGGGCAATCGCCTGGGGGCCCGGGTCCTCCTGCTGGTGGGGATGGTGGGCACGGTCGTCGTCAACCTGTGCTTCGGCTTTACGAACACCTGGGCCGCCTTGACGTTGCTGCTGGCACTGAATGGCCTGTTCCAGTCCACGGGCTGGCCGGGCAACGTGGGCGCCATGGCGCCCTGGTTTCGCCGCAAGGAGCGGGGAACGGTCATGGGGTTCTGGGCCACCAACTACCAGGTGGGTGGCGTGGCAGCGAACCTGCTGTCGGCCTTTGTCGCCGGCGCCCTGGGCTTTCGCTACGCCTTCTTTGCCGGTTCTGTGGTGCTGGGGTTGGTGTGGGTGTTCTTCCTGTTCAACCAGCGCAATCGACCGGAGGACGTGGGCCTTGAACCCCTGGAGGACCCGTCGGAAGACTCGTCGATGGGGGCCAGTGGAGGCGGTTGGACACCGGAGATCTGGACCAATGTGTTGATGGTGGGGGCCTTCTACTTCTTCCTGAAATTCATCCGCTATGCCCTGTGGTCATGGGCGCCCTACCTGCTCAAGACGAACTTCGGGTTGAGCACGGCGGAGGCCGGGTATCTCTCCACGACCTTCGACCTGACCGGCATTGCGGGGGTCATCGTGGCGGGCATTGTCTCGGATCGGTTCTTCCAGGGCCGGCGGACGGGCATCAGCATGCTGTTCATCGTGGGGATGGCGCTGTCCTGCGTGGTGCTCTACACCCTGGGATCCGTGAGCATCCTGGCCTTCGCGGTGAGTATTGGCCTTGTCGGCTTCTTCTTGTATGGCCCCGATGCCCTGCTCACGGGAGCCGGGGCGATCGAGGTGGGGTCCCGACGCCATGCGGTTCTCGCGGCCGGCATCATCAACGGGATGGGTCAGTGTGGTGCGGTCGCCCAGGAACTGATCCTGGGCCGCTTGCTTGGAGATTCCGGGGGAATGGACGCTGTCTTCGGGGTGCTGCTGGGCTCCAGCGTGGGCGCTCTGGCGGTGCTCGGCTTGATGATGGTCCGGATCCGACAGGGCAAGGCAGATCTATAGGAGCCTGCAGGCATCCCACGGGAACGATAGAACCGGGCTGCTTTGGGAGGGCCCCATGCCCCAGGTGCTGCAGGTCGTCAGTCCCGTTGATGGGAGCATCTATGTCGAGCGCCCACTGGCCGGTCCGGACCAGGTCGAGGGCGCCCTGTCCAGGGCGTCTGCAGCCTCGGCGGGCTGGCGTGCCACACCCCTGAAGGATCGCATCGCGCTGGTCTCCAGGGCAATGGACTGGTTTGAATCCCACGGGGAAGAACTGGCAGAGGAACTCACCTGGCAGATGGGCCGGCCGTCTCGCTACGCTCCCGGGGAGATCAGCGGCCTGGTCGATCGTGGGCGGACCATGTCCCGGCTGGCACCGGCCTCCCTGGCGGACCAGCCGCTTCCGGAAAAGGACGGGTTTTCCCGGTGGATTCGCAGGGAACCCCTGGGGGTGGTCTTCGTGTTGGCCCCCTGGAACTACCCCTACCTGACCGCAGTGAACGCGGTGGTGCCGGCCCTGCTCGCCGGCAACCCCGTCGTGCTCAAGCACGCGGCCCAGACGCCTCTGTGTGCGGAGCGCTTTGGAGAAGCTTTTGAGGCAGCCGGTCTGCCCGAGGGTGTCTTCCAGGCACTGCACCTGACCCATGACCTGGTCGCCGAGGTGGTCGCCGACCCGCGGATCGGTCACGTGGCGTTCTGTGGCTCCGTCGCTGGGGGCCGGTCGGTGCACCGGGCCGCTGCGGGCACCTTCAAGTCGGTGGGCCTGGAGCTTGGCGGCAAGGACCCGGCCTATGTCCGCGCCGATGCGGACCTGGCTCACGCGGTTCCCAACCTGGTGGAAGGCGTGACCTTCAACAGCGGACAGTCCTGCTGTGGTGTTGAACGCATCTACGTGCACCAGGATCACTTTCGGGCCTTTGTGGACGCCTTTGTCAGCGAGACGCGGTCCCTGGTGCTGGGTGACCCGACCGACCCCTCCACCACCCTGGGGCCGATGGTGCGCACGAGCAGTGCCCGCCTGGTCCAGGAACAGGTCGCTGCAGCGGTGGCCGCCGGCGCACGGACCCTCATCCCGCCAGAGGCCTTTCCCGCACTTCCGCTTCCCTACCTGCCTCCCCAGGTCCTGGTGGACGTGGACCACTCCATGGCGCTCATGGCGGAGGAGACCTTTGGGCCGGTGGTCGGAATCATGCCCGTTCGGGATGATGCCCAGGCTGTCGCCTTGATGAATGACAGTCGCTACGGGCTGACCGCTTCCGTCTGGTCGCCGGATCTTGATGTGGCGACACAACTCGGCGACCAGCTCGAGACAGGCACTGTCTTTCTGAACCGCTGCGACTACCTGGACCCGGAGCTGGCCTGGGTGGGCGTCAAGGACTCCGGACGTGGCTGTACCCTGTCCAGCATGGGCTTTGAGCACCTGACCCGGCCCAAGTCCTTTCACCTGCGCACTCTGCGCTGAGGCCAACGCCATGGAGTTGTCTGGGAACTGGAACTACCCGACCTCGATTCGCTTCGGGGCCGGTCGGATCTCGGAACTGGGAACGGCCTGTGGTGAGCTCGGGATCTCGCGTCCCTTGCTGGTCACCGATCCGTTGCTGTCCACCCTGCCGATCACCACACGTGCGGTGGAGATCTGCCGCAGCGAGGGACTGGCGGTGAGCGTCTTCGACAGGTTGGCGAAGAACCCGGTGGGCGAGGACGTCGACGCCGGGGTCGAGGCCTACCACCAGGCGGGTGCAGATGGGGTCATCGCTTTTGGGGGAGGCACGGCCCTGGATGTGGGAAAGGCCGTCGCGTTGATGGCGGGGCAGAAACGACCGCTGTGGGACTTTGAGGATGTGGGTGACAACTGGACCCGCGTGGATGTGGATGGCATGGCCCCCTGCGTGGCTGTGCCCACCACCAGCGGCACCGGGTCCGAGGTCGGCCGCGCTTCGGTCATCGTGGATGCCGCCCAACACGTCAAGCGGATCCTCTTTCATCCCGGCATGTTGCCGGCGAGGGTGGTGGCCGACCCCCAGCTGACCGTGGGGTTGCCTGAAGGCGTGACTGCTGCGGTGGGCATGGATGCGCTCTCCCACAACCTGGAGGCCTGGTGTGCCCCGGGCTTTCACCCCCAGGCGGTGGGGATTGCCGCCGAGGGAATGCGGCTTGTGCATCGGTCCCTGGAAAGGTGTGTGACCCATCCGGGAGACCTGGATGCCCGGGCTTGCATGATGGCGGCGAGCCTCATGGGAGCAACGGCTTTCCAGCGAGGTCTGGGCGCGATGCATGCGATGGCACACCCCATCGGCGCGGTCTTTGATGCCCATCATGGGCTGATCAACGCGGTGGTGATGCCCTATGTGCTCTGTTGGAACCGTCCTGCGATCGAGGGACGTCTCGTACGCCTGGCGGCCTACATCGGGCTGGCGAACCCGGGCTTTCGGGCATTTCTGGACTGGGTGCTGGAGATGCGGGACACCTTGCACATTCCCAAGACCCTGGCCGAAATCGGGGTAGGGGAGTCAGACTGCAGCCGCCTTGCGGCGATGGCCATGGTCGATCCCAGTGCGGGGACCAACCCGGTGAAACTGTCGGAACAGGACTATGCCGAGCTCCTGCGCCGGTCGGTTCTCGGCATTCTCTGAGCGCGGGTTTCAGGCCGCGGTCTGACTGTCCGGAGGCGACGCGACGAAGGGCAGGTCCTCGTTGTCCACGTGACAGCAGACCTGGTTTCGGCCCTTCTTCTTGGCTGTGTAGAGCGCCGAATCGGCGTTTGCGAACAGGCTTTCCACGTTGCCTCCGCCGCTGGGAAACTCGCACAGCCCAATCGAGACCTTGACGCGCAAGGGCCTTCCTTGGTGCATGACCCTGGTCGATTCGATCCGCTTGCGGTAGGCCTCCATCAGCTGTGCTGCTTCCTCGATGCTGGTATCGGGCATCAGCATCACGAACTCCTCGCCGCCGTAGCGGAAGGCCTGGTCCCGCGATCCCGGACGACGGAAGAGGTTCAGCGCCTGTGCGGCCTCGATGAGCACGGCATCGCCAGCGGAATGGCCGTGGGTGTCGTTGATGGACTTGAAATGGTCCAGGTCGCAGATGGCCAGGCAGAACGGGCCGCCGGTGATCTGGGCCGTCTGGACCAGGTCCTGGAGAGTGTTTTCGAAGTGCCGCTTGTTCCTCAGGTTGGTCATGCGATCGGTGATCGAGTCGTCGTAGAGGCGTGCCCGCTGCATGTTGTGGGCCGCCTGGCGGGCCAGGAGTTTCGCCAACTCCTCGTCTTCGCGGCTGAAACGGCTGAGTTCGTCGAGGACCTTGTTCCCCTGATCATCCACCCGGACCTTGTTGGTCATGTTCATCACGCCAACCACCTGGTCTCCGTGAATGAGTGGAACGGACAGGATGCAATGCACCACCCGGCTGCCGATCTGCTTGATCTTGGTTCGGTGGTTGAGCCGCACAGGCGCCTGCTTCATGGCCGCCAGCCCGGCCACGCCCTCGCCCAGCTTGAAGGAACGGGTCTTGGAGCGGCCGGCGTTGATCTGGTCCCTTGCATGCTTGGGAATGCTCCCCCAGACGACCTTGAGTTCCAGGCGTTTGGTTTCCGGGTTCCACAACATCAGGTTGGCCTTCTGGGCATTCATCGCCTCACAGGCCGTCGACAGGGTATTGATGGTCAGCTTCTTGAAATCATTGACGTTTGTCAGCTGCTGATTGATGTCGTAGAGCACCTGCATGTTTCGCAGGACCTGTTCGACCTTTTCGTACTGCATGGTCGAGTGGATGTTCATGGCTGCAAGGGCTGCGATCTCGGCCAGGAAGCCGTAGTCACTCTCGGGGATCATCCCTCCGTCTTCGGTGCGCCCGAGTGTCAGGATGCCCACCACTTCCTGTCCTCGCTTCAAGGGGACCCAGGTGCAGGAGTTCAGTACCTCCAGCTGCCAGCGGTTCCAGGCGGTCTGGAATCGGGGGGTTCCTTGCATGGTTTCTGTGCTGAAGACCTCCCCTTGCTGGATCAGGTGCCATAGCAGACCGCGATCCCGGGGAAAGCGGAACATCAGCATCTCTTCCTGGACGCCGTCCCGGGCCTGGTAGGTGTCGGGCAGGTTGTGGTAGCCACGCACACGGAAGGTCTCGGCCTCCGGGTCCAGATCATCCTTGAGCAGGACGGTGGCGGACCGGATGTTGTGGTTTTCCCGGCAGACGCTCATGAAGGCGTCCAGGAGGTCGGGGATCGACATCAGTTCGCTGAAACCCTTGCCACTCTGGAGCAGACAGCGAAGGTCTGAGACCATCCGATCCAGCTGGTAGGCTTTGGACCGGAAGAAATCCAGCTGATTCGCGAGTGTCAGTGCATCTCCGCGGTTGCCGGAATTGGTGGACTTGCCATCAATCATGGAGTTTCCCCAGTGGAGAAGAACGTGGGGTGTTCCGGGGATCGGATCGGCGGGATGTCTTGTAAACCCCCTCAGGTCACCAGTTCACGGTCTTTGAGCCAGGCCCAGGTGCGTTCCAGGCAGGGTTCCAGCTCCGAAGGAGTGAATCCGAGCTCCTTTTCAGCCTTGGACGAACTGTACTGGCGGTTGCGACTGGACATCTCTGCCAGCTGACGGGTGAAGTCGGGCTCTGTGCCGGTCAGGAGGCCTCCCCACTCCTTGAAAAGTCCAAAGGTACGAAGAAGGCCGCGTGGTGCGATCCGGGTGGGGGCCTGGCCTGCAACGACCGAGGCGATGCGCTGGAAGAGCTCCAGAAAGGAGAGGGTGTGGCCACCCAGCACATAGCGTTCGCCTGGCCGGCCGCTTTCCAGTGCGGCGAGGTGTCCGGCAACCATGTCCCGGGCTGTGCAGACCGTGGTCTGGCCTGGGGGTGCAAACGGTGGGCCGCCCTGTCGTACCTGGACCAACATCCGCGATGCACTCACGCGAAGATCGCGTTCGCCGAACACGATTCCGGGATTGACGGACACGGTCTCCATCCTGTCCTCGGCCAGCACCAGTTCTTCCGATGCGCGCTTTGCGTCGCAGTAGGACAGACCCTGGCCACCCCAGTTGTAGGGCGTGTCCTCGTCTCCCAGGCCATCTCCCTCGACATATCCAAGGGCAGCGATGGAGCTGGTGTGCAGGAAGCGCCGGACTCCGGTGCGGGCTGCAGCGTTCAGCATTGCCCGGGTGCCCTCGACGTTGACCTTCCAGAGCAAGTCGGCCTTGCGGTGCCAGTAGGAGACGACACCGGCCGTGTGAACGACTGCTTCCACGTCCCGGAGTACTGGTTCCAGGCTGTCCGGGTCCAGTACATCTCCTTCGACCCGCTCGTGGGCGAGATCCTCCAGCAGCACAGCGGGGTCTGAGGGCATGACCAGGCAGCGCAACTCGTGGCCCGCGGCGACCAGCCCGTGGGCCAGGTTCGAACCCATCATGCCCGTGCCACCGGTCAGGAGGACCTTCACGGGCCCAGCTCCTGTCGGGCCTGTCGGAGCCAGTGGTCCGTGACGAACTCCCACTTGACCACGGATTCCTGGGGCATCACCGGTTCATAGCAGCGGTTCTTGGTAACGAAGTAGAGCCGATCCCGTTGCTCCGCGCTGACCGAGCGCAACTCCCGGAAGGGCAGGGACCAGGGGGAGTTTCCATCCAGTTGGAGACCCTCCGAGGTGAGCTTGATCCGGCCTGTTCCGATCAATTCCGGTGCGTCCTCGCTGACGTCGAACAGGGACAGTTCGCCACTCTCCATGATCACGCCGTCCTGGTCGAAACGAACGGGATCCGTCACCCAGTTTTGTTGGGCCAGGCGCTTCCGGACAATGTCCCAGGCCTGGGAGATGCTGAGCTTCGACCCGCCATCCACAGAAGAGAGCATGTTCTGGGTGTCCACGCGCCAGCGGGACTCGCAGTGGACACAACTGATCTGGTTGCCCAGTTCGACCAGGGCTTCCACGACGCCACAGGTGGGGCATGCAAAGAGCAGGTTGGCCAGCCCGATTGCCAGGTCCTTTCCCCTGACGGGGTATCGGTGGATGTCGGGCTCAACCTGGATTCGCTGGGTGATGGTCTCGCGAATCAGCTTGGGGTCTGACCGTCGTTCAAAGACCAGGGGCGGGTCGTAGATGACGTGCACACGTCCTCTTCTGGGACGGGGTGCCCAGCGTGGCCAGACCCGGTCCCCGTTGTAGATCCGGGCCGTCACCACGGGTACATCCAGGAGTCGTACCAGCTTCTCCACCCCTTCCAGGAGCGGAATAGGCCGTCCGTCCCAGGTGCGTTGCCCCTCGGGAAACAGGGCCACGGGACTGCCCGCATTGGTCCACCCCTTCAGCAGGCGGATCGACCTGGTATCGGCGGTGAACTTCTTCTTGGGCACCACCCCCCACCAGGCCAGGATGCGTCCGAGCACGCTTTCGAAGAGGCTCTGGGTCGCCATGAACTGGGCATAGCGAGGCATGGTGAACAGGATGGACAGGGGGTCCAGCAGCGAGGAGTGATTCGACAGTATGAGAGAGGGTTGATCCAGGGGCACATGGTCCTTGCCCTCGGTGGTCAACTGCTGGGCCCAGATCCGGACCGCAGCCCTGGTCGGTGGGATGAGCATGGATGCCCAGAAGTCGTTCTCGCGCACCTTTTCCGGCGTGGGGCGGGTCGTGCTGGAGCGGACCAGGGCGGGCATTGCCCGGCTCATAATTCAATCACCCTGCTCGGGTCTCGCAGGATGCGCGACCCGAGAGGAGGTTCTGCACGAGGCTGACCTGCTACGGGCTCAGGCAGTAGGTAGAAGCCCCCGCGTGCAACTCCGCCATCTCGGCTTCGGTGAGCACGGAGTCGAAGATCAGCAGGTCGTCGAAGGAGCCCTGCCAGAAGAGCGCATTCGCGTCATCGCCGTGCTGGGTCCTACCCAGGAGCAGGTCGCCGTTGGCGGGTTCAATGGTCCGGGTGTCCGTCGCCTTCAGGGAGCCGTCCACGTAGAGGTTGGTCTCGCCTGTGGTGGCGTCGTAGCTCACCGCCAGGTGGTACCAGACTCCTGACCGCATCGTTCCTGCACACAGCTCCGTGCCACCCAGGAAGGTAGAGGCCTGGCCGCCGCAACTGGAGTCCACGTAGATCAGGGACCGTCCCTGTCCCCCATCTCCGTTGGTGGTCTGGACCAGCACGTAGTCTTCGCCATCTGACGCCGTCGGGAAGGCATCGCGGTCGTAGCGTGCCCGGATGGAGATCGTGAAGCTCTCGGTGTTCAGGTCCGGGTAGCCACCGGCCAGGGCAGTGGCGTAGCCGTTGGTACCGTCCAGGCTGAGCCCGGTTCCGTAGGTTCCCTCGCCAAAGCTGGCCCCTCCGACCAGGTCGAAGTCGAATCCGCTGCCCGAGGAGTCTGCGGCCACGGCGCCTGAACCATCGTCCATGTTCAACCAGGTTGCTGGCGCCACGGGGAGGTCACTACAGGTGGGTTCGCAGATCGGGCCTGTGGCCAGGGCTGCGACCTCGCTGGCGCTGAGCGCGGTTGTGATGATCGACCACTCGTCGATGGCGCCATTGAAGAAGTTGTTGTCGGCGGTCTTGTTGGTCCCCATCAGGTATTCGCCATCGGCAAAGGACATGTACTCGGTGCCCTCAGCTTCAAGCTGGCCGTCCAGGTAGAGCGCCACGTTGGTGGATGCGCGCTCGCGGACGACGGCGACGTGGTGCCAGCCGTCGTTCGTGATGGAGGTGGTACCGCAGACCTTGCCCTCACCGACGTTGGTGACGAGCGTGTTGGGGATGCCGTTGCAGTCGGGGCTCAGGTAGAGAAGGGTCCGGCCTGTGCCATCGTCGTACTGGCCGTCGCCCTGCTGGAAGAAGGCCTCGTTCTTGTCCAACGTGTCACTGCTGCGGCTGAACCAGCCGGCCAGGGTGTAGTCGATGGACCAGATGGTCGGGTACTCGGGATTTGCGACTTCAATCCAGCCGGTGCCGCCAAGGTCCACGGCGCTGCCCCAGATGCCGTCGACCCAGGAGAAGGTTCCCTCCAGGGTTGCCTGCTGGCCATGGAGGCTGTCATCCCCCACGATGTCACCGCTGCCTTCGTCCATGTGAAGGACCATGCCCGTGTTGTCCACTTCCACGCAGACGACGGGATCTTCGGTCACCTCAAATGCGGCACTTGCAGTGACCTCTTCGTAGGAGTCGGTGGCCGAGAGGTCGATGGTGTAGCTGCCCACGGCGAGGCCGGTCAGGTCCAGGCTGACATCGCCGGACTTGGCGTCCGGGGTGGCATCCGCGTAGAAGGTACCGTCCAGGTTCCAGACGACGGTCAGGGCCGAGATCGTGTCTTCCTCGTCCCCCACGGTTCCGGTAATGAGAATGGCATCCCCGACGTCGTAGGAGCCATTGGCGCTGATGCTGACGGTAGGCGCCGAGTTGCCGACCCAGCTCACGTCGTCGCTGAAAGTGCTGCAGCCGTCGCTGACCGACACGCTGGCACTGTGGGGACCGGCATCCGCAGGTCCGTTCAGGACGATGTCCAGGTCCTCGAATTCCCACAGGTCGGAAGGCAGACCATCGAGGGTGAAGACCACATTGATGGCTGCGGTGTCGATACCGGATCCCGAGAGCTCGGCTCGAAGGGCGACGTTGTCCGACGGATCGAGGATCGACCCGTCTGCAGGGTTCGTGAAAGACACACCTGCGAGGGAGCAGTAGCCGCCCGAGTCGTCGGTGGTCGGGCCTGTGTCATCCGTACTTCCGCAGCCGTCGCAGGCGACCTGCGAGCCGGTGAGGGCGAAGATGAGCACTGGCAAAAAAGTGGAATTGCGTTTCATGACTTATGACCTTGCGGGTTTGGACCCATCGCGCAGTGCCACGGCGAATGGATCGGTTTGGCTGGTTCCTCCACTAAGACTCTCGCACAGCGAGTGTACCGACCGCTACCCCGGGTACTACCCAGGCTCGTTCGGGGAGGGCAATGAGGACGCCGTCCTCCGCTGTTCTCAGGGTCTCCAGTACGCTACCAGAGAGGTCCCGGACCTCGGCCACTATCTCCCCCCTGCGGAGCGCTGTGCCAGGACGGGCGCGTGGAAGAAGGAGACCAGCGGTCTGGGCCCGGGGCCCGGAGTGCCGACGGAGGGGTTCATTGGCGTGTCGTGTGAAGTGTTGAGGAGCGGGCTGATCTACCACGGTCAGGCAGGTCAGGACACCGAGAACCGCCTGAATGGTGACTTCCACCGCGTCCGGGTCCAGAACAAGGCGAGGACCGGCCTCGACGGTGACTGCCGGGATCTCCAGGCGATTGGTGACGGCTCCCGCCAGGGAGCGATCCAGTCTGAGGCGGGTGTAGGCCTCGTCGGGGAATTCGCTCAGGACCGTCAGACCGGTGGCCTCGGCGAATAGCCGGCAACGTTGCTCCAGGTCCGCCCTGGACTTCGAGCGAAGGGAGATAGCCCGATCCACCAGGGCATAGGGAATGGCCTGGAAGGAGTCGGCGTGCAGGTCGATGACCAGGTCGGGCTTACGGGCGACAAGGTCCTGCCAGGTCAGGTGGGCGAGTCGCTCGGCAGGTGTTCCTCGTGGTTCGCCGGGAAAGAGGCGGTTGAGGTCCTGGTCATCCGCAGGAACCCGGCGGCTGCGGCTGGCCAGTCCGTCCGGGTTCAGGGTGGGGTAGAGGTGGACCTTGCCTCTCAGCAGAAGCTCGGGCAGGCACTCGTTCAGGGCGTGGACCACGCCCACGCCAGTGACCTCGTCGCCGTGGACATTGGCGGTGACCACGGCGGTGGGCCCCTCGGTCCGGGAGGACACGGTGAGTACCGGGAGCTCCCGAGGTGGTCCGCCGATGTGGGAGGGGACGCGGAGAGTCTCCCTGCTGGTGATCGCGGTGCCGGCCATTCGTGCGGCTAACCGGCTCGCCATACCCCTGCTTTGAGATAGCGCCCCTCCGGAAAGGTCAGGAGAGCGGGGAAATCGGGCGCCTGGTGGGCCTCGTGGATCAACTGGAGGGAGCGACCTGCTCGTCGTGCGCCATCGGCCACCATGCCGTGGAATTCCCGAGGGCTCACGACGCCCTGGTTGAGCACCGCCACCAGCCAGCCTCCGGGGGAGAGGACTCGCAGACAGCCCGCGATCAGGGTCTTGTAGCTCTTCTTTGTGCTCAGGAGACCGTCGGGTCCATGGGCAAAGGCTGGAGGATCCAGGATTACCCGGTCGAAGACCTCGCTCTTTCGGCGGGCCCGGTCCAGGTAGCGGCGCACGTCCTCGGCGAAGAAGTCATGCTGGCCGGGGTCGAGTTGATTCGCCCGGAAGTTCTCCTCTGCGCGATCCAGGAAGGGACGGCTCAGATCGATGCTGGTCACATGTGCGGCCCCATGAAAGGCTGCAGCCACGGAGAAGAAACCGGTGTGGGCAAACAGGTTGAGCACGGTTCTTCCGCCCCAGTGGGGCTCCATCCAGGCTCGCAGGCTCCGGAGATCGCAGAACAGGCCGATGTCCTTGCTCTCGCCGGGCCGGACCCGGGCCTGGATGCCTCGCTCCTGGATGGGCAGGTCCCCTTTTGCCGCGTGCCCACGAAGAAGTCCGGGCTCTCGGGTGGCCTGGAAGTCGCGATCCCGCGGGTCTGGTCGCCAGGCCAGGGTGATGGCCCGAGGGGAGTAGCGAGCCTCCAGGACGTCGCAGAGGGGGTCGAGCAGGCTGACCAGGGAAGGGCTGTCCAGGGTGACGACGAGCATCCAGCCGTATCGATCGACCCGGATGCCCGGCATGCCGTCATTCTCCCCGTTGACGACCCGGTAGGCATTGGTGTCCGGGTCGATGACCTCGTCTCGCAGGGCCTGGGCGCTTTCGAGCAGGCCCGCGAGCAGCGGGCCGTCGATGGGCCCGGGATCGGTTCGGAATCGGCGGACAGCAATCCAGCCATCGTCCCAGATTCCGGCACCCAGGCTCTGTCCCTGGGGCCCTTCCAGTTGGACGACACTGCCAACTCGGGTGCCCTTGGGATGCCGGGTGACTTCCTTGGGGTAGACCCAGCAGAAGCCCTTGGCCAACCAACCAGCGGAGTGCCCGTTGACGACCACGGCTCGATGGTGGGTCTTCCCGCGATTCCGGGGGGGGTATCCTTGGCCCATGCAGCCACCTACCACCAGCGCCGGTCTCCAGGGGCTCCAGGCCGATGTCTACCAACTGGTCCTGGCGGCTGTTTATCACGCTGATGGCCTGTGGGGTGAGGCCACCTTTGACCTCTACGCTCGCGAGCTGCCAACGGGTCACGGCTACCTGGTGGTCGCCGGGGTCGAGGAGGCGCTGGACGCGGCGCTGAACCTGCAATTCTCCGAGGAGGCGATCGGCTGGCTTCAGAAGCAGGAGTACTTTCGAAGGGCCTCGGACTCCTGGTGGCAGAGCCTGCGAGGCCTGCGCTTCAGTGGGGACATCGACGCGGTTCGAGAAGGCGAGATCGTGTTTCCCGGGGAGCCAATCCTGCGTGTCCGCGCGCCGCTCATCCATGCGACTCTGCTCGAGACCCGGCTGATCCAGGCGGTCTCCCACGCCACGGCAGTGGCCACTCGCGCCTCTCGGATGGTGGATGCCGCGGAGGGTCGGCGGGTGTTTGATTTTGGCAGCCGGCGTCTGCCAGGTCCCGAGGCTGCGCTTCTCTCCGCTCGGGCTGCGGCCGTGGGCGGCTGTCATGGCACCACCTATGCCCTGGCGGGACTCCGCTATGGGCTGGAGACCATGGGGACCCTTTCATCCAGCTTCCTGGCGGCCTACGAGAGTGACTCGGCCGCTCTGGATGCCTTTCGCGCCCACTTTCCCAACATTGGCTACGTCGAACTGCCCGACGGCGACATCCTGGACGGGGTCTGCAGGCTGGAGGCCTTCCGAGACAGCGTGCGCATTGTCCGTGTCGATCACTGGAACCTGAACGGGGCTGCCCGCATGGTGCGAGAAGCCCTGGACAAGGCGGGAATGGAGCGGGTGAAGATCCTCGGCAGCGGGTCCCTGGATGAGCACCGGGTGCAGGAACTGTCCAGGAATCGAGCCCCGGTCGACATGCTGGCGGTGGGGAGGCGACTCTCGGTGGGTTCTGGAGACCCCGGAACATCCATGGCCTATCGCCTGGCGGAGATCGGTCGGGGGCTCGGGTCTGAAGCGGTGACACGGCCGGGCGCATCCACCTACCCCGGTCGCAAGCAGGTCGTGCGAGGCCCGCACAGGGACATGATCTGCCTGGAAGACGAGGCGGAGCTGGTTCAGTTGCAGCTGGAGGGTCGGATCCTCCTGGAACCCGTGATCGAAGGGGGGCGACGCCTGCACCCCTGGGGGGATGTCGAGTCGGCTTCCGCCCGTCGCCTGGAGAGCCTGGAGGCCCTGCCGGCCGGGGTGCGCCACCTGACTCAGCCGGATCCCTGGCCGGTCACCGTGACCGATCGCCTGGCGGAGGCCAGTCTGGGCTAGGTCAGCGGCGGCCGAAGGGCGATCACGGACGTGCCGGTGACGATCAGGTCATGCAGGGCGATACCGTCCACCCCATCGACCCGGTTCATGTGGCCTTCCCGGAAGACCCATGTGGGACAGCGGGTGTGCAGGCTCCGGACCTGGGTCTGACCGTCGGGAGCGACCTCGACCGCGGCCTGTCTGCGCCCGGCAAGGGCACGGTCCAGGGTGAAACCACCTTCTCGTGCCTTGGCAGCTCGCGGGCCTGAGCACCAGCGAATGTTGTCCTGCCCATTGCGGTCAGGCAAGGCCAGTCCCGGGTGGTTTGGTTCGCGACCCATCTCGGCCACCTGGGCCCGGGCGATGCCCATGCGCATCGGGCTGTCGGCGACCAGGAGGCCTACGTAGTTGTTGTTGTTCTGGCGGTAGAAGGTGATCGGAGGGCCACCTGCGGCACGGATCTCCGAGCCGTCGACCAGGTCCACCCGGGACGATGGGCTGAGGGACTTGCCGGAAATGCTCACCCCGACCGCAAGGCTCTGCGCGGCCACACCCGTGCTGCTCACCAGGACGCGAAGTACCGCTCGGTTGGAGCGGTTCACCCAGCGGCCATCGGGCAACAGGTCATAGCTGTAGCCAGCGACGACATCTGCCAGGGGCACAGCCGGCAGGGCCATGCCGGCCATGACCAGGTCCACCTCGGCACCGGCTTCCATGTCCAGGATGATCGTGTTCGACCCGCCTGCCTGGGGCATGACATCCTGGCGGCACTGGATGATCGCTGCCCTGAGGGAGTCCCGTTGGGCGATGACGAGTCCCCGCCCGGATTGCTCCCACTCCTGCCGGGCTGCGGGAGAGAGCTTGTAGGCGTTGAGCCACAGCCGTGCGGGATCCAGCACGGGAAGGGAATCGACCACCGCCGCCAGGTCCTTCCCGCCCGGCTGGTAGCCCTCGAAGAGCAGGGTGGGGTCCGGGGGCAGGCGGGGATGGTTGTCCCCCTTCTTGAGCCGGACCAGGTTGCCGGCCTTGATGGCGGCCTCGATCGGCGGCGGTAGCTGGCAGCCACCGGTGGTGACCGCCCGGTAGCAGCCCACGTCGCCTGTGATGCCCTTGAGGGTAAAGCTACCCACGGCCTCCCAGGGGATCTCGGAGTGGTTCATGCACTGGCGTGTGCTCTCGGAGAACCAGACCTCCCCGGCCGGGGTGCGAGAATTGATTCGGGCGGAGAGATTGACTGCATCGCCAAAGGCGTCCCCGTCGATCTCCTCCACGTCTCCGGTGGCGCAGCTCACCCGCAGGAGCATGCCGCCGCTCTGCAGCCCGGACTCCACGGCCTCCAGGCCAGCCCGCAGGGCATCCGTGGCCGAGGGAAAGAGTGCCATGAAGCTGTCGCCAAGGTTCTTGACCACGTTGCCGCGGTGACGGGTCAGGATGGGGGCGACGAACTTTTCGTGCTGGCTGATCAGGTTCCGCAGGGCAGCTCGATCCGAACTTGCCACCGACTGTGTGTAGTTGGCCAGATCGGTAAAGACGACCGTCAGGGTATTCGTGGCCAAGACATCTCCAACTGCCAGTCAAACTCTATCTGAATCCACGGCGCTTAGGTAGGGACCCGAGGTCGGTTGGGTTAGGTGCCGACGCCTGGGAGGCATCGATGAATCGCTGTCGCTTTGCCCCGTCGCCCACCGGACTCCTCCACGTCGGTGGAGCCCGGACGGCGTTGTTCAATGTGCTGTTTGCCCGGTCAACCCGGGGCCGCATGGTCCTGCGGATCGAGGACACTGACCAGCAGCGTTCCAGTCGGGACTCCGAGGAGGCCATCTGTACAGACATGAAGTGGCTGGGCCTGGACTGGGACGAAGGTCCTGCGGTCGGGGGGCCAGGAGCGCCCTATCGCCAGTCAGAGCGCCTGGCGCAGTACCAGTCGCACCTGCAGGCTCTTCGAGAGGCCGGGCATGTCTACGAGGCCTGGGAGACGCCAGAAGAACTCGACGCGATGCGGACCGAAGCCCAGGCGGCTGGAGGGTCTCTGCGCTACCGCCGTCGGGACTACAGCGAACAGGAGTTGCTCCGATTCCGGTCCGAGGAGCGAACCCCGGTCCTGCGGCTCCAGGTTCCCAGGGAACCGGTCACGATCATCGACGAGATCCTGGGCGAGGTCGTGGTGCCTGCCGATGATCTCGACGACTTCGTGGTGTGCAAACAGGACGGGTTCCCGACCTACCACCTGGCCGTGGTCGTCGACGATCACGAGATGCAGGTGACCCACGTACTTCGGGCCCAGGAGCACCTGATGAACACGGCCCGGCACCTGCTCCTGTACCGGGCTCTTGGCTGGGATCCGCCGGCACATGGCCACATGCCGCTCATCTTCTCGATGTCGGGCGGCAAGATGTCCAAGCGGGACAAGGCCAAGGCCGCCCGGGCGGCCCTTCGCGAATCAGGCCGGGACCCTGGGGAGCTCGCCTCCGCATTGGGCATCGATTCGGAGACCATGAAGCGCTTTCGCAAAAAGAAACGTGACGATGTGGTCATCGCGGAAGGGATCGCGGCGGCGCTTGGAGTCGAACTTCCCGAGATCGACGTCGTCGACTTTCGACGAGCCGGGTACCTGCCGGAAGCCCTGGTGAACTTCCTGGCGCTGCTGGGCTGGAGTCCCGGCGATGACCGGGAAGTCATGGCCTGGGACGAGATGGTCGAGGCCTTCACCCTGGGCCGGGTCGGGCGCACCGCTGCCCGCTTTGACCGGGACAAGTTGCGATGGATGAACGGGGTCTACATCCGACAGCTGGACGAGGACCGCCTCTATGCCCATCTGCGGGCCTGGTTCGACGAGGTCGAGCATCCCGTCGCTGCAGCGAGTGAAGAGGTGATCCGGGGGCTGATCCCCTTGTTCAAAGAGCGAAGCGCCACCCTGAAGGAACTGGCGGACAAGGCCCTCTTCTTCTTCGAGGCACCCACGGCGTGGGGACCGCCGAAGGCGGTCAAGAAGCACCTGCTCAAGGGAGGAGGCCTGGACCGGTTGGACCGGGTCACGCAGGTGCTCAAGGACCTGGACGACTGGACGGAGGCGGGCCTGGAGTCCTGCCTCCGGGCACTCGCCGAGGGGGAGTTTGAAGGAAACCTGGGGCGCGTGGCCCAGCCTCTGCGCATGGCGGTGGCCGGGGGGCCGGCCAGTCCACCGATCTTTGTCACCCTGTCCATGCTCGGAAGTGAGGAGACCCTGTCTCGGCTACAGGCCTGCTTGAGTCACCACCAGGACGCTGCTGCTCAATAGGGTTCCAGCGGGGTGTCCCGGCGCAGGTAGAGCGGGTGGCGGGGATGTCCGTCCAGGGTGCGGCCCAGGCACTGCCAGGGGCGTTCGACCATGCTCCGAACCCGCTCGCCACGGGACTGCCAGGCGCCGTGTACTCCCCAGGAAGCGACCAGCAGATCGGCCTGCCGGGTGAGGCGGAGCAGGACCGTGTCGTTCTCGGGTCCTATCGGTGCTGGTGCCTTTCGCAGGTCCTTTGGCAGGGTTGCCCGCCAGGCAAAGAGGTTCACGACGTCCAGTTCGGCGCAGCCCCAGGACCGGGCAAATCCCATGCAGCGCCGAATGGTCGGGTCGTCCCGGTGGGCATCTGCCGTGCTGGGATTCAGCCCCACGAAGACCACACGGGGGCCCGTTTCCGCCCAGCGGCGCCAGAGTCGATAGCGGTAGGTCCCCGTCTCGTCGAACTCGGCTCCGCGCTCAATCATCTCTCACCAGGTGGGCTGCTGTCGCACAGCCGGCGACCCGGCAGCGTTCGCCGGGGGCCACAGGATGGGCTCGCCACCACCAGGCTGGAAGGCCGATCTGAACGATGGCGTCCTCGGCCAGGCGCACCTGGACCCGCTGGATGTCGCCCCGAGGTCCGTGGTCACAGAGCACGCCCTCCAGTTCCCATTCGGCGCCCACAGTCGTCTCGTGATCGGCCAGGAGCCTGAGTTGTTCAGGCCGAACAATGAGCCAGGCCGGCCCGGGTGGGGTGTTCGAGAGCACCCGCAGGGTGGCGTCGCCAAGCCTCACCTCGCACCAGGTTCCATCGCTGCCGATGATCTGGACCGGCAGGATGTTGGTGGCCTGGACCAGCTCGGCAACCCGCCGATCGACCGGGTGGTGAAGGACCTGGTCCAGGGGGCCCTGCTGGCACACACGACCGGCGTCGAGGACAGCCACTTCGGCAGCCAGGGCCTGGGCATCGGCGACCTGGTGTGTGGCCACCAGCACCCGGGTGTCGGTGCGCTCCTGGATCCGGGCCAGGTCTTCTCGCAGGCGTCGCCGCAGGGCTTCGTCCAGTGCGGCGAGAGGTTCGTCCAGCACCAGCAGGCGGGGTCCGGGCACCAGGGCTCGGGCCAGGGCCACACGCTGCTGTTGGCCCCCGGAAAGCTGGTCCGGGCGGCGGTCCAACAGGTCCTCCAGGGCCATCAATCGGGCGGTCTCCAGCACGGCGGGGGCCCGGGTCTGCCCTCTTCCCAGGGAAAACGAAAGGTTCTCGGCGACGTTCAGGTGGGGGAAGAGCGCGTAGTTCTGGGGCACGTAGCCCACGCCTCTTTTCTGGGGAGGGATGTGGATGCCAGCCTGGTCATCCTGGAGGGCGATGTCGTCCAGGACCACCCTTCCACGGCAATTCCGGATGGTGCCGGTCACGCAGCGCAGGGTCAGGGACTTTCCGGCGCCACTGGGACCCAGGAGCGCCAGGGTGGCCGCTTCGGTGCGGAGGGCCACGTTCAGCGTGAAGCCCGAGAGGTCCAGTTGCAGGTCGAGTTCAAGCGCCACGGCTCACCCGCTTGAACGCAAAGAGCAGGAGTGCGGACACCCCCAGTTGGACAAGAGCCAGGGCGAGGGCCGCATCCAGGTTGGACTCCATGGCCGAGTAGATGGCCAGGGGCATCGTCTGGGTCACCCCTGGCAGGTTGCCGGCAAAGAAGATCGTGGCCCCGAACTCCCCCAGGGCGCGGGCCCAGGACATGACGGCCCCCCCGACGAGCGCGGGCAGGGCCAGTGGTATGGAGACCCGGAAGAAGATCGAGGCAGGCGAGGCTCCCAGGGTGGCCGCCACCTGTTCCAGGGTTTCGTCCAGACCCTCAAAACCGGACCGTACCGCACGAACGTAGAAGGGCGCTGCCACGAACATCTGGGCGAGCACCACGGCGACACGGGTGAACGCCAGGTCCACCAGGCCCGTGCGGCTGAAGGCCATCAGCAAGGCCAGGCCAGCCACTGCTGGAGGCAACACCATGGGCAGGTCGATGATCGTGTCGATCAGCCGCTGTCCGGGAAAATCCTTTCGGGCCAGCAGCCAGGCGAGGGGGGTCCCCAGCAGGATCGTGAGGCCGAGGGCCACGACGCTGGTCCACAGGCTCAGTGCCAGGGCTTCGGTCACCACCGGGCTGCCGAGGACCGGGCCCAGCGCACCGCCTTCCAGTCCCCTGGCCACCAGCCAGGCGACCGGGACCAGGATGACCGCCAGGGGCAGCAGGGCCAGGGCCACCAGCCACGGCGCCGGGGAGGGCTTCATGGTGGGCTGAAGCCGTGTCGGGTGAAGACCTCCTGGCCCTGCAGCAGGTGCACCAGGTAGTCCTGCGCCGCAGCGGTTGCGTCGGGGGTCAACGCCACCTGGTAGAGGGCATCGATCGGGGGGAGGGACAGGGTGGTCAGACCCTCGGAATCGCTGGCGTAGATCACCCCTGCCTGGACCGCGCCCAGGCGGATTCGGGACAGAACCTGTCCCGCATTGGTCTCCTCGGAGACGACCCGAGCCAGGAGCTTCTCGCCCAGCGCTGCTTCAGGAAGCCTGTCCATGGCTTCCCGGGTGTATTGGCCCAGCGGCACGTCTGCTGCAGCCACCACGAGGGTGGCCTCCCGCCGGACAATGTCCTCCAGGGTGCGGATGTCCCCGGTGCCATCGGGGGCCAGGGCCAGGACCACCCGGTTGCTGACCAGGGGGCGGGGATCCACGACCAACCCGTCCTTGACGGCGACTGCCATCTGGTCCGCACTGGCCGAGACGAAGACCTGGGCCGGTCCCCCGTGGGCCAGCTGGGTGCGGAGTCGGTTGGAGCCATCGAAGACCTGGACCAGGTCCAGTTCGGTTCGACTCAGTCCCCACGCCACCCCGATCTCCGTCATGGGCTCCGAGAGAGAGGATGCGGCGAAGACCACCAGTTCCTCTCGGGAACCGGTGGAGCAGGCCAGGACCAGGGCCCAGAGAAGCATGGGGGCAGATAACACCGCCTTCCCGACCAAGGCCCGTGGGGCGGTTCACTGGGGGAGATCCGGTCATGGTGGGGGTCTGCCTCTGGCGTCGAGCGGGCTAAGAGCGGCTGCAGACGAGGTGTCCCATGTCCCCTTTCGTGCACCAGGTCCAGGTCTACTACGAGGACACGGACCACTCCGGCGTCGTCTACCACGCGAACTACCTGAAGTACTTCGAGCGAGCCCGAGAGCACCTGTTGGGGGTGGACGAGCTGGTTCGTCTCTACAAGGAAGAGGGGTTGGGGTTCGTGGTCTACCGGGCTGATGTCACCTACAAGAAGGGCGCCCGGTTTGGCGACACTCTCGAGGTGCGGTCCACAGTTCACCTGGAGAGCGAGTTCCGGGCGATTTTCGATCAGCGGGTCTACTTGCCCGGGGAGGCCAATCCCCTGGTCAAGGGGGAGATCCACCTCTGTTGTGTGGATCGACAGGGAGGTCTTGTGCGCTTTCCCGTCCAGGTGATCGAGCGGATTCGAGCGACTGCCGGGGCCTGATGCACTGGCAGGGGTGAGTCTTCCCCGGGAACCCTTCCCGGTAGACTGCACGGACCTGGAGGAGCTTCATGTCCCTGCGGCCCTGGCAGGTCTCGGACACGGTCTGGCGTCGCCTGGTGCCCACCCTGGCGCCACTGGGCGGTCGTCGTGCCTGGGGACTGTTGGCCCTGGCTCTCGCCCTGGGTGCCGGTCTGGCACTCTGGCCTCTTCCCCTGGGACTCCTCTCCGCAATCCCGGCAGGGGATGGCGATGCGCTCTCCCGCCTGGCGGTGGTCTTGGAAGGAGGTCTGGGGTGGGAGGGGCTGGTCCAGGTGGACCGGACGAACCACCCGGTCGGTGAGGACCTTGTCGCCCGTTTTGGCGTTCCCATCGAGGCAGCCCCGGCCATTCCGCTGGTGGCGCTCCTGGGGTGGCCGCTCGGGGTCAACCTGGCGTTGTGGGGATGGGTCTGGCTTGCTGGCCTGAGCGCCGCATGGCTTGGAGGTTGTTGGTGGGGTGACCACCGTGCCGCTCTGACCGCAGGCATCGGCTGGCAGCTGGGCGGTGTCCTGGCGGCAGCCGGTTCGGCGGGCGCGATGCCGGTGTTTGCTGCCATGGCACTGTGGCCACTGGCCGTCGGCCTCTGGTTGCGGGCCCTGGATCGAGGAACCTGGGTCGCGGGGGTGCTGGCGGGTCTGCCGGTGGTCGCGCTGGCGGTGGGGCCGCGGGAGGCCTTCTGGTGGTGGGTCCTGGCAGCGTTGCCGCCCCTGGGGATTGGCCTCGCCTCCGGCAGACATCGATCGGTGCTGCGGGCCATGGCGGGGGTTGTGGTCGTGGTTGCGGTCCTTGGCCTGGGGCCGCTCTCCTGGACCCTTGGCGCCGGCTGGCTCTTCGCTGATCCACCGGACCTGGTACCGGGGATGGTCGGTCTCCTTGTGCTGTTGCTGTTGGCTGCGGTGGCTTTTGTCGCGCTGCGGCTTCATCGCACCCCACGGCGCTGGGTGTTGCCCGCCTGCTGGACTGTGTTGGGGTTGCTCGTTGCCCTGGGGACCGTGGGGAACCAGGGACCTGCGGTGCTCTTTGGGGACCTGCCAGGAGCGGGCAGTCCCGGTGGTGGCCTGGCCGTGGCGGAACTCGGACTGCTCCTGGTCGCGACCGGGCTGGCGGCATGGCGTGGGGGAGGGGTTCTGGTCTTGATCGTCTTGTTGGCGCTGAACGGTTCCGCCCGGGACTTGCCCCTGACCCCCTGGCCGCCCGCCATTCCTGGGGGCCAGGGTGCTGTTCTTCACCTGCCTCTTCCCGTCGCCGGGGATTCGACGCTGGTCCTGGCTGCGGGCCATGGCCGTCCTCTTGCCAGTGGGGCGGGAACCGACGATCCGGTCAGTCGAACCCTGTTCCGGATCGCCCCCGTGCTCACCAGGCTGGCGCATCTCGACGAGACCGGCGGGGAAGTGCCGGAGAATGCGGAGCTGGCCCAGCTTCGTCGCCTGGGTGTTCGAGAACTCCTGGTGGACCTCGATCGTGCGGGACCCTGGGGTGCCGTGCTTGAACAACGCCTGGGGCCGGGGGTTCGAGACCAGCAGTGGCTGCGCCTGGAGTTGCCTCGCTAGGACTTTGCCTTGCTGGCATCAACGAGAACAGGACAGGGCCATTCCCGGGAAACCGGGTCGCCTCCGGTGGCTTCTCTCATGGCGGGTTGGCGGTCCAGGTCTCCCCGGAGCGCCGACGCCCAGGCCACCAGCCCCCCCACAGAAGGAACAGCCAGGCAGCGCTGCTGGACTGTCCAGCGCACCCGCACCCGGTACCGCCTGAAGCGGCCGTGGACCCGTCGGCCTCGTCCAGCCCGGTGTCCTCCCAGTCCAATCCCAGGCGGAAGGCCCTCTGGGCTGTGTGCAGATTCCGAGGGCGCAGGTCCTCGACGGGTTCGTACCACTCGTTGTCGGTCGTGAGCAGTTCCTCCTCCGCCAGGTCCCCCACCAGGTTGGCCTGGATGTGGCCCCAGTAGGGCTCGTACAGAGGCCCCGGCAGGTTCCAGAAAGTGCCTCGCGCTCCGCTCGGTAGACCGGCACACAGAGACCCGCCGTGCCAGAAGTTGGTCGGTGCCTCGAAAGCCGTGAACAGGTTCTCGAACGACGCGTCCCGGTGGTGATCCAGTTCCAGGCCCCAGTCGTCTTCAGTGGCCGTCACGTGGGAGAAGACGTTGCCATTGGACCGGTGATCGAGGGTCAGGCCGTGCACATAGTCGGCGACGATATCCAGCCGGGTGAACAGCCCATCGCTGGTGTGGGCGATGTTCAGCCCATGGTGTCCGGGGCGACCCTCCAGGGTGAGGTCCTGGACGGTGATGCGCTTGGAGAGCTGGTCGGTGAGCACACCACTGTCGGCATTTTCGATGCGCACACCCCGCACCCAGCTGTCGACGACCCCGCCGATCATGAAGATGCCGTTGTAGCCGGGCTCGTCGAGATGACCGGCGTACTCGGTGTCCGGGAATCGGAGGCCCAGCTGCTCGATGCCCACCCCGGTCAGGGCCGGGAGTGCCAGGACCTGGGGGGACCACTCCAGGCGCAGGTCCGTTCGCAAGGGCTGGACCAGGGTGCCATCACTCTCCAGCCAGACCGGCCAGTCCAGCACGAGGGGCACCAGGTAGGAGCAGTCGCCGGCGTCCTCCTGGTCATTGTGGAGGTGACGTCCCAGCGAACCCTCGTCCTCATCGGTCATTCGAAGCACCACCCAACCCTCGGCGGGTGCATCCAGGCTGAGTTGCCGGTCTCCGCGAATCTGAGCCCGGGTGACCTGGGCCAGGCTCGACGGCCCGGAGGGTGGCTCCACCCACAGGAATCCCCCGTTCCAGGACCACTGGTCCGCGGCCCCTCGCACGTCTGTCAGTGACACGGGAATCTCCAGGACGCTCGCTTCGGCCCCCTCTCCGCGCAGGACCACTCCACTGTGCTGGAAGGTCAGCACGTCGGTGATCAGCCACACCCCCTCGGGCACCAGGACGGCGCCCCCGCCCGAGGTTCCAGCAAAGTCCAGGGCGGTCTGGAAGGCTGCCGTGTCGTCGGTCAGGCCATCGCCGATGGCCCCGTGGTCCCGGACATCGGTGATCACCGGGACCTCAGGAGGCTCCAGGCCTTCGCCGTAGCCCGCGTACGAGAAGTCGGGCAGTCGCCCCAGGGGATCCCAGAGCTCACCGCTCTCTCCCCAGAGCTGGGAGTGACCGGCCAGGGCGACGGGGAGGAACAGGAGCAAGAGAGGGGAACCCAAGGGGCGAGGATAGTCGAGGGGTGGACCTGCCTACCGGGTCCCCTTCAGCACAAAAGCCTCCACATGGCTCGGCAGGCCCCTGGCCAGAAGTACCAGGGCAGCCTCACCGCTGGCGCCTCCTTCGCCCTCCAGCACGCCGGTGACCACGAGCTGTGCCTTCCCGGTCAGGCTTTCCAGTGTCCGCAGCAGGTCCTCCACGTCGACCCGCCCGGGCCCCAGCACGGTCGCTCCCTTCAGTCCCGAGGGCGCGGGGCCCGCGATGACCAGGGGCCCGACCTGGGCACGTTCTTCGAGGAAGTGCAGGCGGGCCTCCTCGTCCGCGGCGGAGACCCGGGACAGGATGCCGCCCGAGCCCCTGTCGCCGGGGGAGGAGACACTCCTGAGGAGGCCCAGTGCCAGGAGCCCGAGGCCTGCTGCCCAGGCCAGCAGCCCCCAGGGAATCGATGCCGGGGTGTGAGAGGCCGGGGCGGACCAGGTCGGCTCTGGGGGAATGCCTGACCGGGGGCTCGGGGGAGGAAGATGCTGCTCCTGCCAGGGTCGGAGACCGCCATCTGCCGTGGGGACTACCCGCAAGGTGGACCGTTCTTCGGCAAGCTCGAATTCACCCGACCAGCTCTGTGCCCGGTCATCGCGGAGCGTCAGCACCACGTTCAGCCCGACCACCTGGTCCACGAGACCGCTCCAGGTGCGATCCCCGGCCTGGGCGTCGGGGGAAACGCCATCATCTCGGGTCTCCACGGTGTGAAGGGTGCCTGCAGCATCGACCAGTTCCACCAGGGGAGACGCCTCCAGGGCGGCGCGGGTGTCCACGACCTGGACCACCACTCCCTGGCTCGCCCAGGCCACCCCCAGCCACAGGACGATCACGAGCGAGGCCTTCGATAGAGCACCACGTGGTCCCCACCATCGGTGGTGCGGACCGGTTCAGGGTCGAGGACCCGCAGGCGTTCCGCGAGTCGCCGTCGGTCCCCCGACGTGAACAGGTCCGGGTGCCAGGCGATGGCATCGATCTCCCACTGTTTCAGCAGGTCCTCGACGGGAAGACCCGCCAGCAGCCGTCCACGAACCTCTTTCGCCAGGGTCTGGCCAGGGTCATCCTCCGGGGTGGTGGCCACGCAGTCGTGAGGAATCGGGTGGCTGTGGTCGACCTGGTACAGGCATGCCAGTCCCTGGAACCAGGTGTTCCAGTCCCCGACCGGGCCCACGTACTCCGGGTAGAGGTCGAGCACTGCACCCTGGGCATGCTGGTAGGCAGTCGGTGTGGAGGCGAGCTGGATGCGCTGTCGACCAGGCATGTCGATCACGCAGAAGACATCCACGAGGGCGATGACGAGAACCAGGGCCGTGGCAGGGAGGTTTCGCTCGGCCAGAACCGTGGCCACCCGGGCTGCCACCAGGCCGGCACACAGGCTCCAGGCCCAGGCCAGGCGTGCCGGGAAACGGACCAGGGCCATCCCATCCCACCCATCGAGCAGGGCGAGGGGCAGGGGAATCCACGTGGTTCGAGGCGTCGACAGCGCGGGACCGCAGGCCAGCACCAGCGCCAGGGCACCGGTGATGGCAAGGGCCTTCCACCTGTCCTCCTTTCGAAGGACCACGGGGGAAACCAGGAACAGGGCAAGGATGCTGGCATGGAGGGTGACGGAGAGGCTGTTGTTGTTTCGATCGAGCTCGGGGGTCGGGCCGGCCAGGTTGACCAGGTCGGCATTGCCGAGGTGCAGGCTCTCCGCGACCACCCCGGCGTGCAGGTCGCCGGCCGCAAAGAGCGCCAGGTAGCCCCCCACCGCGGGAAGCACGACCACCAGGGCGCCGAGAACGACACTCCTGGAGAGTTCTCGACGGGCCAGGCCTCCGGCGGCGAGGCCGATGGCCACCAGCGCGGCGGCCATCCCGATGTAGGCGGAGGTCAGCAGGCAGCCGATCCACAGGCCCCCGGCCAGGGCGGCCTGGCGAGCGGTGCCCTCCGGCCCGGTGGCCCGCCACCAGGCCCAGGCGAACCCCGGTAGCCAGGGGTCCACAAGGTAGTAGACGTGGCCTTCCAGCAGGGCGGTGGCTGCCAGTCCGCTGAAGCCAAAGCTCAGGCCGGCAAGCCAGGACCAGGGGGCTCGGGCGCCCATGGCGCGGGCACAGCCTTCGGCGGCCCAGGCGGAGACGAAGACCCCGGTGACCTGCAGGAGGGCATGGAGCCGAGCGGCCCCCAGAGCACCGCCGAGTGCCCCGGTCAGCAACAGGACCCAGCTGTCCAGCCGGGTGTGGGTGGCGCCCTGGGGCCAGGCTGTCAGCGGGTCGTGTAGGGTCGGGAGAAGGCGTTCGGCCGCGGAGATGAACCAGACGGTTCCGGGCAGATCAAAGTGACGGCCCACCAGCCAGTCCCCGCCGACCACGGCCGCCGGCCAGGTCCAGATCACTGCCAGGACGGCCAGGACCAGCGGAGTGACCGCTCGGCTGGTCATGAAGCGGTCCGATCCCGTCCCACGAGCCAGGCGACATAGAGAAAGGCCAGGCAGGCCCATCCCAGGCTTGCGGCCACGCCGCTCAACTCTCTCGCCTCGGTGGGCCGGGACAGCAGTGGCGCCGCCACCCGACGGGCTGTGGGGGTCTCATCCATCTCGAGTGCCCACGCCAGGCGGTCCGTGGGCTGAACGATCCGTTCCAGGCCCCCATAGGCTTCGAAGGGGCTGTGGGCATCGGTGGCCACCTGGAGCTGGATGGCGAGGACCCGCACCGGAGCCCCGGTCCAGATTCCCACGTACACACCATCTCCAGGAACGTCGCCCGCCAACTGTCCATCGTCGTGGAGCGGCAGGACGCGCGCTTCTCCCAGCCAGGTCGTGTGGGCCTCGATCTCCAGGCCCGGAAACGCCCGGGTCGTGGCGACCTCCAGCCGCACCTCCTGGGTGGCCTCCAACGGCTCGGCGACAGCATCTGCGAGCAGTAGTACCAGCCCTGCGGCGATCAAGACCATCGCGCCCTCTCCGGGAGGGTAGCGCGAGGGGGGCCTTGCCTGGGAGTCGACGGTGGGGGAGAGTAGCGGCCATGCGCGTCACCTCTCTGCTGCTGTGGTTTGCCCTGTTGACCTTGCCCGGGCCAGCCTGGGCCGGGGCTGACACCAGCCCAGAGGCCCTGGTTGCGGGGCTGGGCGTGGCCCTGCTCTTTGGCCTGGCGGGCTTTCTCATCGGGCAGGCCCTGGATGTGCGACGCCGGGCCGTGGTTCACGAGGAACTGGTCAGTGTCAGCGCCCGGTCTGGGGGGCCATCGTGGCCTGCTGGTCTGCCTCCTGTGGTCGGTCGCCAGGTCTGGCGGCTCTCTCACGGCGAGGAGCGAAGTCGCTTCGCGGTGGACTGTGCCCTTCGCCTGGGGGCAATGGGCCCTGTGCTCCTCTTGCCCGATCCCGGGCACCGGGCCACTGCCCTGGAGGCGGTTCGGGGGACTCCTGGGGTTCGGTGGCTGACTGGGGAAAGGCCCGCAGCCGAAGAGGTCCTGGGGGGTCTGAAGACGCTGGGTCGCCAGGGGCCAGCGGTGGTGGTGGTCGATGGCGTGGCCGCCCTGTCGAAGGAGACGGTCCTGGAAGGATTCCTGGAGGACATGGCCGTTCCTGCGCTGGTCCTGTTGGCGAAGGACACGCCCGCACCCACCGGCTGGGACGTCCAGTCCGTGGACCCAGAGGCGCACGGCCTGTCGACCGGCTGAGGGGATCAGGAGGCTCTGAAGGCTCAAGCAGAAGGAATCTGCCAGGTCCGGCTTGTCAGGAACCGTCAGACATGACTATAAAAACAGTCAGATGTGACTGTTAGGTCTGTTGAGGACTGGGAGATTCGATGACCCCACTGCTTTCATTGCTTGGTCTGCTCGCCTGTGGATCCCTCGAGGAGGGGACCAATCCCGAGCCTGACTACGGTGGGACCACCACTGAACCCCAGGAGACCGAGGAGGCGACGGGCGAGACGGATGACCCGGTCGACACCGGGGATCCGGGCCCCACGGACACCGAGGACACCGAGGACACGACACCCCCCGCAGAGGACACCGGCGAGCCCGACGGGGAGACCGGGGAGAATGACACGACCTCCTTCGAGACCTGTTTTACCGATATCGCCGCGGATCCCGGTCAACCCGCCCCGGACTACGACCAGTTCAGCCCCTTGATCGGCAGCCACTGTTCCGGCACGGACCACCAGGACATCTCGGGAATCGAGCGGGTGGTGTTTCTGGGGGACTCCGTCACCGTGGGGACCCTGCCCACGATGGATGCTGACTTCTACCGGAACCGGTTGGCCCTGGACCTGGCGGCCCAGTTCGGCCTGGAACCGCCCGACATCTTCTGGCAGGCCGTGGATCTCTTCGAGGGGACCAGCATTTCCCAGGAGTCCGGGGACTTTGCCTCCTGTGCCAAGTACGGGGCCCGGGCCGATGACCTGATGCGGGACAATGACCAGGTCCTGGACTGTCTTCCGGAGGACCAGCGGGAAAAGACCACCCTGGTGGTCCTGACGATGGGCTCAAACGACCTGTCCGCGCTGGCCAAGGACTTCTCCGAAGGCGCAAAGACCCACGACCAGTTGTGGGAACAGACCGAAGAGACCATGCAGTTGTTGCGGGAGGCCGTGGAGTGGATGGTGGAGCCGGGTCGTTTTCCCAATGGCATCTACGTGGTGTTCACCAACCAGTACGAGTTCACAGACGCCACAGGGGACGTGACCGCGTGCCCCATGGCTGCACTGGCCGGGTTCGAGGATGCCGTCACCGACCCCATGCTGGAGGAGATGGTGATCTGGTCCATGGAGCAGTACATGTCCATCGCCACGGAGACGGGCACGGACATGCTCTTCCTTTTGGAGAGCTTCTGCGGTCATGGCTTCAACCACGACGACGCGACCGGGCGCTGCTATCGAGGTGCAGGCACCGAGCTCTGGTTTGACCTGACCTGCATCCACCCCAACCCCACGGGCCACGCCGAGCTGGGGGAGATGTTTCTCTCGACCATCCTGGAGTAGACGCTGTCGTCCGCGTCGGGAGGACTCAGGGGTTGGTCCACTCCAACTCGAGCAGGTAGTCGTGGTCCCCGGCCGGTCCCTCCCAGCCCAGGACCGAGACATACCAGGTCTCACCGGGCAGGAAGGTGTGCCCCAGGTGGCTGGCGGAGTCGAAGCCCTCGGGGTTGTCGTCTGCCACTTCCCATCCTGCTCCCCAGAAGTCCCCCTCCGCGGTGTGGAAGTTCAGGTCCAGGTTGATGTCCGGGTTGGTCCAGCTGATGTAGATCCGGGCGCCCATCTCCTCGGGAACCTGGAACGCGAAGACATCGCTGTCGCCGTACTCCCAGTAGGGATCCGCCTCGGGAAAGCTCATCACGGCGGTGACCTGGTCCACGTACCCGGGACCGGAAGGCTCGGGCAGACCCTGGGCATTGTCCAGGGCAGTCGGGTCCAGTCCATAGGTCTCGTAGATCGTGAAGATGTCGTTGGGCTCGACCTCGTTCTCGACCCAGCCGATGACCTTTGGCGCCACCGTGTCCAGGGTGATGTCCGGCATGCCGATGCGTTCCCCGGTGCTCGCGCCCAACTCGACTTCCTCTCGGGGGCTCTCCCCAAGGTCCACGCGCCGGATGGTGCCGTTGTAGAGCGTGCCTGCAGCGATTCCGGCGTTGACTGTGGGGAAGGTTCCGGCGAGCAGGTCCACGGTGTCCACCCCCTCGGTGACCGTCACCACGGTCTCTCCGTCCTGTTCGGTCTCGCCGACCTCTCGCAGGAACATCATCTCGTAGGTCCCGGTCCAGGTGTGACTGCGTCGGTCCAGGGTGAAGTCATCGACCGAAGCGCCCCCGACAGGGTCCCCGATCTCGAAGACAGACTCGAATGGCAGGAAGGCACCGGCCAGGATGCCCACGTCGTTGGGGTTCACGCCTGAGAAGTCCAGGGTGTAGCTGGGATCCAGGTCCTCGTCGTTCTGGGTGCCGGCGACCATCAAGGCATAGCTGTGGCCAGGCTCGAGTCCGTCAAAGTTGAAGTTGTACAGACCGTCGGCCCCCCAGGTGCTCTCCAGGAACAGGATCGTGGGCACGCCCTGGTCGTCGAGGCTCTCCAGGTCGAGCAGGGCCACCTGGTACACCAACGTGTCGACAATGCCGGTGTCCCCGGTGTCGGTGTCGGTGTCGGTGTCCGTGTCGGTGTCGGTGTCGGTGTCGGTGTC
>CAZMNK010000015.1:53692-58938 GCA_964567625.1 uncultured Enterobacterales bacterium | reverse complement strand
AGAGCCCACGACAGGTGCCCGACACGAACCCGGACCTCCGGTTGTCGGGGCTGGAACCCATGGTCCTGCGATCGGACGCCCTGTTCGCCAACATTGGAGAGCGCACCAATGTGACGGGATCAGCCCGCTTTCGGAACCTGATCAAGTCCGACGATTTCGACACTGCGCTGGAGATTGCCCGCCAGCAGGTCGACAACGGCGCCCAGATGATCGACGTGAACATGGACGAGGGCATGCTCGACTCCGAGCAGGCCATGACCACCTTCCTGAACCTGGTCGCCGCAGAACCGGACATCGCCCGGGTTCCCGTCGTGGTGGATTCTTCGAAGTGGTCCGTCATCGAGGCAGGCCTACGCTGCCTCCAGGGCAAGGGCGTCGTCAACAGCATCAGCCTCAAGGAGGGAGAAGGCCCATTCCTGGAGCAGGCCCGACTGTGCCGTCGATATGGCGCCGCAGTCATCGTGATGGCCTTTGACCAGGACGGCCAGGCGGATTCCCTGGCGCGGAGAGTGGCCATCTGTCAACGAAGCCACGACCTGCTCACCCAGGAGGTCGGCTTTCCCCCCGAGGACATCATCTTCGACCCGAACATCTTTGCCATCGGCACGGGGCTGGAAGAGCACAACAACTACGCCGTGGACTTCATCGAAGCCTGCCGCTGGATCAAGGCAGAGCTCCCCGGGGTCCGGGTCTCGGGCGGGGTGAGCAATGTCTCCTTTGCCTTTCGTGGCAACCACGCCGTGCGAGAGGCCATCCACGCCGTGTTCCTGTACCACGCCATCCAGGCCGGTCTGGACATGGGCATCGTCAACGCCGGCGCCGTCCTGCCCTACACCGAACTGGACCCGGAACTCCGGGAACGGGTGGAGGACCTGGTCCTGAACCGCCGAGAGGACGCCACGGAACGCCTGCTGGAGATCGCCGACACCGCCAAGGGCAAACGCCGTGACCGCAAGGACGACCTGGAATGGAGAGAGCAGGCGGTCGGGGATCGACTCAGCCACGCCCTGGTGAATGGCATTGCGACCTTCATCGAAGAGGACACTGCAGAAGCCCTGGAAATGCTGGGCAAGCCAATCCTGGTCATCGAAGGTCCCCTGATGGACGGCATGAACGTGGTGGGAGACCTGTTCGGTGCCGGAAAGATGTTCCTTCCCCAGGTGGTCAAGAGCGCCCGCGTCATGAAGAAGGCTGTCGCCTGGCTCGACCCCTACCTGAAGGAGGACGCGACCGCCGGGTTCAGCAAGGGCCGCATCCTGATGGCGACGGTCAAGGGCGATGTCCACGACATCGGCAAGAACATCGTGGGCGTCGTGCTTCAGTGCAATGGCTACGAGGTCCTGGACCTGGGCGTCATGGTCCACTGCGACACCATCCTGTCCGAGGCACGCGCCCACGCCGTGGACCTGATCGGGCTGAGTGGGCTCATCACGCCTTCTCTGGACGAGATGGTGCACGTGGCCAGCGAGCTCCAGAGAACCCAGGTCCCCACCCCGCTCCTGATTGGGGGGGCCACCACTTCCGAACTGCACACGGCCGTCAAGATCCACCCTGTTCGGGAGGACCCGGTGGTCTACGTGTCCGACGCCTCACGGGCAGTGGGCATCGCGGCCAAGCTGCTCAGCGACCGCCATCGGGACGACTTCGTGGCCGAGACGAATGCACGGTACGTCTCAGTCCGACAACGTCGCGCAGCGCGAACCACCGGAGAGCGACGTGTGAGCCTGGACCAGGCGCGTGAGAACCGGCTTCAACCGGATTTTGTGGAAACGCCCCCGGTCGCTCCTGGGTGGCTCGGCCGAAAGGTGCTCGAGGGTGTCCGGCTGGAGGACCTGCGCGCCCTCATCGACTGGACCCCGTTCTTCCGGGCATGGGAGCTGCCAGGAACCTACCCCGGCATCCTGTCTCATCCCCAGGCCGGAACCGAAGCCCGGCGCCTCCTGGAAGCCGCCCAGGAATTGCTCGATCGCATGGTGGGAGAGCAGCGCCTGGTACCCCGCGGTGTGGTCGGCCTGTTTCCAGCTGCACCCGACCAGGACGACATCGTGGTCTGCAACCCCTCGGGGGAGCCGATTCACCGGATCCACACCTTGCGCCAGCAGAACCGAAAGAGTGGTGGCCGTCCAAACCTTGCCCTGGCCGACTTCATCGCCCCGAGGGGGGCCCACGTCGGGGCCTTTGCCGTCACCACCGGCCACGGACTGGAGAGCCTGCTCGAGGAGTTCAGGGCCGACCACGATGATTTCTCGGCACTGCTTGCCCAGGCCCTGGCGGATCGCCTGGCTGAGGCCTTTGCCGAGTGGACCCATCGGGAGGTTCGAACCCGGATCTGGGGCTACGCTGCCGAGGAGGACCTGGACCTCAATGGCCTGATCAGCGAGCGGTACCAGGGCATCCGGCCAGCCCCCGGCTACCCCGCCTGCCCCGACCACACGGAGAAAGGCGTGCTGTTCAACCTGCTTGACGCGCCAGCCCACGCAGGAATCACCCTGACCGAAAACTTCGCCATGATGCCCACCGCCGCGGTGTCCGGTTGGATCTTCGGCCATCCCGCCGCCCGGTACTTCGGCGTGGGGAAACTGGGACGCGACCAGGTCACAGACTATGCCCGGCGCAAGGAATGGACCCTCCAGGAAGCCGAGCGCTGGCTGGGGCCCAACCTGGGATACGACCCGGCCTGATCCCCTGGCACCAGGCCCCTGGTGTGATCCCGGTCAAAGGAACCTTCGAGAGGCCCCCACGCTGCTTCAGATCGCGTTCCGGAGGATGGCCAGGGTCATCGGGTCCGCCGGCGCCGCCTGGAGGAGCATCCGGGTGGACCCCAGCCGCAGGACCTCGACGGTGCTCTGGACCATGGAGCCATCTGGCAACCGAATCACGAGTTGCAGTCGCTGCTGTGGGCTCATTCCGGGAACACGGCCCAGGACGAGGCGGAACCAGCCATCTCCCATGTTGAGGGCACGTTCCAGCCGGCTCTTGGAGACAAAGGTGGCCAACAGGCTGACGCCCCCCACCGTGGACAGGATCGGGGTGACCTCGTCATCTCTCAGGACCCCCTTCCTGAGCAGCTCGGTGGCTCGGGGGTGGGAGCCTGCAGGGCTGACCGGCGGAGAAATCAGACCCGATCTCCGCTCCTCGCGGACCTGCCTGACGACCTTCCGGGCCGAGGTTTCCCCTGCTGGATGGGCGTGACCCCGTTCTTCCGCAAGGCGCCTCCGCGCTCGTCGCATCGACCGCCGCACCCGGGCACGTCCGCCCGTATCGCTGCTGGAGTCGGAACCGGCCACCTTGGTCCGGGTCGTGTCGCTGTGCCGCGACTGGGAGCCCTGGGAGAGCGCCTCCGGGCGAGAGGTGGCATCCGTGGTCTTATTCCGCTTCGACGCCAGGGAACCAGAGACCACCTCGGACTTCTCCAGGTAGACCTCCACCGTGTCCCGGTCCGCGAAATGGAGGGGATTCCAGGTACCGGAGTGAAACCAGCCCTTGCGGAAAGGCGTCTCTCGGCCGGACAGAATCCGGACCAGTTGGACATTCAGGTCCGCGTGCTGGCCGAAGCCGGCCAGGTCCACCCGCACCAACTGGATGCTCTCCGGGTCCAGGCGCTCTCGGAGCAGGAAGTCCATCCGGTTCTCGTCGAGCCAGAGCGCCACACCATCCGTCAGTCCCATCTCCCCCACGACCGTGATGTTCAACGGTCTGCGAAGCCGCGGGAATGGGGCCGACTGAACGTTCGTGTTCATCGTGATGGGCCCGGACGATAGAACGGGGTGCGCATGTAGACGACTTCGAACCAAACCGGCATTCACTTGACCTTAAAAAGAGCAAGTTGATCTGTCAAGACCTCGCCCTGGGCGCAATCCCGGTTCTCCCCAAACTCAGTCCGTCAGGATCCTGCCTTCCAGGTGCGGCTTCTGTGCATCCCGCGTGCGCAGGTCAAAAACCAGCGCCTCTTCCTCTCGTCCCGTGCTGAACAGGACAGGACTGGGCAAGAGGACTGGCTTCCGAAAGCTCACGGAAACGGTCCAGGGGACCTGGGGCAGATCCTCCTCCAGCTCACTCAGACAGCGCGCGAGGCTCCACATACCGTGGGCGATCTGGCGAGGGAACCCCAGGGCCTTGGCGGTCCAGGGGTAGAGGTGGATGGGGTTGAAGTCACCCGACACCCGGGCATAGCGTCGCCCCTGGTCGGCGGGCAGATGCCAGACTGTGGAGCGCTCGCGGCCCGCACTCTGCCCGGGAATGGGAGGGTCCTTGGGCTTTCGCTTTTCCCCCGTGGCTTCCCGGGTGCGGGAGAGAATGGTCGAGGTCGAAGACCAGACCGTCTCGGCGTCCAGGCCCACTTCGGTCTCCAGGTCGAACTCCACGCCCAGCCGGTGCTGGCGGTGACCCTCGACCCAACAGCGCACCCCCAGAGGTGCACCAATCGGCAGCGCCCTGTGGACGGTGATCCGGTTCCGGGTGTGCACCACGCCCAGGGGACGCAAGGGAAAGTCGTCGTGGGTCAGCAGCGCCAGGTGCAAGGGGGCCGCAAGAACATGGGGCCAGCAGGGAGGCACCACCTCGCTGTTGACCGCACCGCAGACCTTGCCGTACGCCGCAAGGACCTCCGGAACCGGCAGGGTCGGTTCCAGGGTGGCCTCGAGGCGAGGAATCGTCCCGCCATCCGAGAGAGTGCCCCGCTTGAGCGCAGCCTTGAGGTACAGACCGTTCATCGACGGCGGCTGTGGAAAGTTCAGCGTCACGAGTTCAACTCCCAGAGCGTCTCGGAAGCCCAGGCACGAGGCCAGGGGGAACCGCGGTTGCCGGGTACCTCGCGGCCGTCCGGAGCCACCACGAAGTTGTCCTGATCATGGAAGGCCCGTTCCCCGTTGACCCGCCCATTTCGTCGTCGCATGGGCTCCAGGCGGCCCTTGCGTAGGAGCTTCACCAGGTCGTGAGGTCCCCCGCGCAGGTCCACAAGCGCACCCTTTCGCGCCTTGTTGAGCAGCTGTTCCTCGTTGCCCACCGGGTCCGCCACCGTCTTCGCCTTCAGTGTCCAGACCAGCAAGGAGGTGGGGTCCCGGTCCGGAAAGGCCTTGGAGAGAAGGTCCGAGTGGCCAAAGAAGGCCTTGCCGATGTCGTTCTGATTCACAGGTCCCGCCATCAGGCAGATGCCGGCCAGTAGATCACAGTCCTCGGGAAGCTCGACCACGCCCATCAACTCCGCAACCAGGGCACTCCGAGACGCCGCGGCGCCCACACCCCTC